>JALZJN010000299.1 GCA_030859735.1 Actinomycetota bacterium
CGGATCGAGCGCCAGCGCAAGTTGCACCCTCGCTTTCGGGACGACCGCATCACCATGGCGCACGGCGCCGGTGGAAAGGCCACCCACACACTGGTCGCGGGCCTCTTTGCGCCGGCGTTTTCTAACGACGCCCTGTCCGAGCTGGGGGACGCGGCTCGCCTGGAGATCGACGGGGCTCGGCTTGCGATCACGACGGATGCCTTCGTGGTGAAGCCGCTGCAGTTCCCCGGGGGCTCGATCGGCGAGCTCGCCATAAACGGCACGGTCAACGACCTCGCCGTGTCCGGAGCGGCGCCGATCGCGGTGGCCGTCGCCCTGGTGATCGAAGAGGGGCTCAGCTCCGACATCCTGCGGGCAGAGGTGAAGGCGATGGCCGCGGCCGCCAAAGGGGCCGGGGTCGACATCGTCGCGGGGGACACGAAAGTAGTGGAGCGCACCAAGGCCGATGGGATGTACATCGCGACCACGGGGATCGGGCGGCGGGACACCCGGGTAGAGCTTTCCGAGCGCTCGATCCGGGACGGCGACCGGGTGTTGTGCTCGGGGTTCGTGGGTGACCACGGCACGGCCATCATGCTGGCTCGCGGCGAGCTGGAGCTGGACGCCGACGTGACCTCTGATACGCAGTCGGTGTGGCCGGCGGCCGAGGCTCTCGTCGGCGCTGCCCGGGAAGGTCTACGCGTCATGCGCGACCCCACCCGTGGGGGGGTGGCCACCGTGCTGAACGAGCTCGCGCTGGGAGCCGACGTCGGAGTCGTGGTGGACGAGGCCGCGGTGCCGGTGCGCCCTGCCGTGCACGGCGCCTGCGAGATCCTGGGAATCGACCCCATGTACGTTGCCAACGAAGGCAAGCTTCTGGCGGTGGTGGCACCGGAGAAAGCCGAAGAGGCGCTGGCCGCGCTGCGTTCGGTCCCTGAGGGGGCAGACGCCGTGTTGATTGGCGAGGTCGCTCCTCAGCCCGAGGGCATGGTCCTAGTCCGCACCGCGTTCGGCGGCACCAGGATCATGGATATGCTCATAGGAGACCCGCTTCCGAGGATCTGCTAGTGGCCCTGCCCCCGGCAGGTAGGGAGTAGGTCGGCTCATGTCCGAGCGAGTTGATCGAGCGGAGGCTATCCCGGCCGAGGACCTGGTGCTGGCCGCCTACGAGCGGCGAGAAGAGCTGGTGCGGGCCTTCTTCGAGGCACACTCCGAGCGGCTGGCTGAGTTGTGTCATGCGATGGCCCGCCGTTTCATCCGGCGTGGCCGCTTGCTCGCCTTCGGAGTAGGGGCGGCCGCGACGGATGCTCAGCACGTCTCCGTCGAGTTCGTGCATCCGGTCATCGTCGGCAAGAGGGCACTGCCGGCGATCGCCTTGCCCAACGATCTGGCGACCTCCTCGGGCCTGTCGGCGGACGATTCAAGCGGCTTTCTCGCCACTCAGCTCGACGTTCTGGGCGGCAGCGAGGACATCGCTCTGGGAATGGTCCATTCCCTAACAGACCCGGGGGTCCCCGCGGTATCGCGCGCGCTCCGGCGGGCCCGTTCGAAGGGGATGCTGACGGTGTTTCTGGGAGCCGGGGATGCTTGCGACGCGGACTATGCGTTCGAAGTCGCGGATCCGGACCCCTTCTTGGTTCAAGAGGTCCACGAGACGCTCTACCACGTCCTCTGGGAGCTTGTGCATGTGTTCTTCGAGCACAAGGGCCTGCTCGAGGACCGCCCCCCCGGCTCGGCCCAAGGCACCGGCCGGTCGAGCTTTTTGTACCCGTTCCTAGCCGAAGCCGAGGCGGACTTGGAGATGGTCTCTCGGGAGGTGTCGGAGTCGATCCGAAAGAAGGCCGCCGATGTCATCGCCATGCGGGCCCTGTCGCGCGGACCCGTTGCTCTGTCCGAGACCGCGGGGCTGATTGCCGAGCGGATACAGGGCGGCGGAAAGGTGCTTGCCTTCGGCAACGGGGGATCGGCGACCGATGCTCAGGACTTCACCGCCGATCTCTTTGCACCCCCCCTCGGGATGCGGCCGGTGCCGGCGCTGTCGCTCACCAACGACGCTGCCGTGATGACTGCGGTTTCCAACGATGTCGGCTTCGAGAATGTTTTCGCCCGGCAAGTCATCGCTTACGGCCGGGCCGGAGATGTGGCGGTGGCCATCTCGACGAGTGGCGGCTCGCGCAACGTCTTGGTGGCCCTCCAGGAGGCTCGCCGGAGAGATCTCTTGACGGTCGGGATAGCGGGATACGGAGGGGGCCGCATGGCAGAGCTGTGTGAGCGAACGCACGTGGTCGAGGCCGACTACATCCCTCGCATACAGGAGGCACAGGCCAGCCAGTATCATTGTTTGCGCTTGCTCCTGGGGCGGATGCTGGCGTAGATGTCCGGCGTACATTCGGGGAGCAGACATTAGGTGTGCCTAACCAAAGTTCCGTGTGCTCTAAGCGCCGAAGGCATATAGTGTGCCCCGTAGACAGCCGAGTCTAGGGGGGCCGCGACGGTGGGCGTTTGCAGGGACTTTTGCAACTTGGAGGTCAAGAAACCCTGCCCGTTGAGCACCCCTTCCACCTTTCGAAGCTAATTCTTCATGCGATTCACCGTGACGGGATCCGCTAGAGACGAGAGGAGCTGCTGTGGCGACGGGAGTTGAATTCGTTCCCAATCAGCATCAAACAGAGCAGGTGACCGCTCATGTTATTTGGATGACGACCGGCCTGAGCTGTGACGGTGATTCCGTCGCCATGACATCGGCAACCAACCCCCGTCTCGAGGACATCATCCAAGGAGTTATTCCGGGCATGCCCAGGGTGGTCGTCCACAACCCCGTCCTCGCTTACGAAAACGGGGCCGACTTCATGCAAGCGTGGTACGACGCCGAGGCCGGCAAACTCGATCCGTTCGTGCTCGTAGTCGAGGGTTCGATACCCAACGAGGACCTCAGCGGGGAAGGACACTGGGCGGCCATCGGCAGCGATCCCACAACCGGCCAACCCATCACCACGAACGAGTGGGTGGATCGCCTGGCGCCGAAGGCGGCCGCGGTGGTAGCCGTGGGAACGTGTGCCACCTACGGTGGCATTCCGGCAATGAAGAACAACCCGACCGGAGCGATGGGACTGCCGGACTACCTCGGCTGGAAGTGGAAGTCCAAGGGCGGATTTCCTATCGTTTGCATCCCGGGCTGCCCGGCTCAGCCCGACAACATGACCGAGACCCTTCTCTACCTCGTCTTGATGCTCGGCGGGTTGGCGGCGCCCATTCCCCTCGACGACGCACTGCGGCCCGCATGGCTGTTCGGGCGCACCGCTCACGAGAGCTGCAACCGTGCCGCGTTCTACGAGCAAGGCGAGTTCGCCACCGAGTACGGCTCGGACCATCGTTGCCTGGTGAAGCTCGGTTGTGAGGGCCCGGTCGTCAAGTGCAACGTGCCTCTGAGGGGGTGGGTGAACGGGATCGGTGGCTGCCCCAACGTGGGTGGAATCTGCATGGCGTGCACCATGCCCGGTTTCCCAGACAAGTACATGCCGTTCATGGACCAGGCGAAGAAGTCGATGGCGTCGGAGATCCCGGCGCGCTTCACCTACGGTCCGATCTACAAGTTCTTCCGCAACTGGGAGATCAAGCGCATCGGGGACAAGGAGCCGTCCTGGCGGCGGCGCGGTAGGACGCTCGAGACCGGCTACGAGCCGCGTCACTACGCTCGAGCGGGCAGATAGTCGGAGACGGACGGCGAGCCAAGGGAGCAGATGAATGGCGATTAGAGAAAAACCCCCCACCGACAAGGAAGTGATCGTCAAGGAGATGTCCTGGGATCCGATCACTCGGATCGTGGGGAGTCTTGGGATCCATGCCGAGATCGACTTCACCAACAAGGAAGTCCTGAGGGCGTATAGCACCTCGATGGTGTTCCGGGGCTTCGACATCTTCATGAAGGGCATCGACCCGCGCGACGCTCACTTCATCACCAGCCGCATCTGCGGTATCTGCGGGGACAATCACTGCACGTGCTCGTGCCTCAACCAGAACATGGCATACGGCGTCAAGCCACCCCCGCTAGGGGACTACGCGTTCAACCTGGCCGAAGCTGCCGACTTCATGTTCGACCACGCGATCTTCAACGACTGCATGTGCAATGTCGACTACTGCGAGCAGATGGTCAAGGAGACCAACCCCAAGGTTCTCGCCAAAGCCGAGAAGACGCCGGCGGAGCACTCCAACATCCACGGTTTCCGCACGGTCGCCGACATCATGCGGGCGCTGAATCCGTTCACCGGTGCGTTCTATCTGGAGACGCTCGAGGTCGCTCGCTACACGCGCGAGATGTACTGTCTGTTCGGCGGCCGCCACACCCACCCGTCGACGATCATGCCGGGAGGATGCTCGGCCGACATCACGCACCAGACGCTAACCGACTACTACGTCCGCCTAATGCGCTTCTTGGAGTACTGCAAGCGCACCATTCCGATGCACGACGACCTCTACGACTTCTTCTATGAGGCATTGCCCGGCTACGAGAAGGTGGGATATCGCCGCACCGACCTCGTTTGCTGGGGCTGTTTCGACGACCCGGACTATGTGGATTACAGCTATCGGAACATGACCGAGTGGGGGCGCAAGCGTTACGTCACCCCGGGAGTGGTCATCGACGGTGAGCTGATCTCGACCGACCTGGTCGAGATCAACCTGATGATCCGTATTCTGCTGGGCAGCTCCTATTTCGAGGACTGGCAGAACGAGGAGACCTTCGTCACGCACGACCCGCTGGGAAACCCGGTGGACAAGCATCACCCGTGGAACAAGACGACGATCCCGAAGCCGCAGAAGCGCGATTTCCTGGACAAGTACAGCTGGGTGACGTCGCCTCGGATCTACGACAAGCGCACAGACACCTACGTCGCCTGCGACACCGGCGGCGGTCCGTTCGCACGCCAGTGGGTCACGGCGAAGGCGGGACTTGTCGACCTTGGTTACCTCAAGGCGACGGGAAACTCGATCCAGATGTCGTTGCCGAGGACCGCGACCATGCCCGAAATGGACTTCGAGTGGAAGATCCCCCAGTGGTCCAACGCAATCGAGCGGGACCGGGCCCGGACCTACCACGAGGCCTACTCAGCGCTGGTCGCCCTCCACTGCCTCAACAAGGCCCGTGAGGAGATCAAGGCCGGCAGAACGAAGAGCTGGAGTCACTTCGAGGTCCCGGACGAAGCCTTGAGTGTCGGCTTCCACGAGGCTGCTCGCGGCGTGCTGTCGCACCACATGGTCATTCGCGACGGAAAGATCGCCAACTATCAGCCCTTCCCGCCCACACCCTGGAATGCCAGCGTGCGCGACATCCACGACACCCCCGGTCCCTACGAGGACGCCTGTCAGAACACTCCGATCTTCGAGGAGAACGGCCCCGACAACTTCAAGGGCATCGACCTCATGCGGGCGGTTCGCAGCTTCGATCCCTGTCTAC
>JALZJN010000160.1 GCA_030859735.1 Actinomycetota bacterium
TTGTTGTAGTGGCGCCTAAAGGACCGGCAGATATCGTTTGAGCTCGTAAGGCGAGACGTAGGACTTGTACTGATCCCACTCCTCGCGCTTGTTTCGCAGCAGGTATTCGAACACCTGCTCGCCCAGAGCATCGGCCACGAGCTCGGATCCCTCCATGGCAAGCAGTGCTTGGTTGAGGTCCGCAGGGAGCTGACTGATGCGCGACGCACGTCGTTCGCTGTCCGACATCTCGTAGATGTTGTCCGTAGCCTCCGGAGGCAGCTCGTATCCCTCTGCGACACCGCGCAGGCCGGCGGCAAGAATGACTGAGAAAGCGAGGTAAGGATTGCATGCCGGATCGGGTGAGCGAATCTCGATGCGCGTCGACTGCTCTTTGCGCGGTTTGTACATCGGCACTCGAATGAGCGCGGAGCGATTGTGCCTTCCCCAGCAAACGAAGGCGGGGGCTTCGGTCACAGGGTAACCGCGTCCGGTCACCAGTCTCTTGTAGGAGTTGACCCACTGGTTGGTTACCGCAGTGATTTCGCCGGCATGAGTGAGCAGCCCTGCTATGAACGCCTTGGCTACCTTGGACAGGTGGTACTCGTCCGAGGAATCGTGAAAAGCGTTCTTGTCGCCTTCGAACAGGGACAGATGCGTGTGCATGCCCGAGCCCGGCAGATCGGTGAGCGGCTTGGGCATGAACGTTGCGTAGAGACCCTTGCGAGCCGCCATCTCCTTTACGATCAGCCGATAGGTCATGACCGAATCCGCCATGGTCAATGCATCCGCCATTCTCAAATCGATCTCGTGCTGCGAGGGAGCGACCTCGTGATGGGCGAACTCCACGGGGATACCCATGTGTTCCAGGACGCTCACCGTCTCTCGCCGCAAGTCCTGAGTGACGTCGAGTGGAGTCAGGTCGAAGTAGCCACCGGCATCCAGAGGCGTGGGGTCGTTCTGGTCCTTGAACAGAAAGAATTCCATCTCGGGGTGGACGTAGAAGGTAAAGCCAAGCTCACTTGCCCTTTCGAGGGTCCTTCGCAACACATAGCGAGGGTCGCCCCAAAAAGGTCTTCCATCGGGGGTGTAGATGTCGCAGAAGACACGGGCGACGCCGCCGTCGGAGCGCCCCTCCTCGACGGGCATGATCTGAAATGTGCCGGCATCGGGGCGTGCCAGCATGTCCGATTCCTGGACTCGGGCGAAGCCTTCGATTGCAGACCCGTCGAACCCGATGCCCTCGTCAAAGGCCTCTTCGAGCTCCTCGGAAGTCACGGCGAAGCTCTTCAGAAAGCCGAGCACGTCGGTAAACCACAGCCATACCAGCCGAATGCCCCGCTCTTCGACGGTTCGAAGCACGTACTCCTGTTGCCGCTCCATAGGCTCTAGAGCTTAACGCTCGGCATGTTTCGAGCAGGTTACAGAAAATCGGCGGCGCCCCTAGAAGGGGCTCGTAGGGGGGTGCGCGGAGGGCTAATCTGCTGACATGGTTCGCTTTGCCCTGGCCCAGCTCAACCAGGTCGTCGGCGACATCGACGGCAACCTGGCGCGCTTGCTCGAAGCCGCCTCCCGGGCGGCCGAGACCGAGGCTCAGATACTCGTGGTGCCCGAGCTCGCGATCACCGGATATCCCCCGGAGGACCTTTTCTTGAAGGCTTCCTTTCTGAAAGCGGCTCGGCGCGCGCTTGAGGACTTCGCCGCCAAGGCCTCGGATGTGACTGCACTTATCGGCTGCGCAGATCCGGGTCCGGAAGGCCTCTACAACGCGGTGGCTGTGTGCCACGGAGGGCGAGTGGCGGGCGTCTACCACAAGCACCTCCTGCCGAACTACGGTGTCTTCGACGAGCCTCGTTATTTCATGGCCGGGACCTCCGTGTCGTTGATAGATACCCCTATAGCAAAGATCGGCATCTGCATATGTGAGGACGCGTGGTTCCCTACGGGCCCTGTTGCTGCCCTTGCGGATGCAGGTGCTCAAGTCATTGCCCACCTCAATGCATCTGTGTTCCACAAGGGCAAGGTCGGGCTCAGGAACCAAATGCTCCGGGATCACTCCGAGCGTTACGGCCTCGCAATCGTCTATGTCAATCTAGTCGGGGGCCAGGACGAGCTCGTGTTCGACGGTGGCTCCACCGTCATCTCCCAAACCGGAGAGATTCTCGCGCGGCTCCCGCAGTTCACAGAGGCATTCGAGGTCGTCGATGTTCCAATCGGATCGAGGCCTGCCTCGAACCATGGCCCCGCGGATCGGATCTCGTTCGAGCTCCGAAGCGGACCAGTACGCTCGACGGACACTCCCATCGCGACTGAGCTGACGGAGCTTCAGGAGACCTATGAGGCGTTGAAGCTCGGGTTGGCCGACTACGTCCGAAAGAACGGTTTCAGCAGGGTGGTCATCGGGCTTTCGGGGGGCCTCGACTCGGCTCTCACCGCCACCATCGCGGTCGACGCGCTGGGAGCCGAGGACGTGCTGACGATCGCGCTACCCGCGGAGCACTCTACGGCTCATTCCTTGAACGATGCGCGCGAGCTAGCACGGCGACTTGGAATCGAGCTCCTGGAGATACCGATTGCGGACGTATACCGCAGCTTCATGAAAGAGGCGGATGAGATCCTCGAACCTGAAGATGGGGGCCTCGCCGAAGAGAACCTCCAGGCTCGCATACGAGGCATACTACTGATGTTCGTATCCAACCGGTACGGGCACTTGGTGCTGGCAACCGGCAACAAGTCGGAGATGGCGTGCGGTTATGCAACCCTGTACGGGGACATGGTGGGGGCATTTGCTCTGCTCAAGGACGTCTACAAGACCGAGGTCTACGAGCTGGCCCGCCTGCGCAACGCCGTCTCAGAGGTAATTCCCGCCAGTATCCTGACCAAACCGCCTTCGGCTGAGTTGCGTCCCCACCAGAAGGACACCGACTCACTTCCTGCTTACGAGATCCTCGATCCCATCCTGCAGGCCTACATCGAACGGAACGAAGGAGTCTCGGACCTCGTTGCTGCAGGGATAGACGCGAACCTCGCTTCAGAGATCATCACGTTGGTAGACCGCGCCGAGTACAAGCGGCGGCAAGCGCCTCCGGGTCCCAAGGTCACGGCCAAAGCGTTCGGGCGGGATCGACGGCTTCCGATCACGAATCGATGGCGAGAGCCCTCGTGATGAGATGGACGGTGGTGCTGCTGTCGGACAGGGTGGACGACGTCCGAGACTTGCTGCCGTCATTTCCACTGGCACCTTTCGAGGTGCTAATGAGCTCACTGAAGGACTCGACACCTCCGGAGCTGAGCGCCCTATCTCCCGACATCCTGCTGCTCGATGCCCTCGAGGAGGTGGCTGCCGCCGAAGAAGCGGCCCGCCGCCTGACGCTCGAGTGGAGCACTTCCTTACCCCCGCTCTTGGCGGTGTTGAGCGAAGCCACAGTGTCAACCTTTCGCTTCGAGTCCGGGGTTGACGACTTCTTGTTCGGCCGTTCCTCGAGCGCCGAGATCTCCGCTCGCTTCGCCATGGCCGCACGCCGAGTCGGGGTGGGAGAGCAGGCGCCGCTCCTAAAGGTCGGTGACCTCGTCGTGAATCCCGACAACTATCAGGTGCATCTGCGCAACCGGCCGCTCGACCTCACCTATAAGGAGTTCGAGCTGCTGAAGTTCCTGGCCCAGAGGGGGGGCCGCGTCTGCGACCGAGGGCTGCTGCTGCAGGAGGTGTGGGGCTATGACTACTTCGGAGGGACTCGGACCGTAGATGTCCATGTTCGCAGGCTGCGAGCCAAGCTCGGCCCCGAGCACGAGACCCTGATCGAGACGATCCGTAACGTCGGCTACCGGCTGGTGGCGAGGCCGCGCGAGCGCTGAGCGGGCTGGTTCTTTCGCCGAGTGGTGGCAGGATGCTCTATATGATCATCTATCCACCACTCGGCAACGGGTACTCTTTGCGGCATGACGACCAAACGACCTTCGACAGCGGCCATGGTCCGCGCGGGCGTGCTTGCCGGATTGGCTGGGACTGCCGTAATGACCGCCTTCCAGAAACTTGTCGAGATGCCGCTCACCGGGCGGGACGACAGTTACGCGCCGGCGGACTTCGTCGAACGAGTCCTACCCATTCACCCCCAGACCGACGAGGACAGGCGGCGCCTGAACTACGCTACTCACTTTCTGCTGGGAACGATGTGGGGCTCTGCATACGGCCTCGCGGCGGCCGGCGGTATGCGTGGGAAGCGAGCGGTGGCCGTGGTGTTCGGCGCCGTATACACAGGCGATGTCATGCTTAACACTGCGCTTGCCCTCTATCAGCCCGCGAACTGGTCGAGTCAAGACTGGGCACTCGACATCGGGGAGAAGTTCATCCAGGCCGCGGCCACGGGGGCCGTATTCGACCGCTTCTTGGATCCGGCTCGCGGAGCCTTATAG
>JALZJN010000002.1 GCA_030859735.1 Actinomycetota bacterium
ACCTCCAAGGCCGACGTGATCTCGGCCAAGGGCGGAAACGACCTCGTGCTGGCCCTAGGTGGAGCCGACCGGGTTTGCGGGGGGGCTGGACGTGACCAGCTCAAGGGCAGTACCGGCGCGGACCGGCTCTCCGGCGGACCGGCCAACGATTATCTCTCCGGAGCACGGGGCTCGGATGTGCTGTCCGGAGGAAAGGGTGGCGACCGAGGGCCCAAAGATGACCCTCACAGCCTGGGGCTCGACGGAGGTCCAGGGAGAGACGTCATTCGTGGAGGCCCGGGCGGGGACCACCTCGACGGGATCGGCAACAACGATCGTATCTTCGGGCAAGCCGGCGATGACGTGTTGAACGGCGACTCCGACGACGACAATTTGGACGGGGGCCGGGGCAAGGACCATCTCTGGGGCGGATCCGGCCACGACATCTGTGTCGCGGGTGAGTCCTACGCCGCCTGCGAGGAGACCGAATAGATTTACATAATGTCAAACACGATTTCTAAGCTCCGGAGGCCCGGAGCCGTCGCCTTTCTTTGCGCCTCCGGACGGAGCTGGTGGAGCGGGTCCCGCTTGACGCTTTGAGATCATATTGATTCATTCTGCAACATGCCGGCACTCCAGGTACGAAACATTCCCGATGATCTCTACGAGGCGCTAAGGACAACTGCGGAAGCTGAAGGCAGATCCTTGTCCTCCCAAACGGTGGCCCTCCTCAAGAGAGCCCTCGCCGATCAGTTGGTGGACCGCGCCGGAGTGGCCCGGCGGATAGCAGCTCGCCGAAAAGCGGCGGGCGTGATGACTCGCAGCGCTAGGGACCTGGTGAGGGAGGATCGGGATCGCTGAAGCTTCTCTTGTGGTTGATGCCGGCGTCTTTGTCGAGTACCTTGCACCGGGAGCGGCCCATGCCGATGTCGAACCGTTGTTCGATGTGGAGTCACGAATGGAGCTATGGACACCCGACCTGTGTTTGATTGAGGTTGCCGACGCGCTTAGAAAGCGGTTTCTTATGGACAAGAGATTCACCCGCAGGCATCTCCTCGAAGGAGTCGCCGACCTGCTTGCTCTCGGCCCTTTGATCGTGAGCAGCCGTGTTCTTGTTCAACGTGCCATTCGGTTTGCCGATGGTCTGACGATCTACGACGCGGTGTATTTGGAGCTGGCTGCAGCCCGACGGCTCCCCATTTGTACTCTTGATGACGGGCTGGCCGCAGAGTCGAGGCGGGCTGGAGTTTCCGTTCTTGTTCCGGGAGTCGATGCCCTCATTTTCTGAGGTCCAACACCTAGACATCCAGACGCCTCGTATGCCATTCGGTAAGCAGCTGGGCCTCCCGCTCCGGTGACAGTCCTGCCGGTGGACGTGCGACGTCCTGTCTCCCGGGAGCCTGCCACGCTGGATGAGCCTCCGCCCAGGCGAGAGTATCGCGCACGGTCTCTTCCATGGGGCGAAACGTCAGTTGTGCTTCCACTGCCTTCGATATGTTGGCGTCCATGAGACCCGCGTTCTCGGACCCGACGATCCATAGGGGGAGTTCCTGCCACTGACCCACGTTTCGCTCGGTCAGGAACTCGGCGCAAACCCATTGAATGCGCGCCTCAGGATTAGCGACCCGGCGGCAACATTCCAGTAGGTCTTCGAGAGTCGGTCGGTGAATCGGGCCCGTAGCGTTGTAGGTGCCGACTGCTCGCTGCTCGGCCATGCGCACGATCCAGGCCGCAAGGTCGCGCCCGTCGATGAACTGCAGGAGAAGATGCCTCGGTTGGGGGGCGAGCACATCGCCGCCGCGTGCCATCCGTATTGGCCAGTAGGTGAAGCGACCGGTCGGATCCCACGGTCCCACGATCAGCCCAGGCCGGACGATCAGCGCGGCGTCGGGAAAGAGCTCCTGGACTGCGAGCTCGCACCCCACCTTGAGCGCACCGTAGTGCTGCTCCACGTGCTCACTGTGAGAATCGGTCAACTGCTCGACGGCTGCGGTCTCGTTCGGACCGCGGCGAAAATCTGCATACACCGAAATCGATGAGATGAAGGTGTAGTGCCGCACTGTGTCACGAAGGAAGTCTGCCGAAGCGCGCACGACGCGAGGAACGTAGCCGGAGGTATCGACTACCGCGTCCCACTTGTGCCCCTTGAGCGCATCGAGGTCGCCGTCGCGATCGCCGCGAAGCTCCTGGACCTCGGGCCACAGCCCGGGGTTGGTGTGGCCGCGATTGAACACCGCGACTTCGTGCCCTCGCTCGAGTGCCGCATCGACCAGATGGCGGCCGACGAAGCTCGTCCCGCCGAGAATCAAGAATCTCATCGCGGCTAGTGGGCCCTGGTGGCTATGACAAGCAGGTACTCCTGCTCGAACACTGCTCCGCCGCCGTTCTTTGCGCGACCCCACGTGCTGGTGAAGTCGGCCAGCTCCTGATCCAGGGCGGCGGCCCGCTCAGTATGATCGCCGATTGACTTGTAGATGGCGATCACCGGCCCAAACTTGTTCTTGAAGAAGTCTCGGAACTCGATCGGTTCATTGAAAGATTCGACGATGTTCAGCTGTCGCCTCATCTCCAGCGAGGAAACTCGGTCTCCGAAGAGCTCACGCACATGCTGCTCGTTTCCCCACAGCGGCGGCGGCTGGGCGTCCGGGGGAGGTGGTGGCGCGTACGGCGACAACACTTTGAAGAGGTGCCCGATCATCCCTTCAGGCGTCCAGTTGATCATCCCGATCGTCCCACCGGGCCGGCAGACGCGTGTCAGCTCGTCTGCGACCAGGTCGTGGTGTGGAGCGAGCATCGCTCCGACGCAAGACATGACGACATCGAACTCGGAGTCGGCGAAAGGAAGCGCCTCGGCATCGGCTTCCCGCCACTCGAGCTCGACACCGCGCGAGGAAGCTTGCTGCCGGCCGCTGTCGAAGAGCTCGGGCGCGAGATCAGAGGCTACGACGCAAGCTCCTGCTTCGGCTGCGGGTATCGCGGCATTGCCGGCTCCGGCCCCCACATCCAGTACACGCTGTCCGGGCTTGATGGCGCATGCCTTGACGAGCTCAGCTCCCAGTCCCGGGATCATCGTGGCCGCCACGGTCGGATAGTCCCCCGAGGCCCACACTGCACGTTGCCTCGCTTTGAGCTCGTGGTCGTTCTTGGATGCAATCAGGTGCCAGCCCCCCGACTCGCTGCTCGAGTGTTTGTTCGTGAGGAATCAGGCCCGCCGCTGGTGGCGACGGGCCTGGTCGACTCCGAACCTAAGCCTACGCCGCCTCGTTCAGGAAATGCCCAGCTTCTCCGCTGCTGCCTGGGTGCCTTCGACGCGGTTCTTGATCTTTTGAAAGGCAACCTCACGGGCGTAGTCGGCCGAGCCGTGTTGCGGCTTCTCGTCGATGCTAAAGGGCGAGAATCCGCAGTCGTCGGTCGAGGCGAGGCGCTCTTTGGGAATGAAGTTTGCCGCCCTTACAAGCACATCGCAGATTTCCTGCGGACTCTCGGCGCGCGGGCTCTGACCCGATATCACACCGATGTAGCACATCTGAGGGACGCCGTTGGCGTCGTCGCGACTCTCTTTTCCGATCATCTCCAGTACGGGATCCTTGTCCCGCTCGCTGGAGAATTGCATCAGGAAGTATCCGGCGTTCAGCTTGAACATCTCGGGGAGCAGGTTGCTGTAGGGAACATCCGCGCTGTGCACCGAGTCACGGTCCCCGCCCGGACAAGTGTGAACACCTATGTTCACGCGCTCTTCGGCGGAGAAACGATCCAGCACGCGGTTGTTCAACTCGATGAAGTGCGGCAGCATCCCGGCACCGGTCCATGGGTTGCGGGCGTCGTCTCTGGTCGCAAGCCTGCCCTCGGTGAAGTCGATGGACACCCGGACCGCTCCGGCTGCGAACGCACTCCGAATGTCCTGCTCACACTCGTCCACAAGGTCTGCCTCGAACTCATCGCGGGAGTACCCCGGCACCTCCTCGTTCAACGGGTACAGCAAACAAAGCATGGAGGGAGCAATCACAGCCTGCTTCATGGGCTTGGTGGCATGCTTGATCGACTTTGCCAGGATGTCACCGACATGCGTCTTGTACCGGAATGGGCCTCCAACCAGGCGCGGCAGTTGCCGGTAGTGGCCGTCGGCGAAGATCGCGAAGTATTGGCCGCCCGGCCCAAGGTTGTCCGCAAGCCCGGTGCCCGCAAGCGTGTCGGCGAGTGGGTAAGTCGCGAAGCTCGAGATCCGTTGCTCGCCGTCCGAGATGATTGGCGACCCGGTTGCCTCGAACCTTTGAATCGAATCTTTGACGGCCTCTTCTTGCAGGACTTCCAAATCGCCCAATTTGATGTTGCCTGCGTCATAGTCTCCGTAGGCGGCCTGCAGCTTTACGGGCCGCGGCAGGGAGCCGACTGGTTCGGTGGGTATCCCTGTGGCGGTTCTGGGATTGTAAGCCAAATCTGTTTCCTTTCCTCAGGCTTCCGGTTGAGCAAAACTCCGCGAGTGCTTCCAAGGTGCGCTGCGCGCGACAGCTACTTCTGAACCGACGGGGGTATACAGATCGGTCTACACCCTTTGGCTACGCTACGCCCTACTCGGTGGGACGTCAACCGCGATCTCGATGCCACGCGGGCATGGCGAAGATGACCTCTATCGCTACTTTGCTTCCGAGGCCGAGCTTGTGCTCGCCTTCGTACAACTCGTTGGTCAAGGGTGGTCCGGGCTGTCGCCGTGACTCGCTCCTTGCATAGAGCGATCGGCTCTGGATACCTCCAGAAGATAGGCGACCATGACATCCTCTTCCTTGAAGCGAAGGTGGTACGCATCTGAGCGTTCCTCGACTCTCGCTATCTGCTCATAGTTGCTTTGGAACAAGTCGCTGAATGGAAAAAAGCTGAAGTCGACTACCTCCACCCGGAGCCCATTGGTCGTGAGGATCTCCGCAGTTCTGCCCTGGCTGATGATTGACAGCTGCATGACGTAGGCACGGCCCTCAGGAGCCAGAAGCTGCGCGAGCAGCCCCAGGAAGTGATCCAGGAGGCTGCGTCCCCAGTAGTCGAGCGGCCGGTGTCCGGTTGGCTCCTCGAAGGGATCGACCGGCATCTGATGCAAGCTCGCAACGACCACGTCGTAGGACTCGGTCGGCTCCCATTGAAACAGGTCTAGGGCTTCGGCTGTGATCCGTTCTGCAACACCGTTGCGAAACGCGTTACCGAGGGTGTTGGCGATCGCGTCGCGATCGATGTCTATTGCATGAACGGACTGTGCGTTGTTGAGACCGAGCTGGACGGAGAGGATGCCGCAGCCGCATCCAACATCGAGGCACCTCTTTCCCTCGCCGATCTTGTCGGCGAACAGGTGCTTCCAGCAGAGAAAGCTTCCCTGTGTCGGGACGAAGACTCCGGGGTCGATGGTCAGCTCGGGGAAGGGGAGCGGAAACAGCGTCCGATCGTGTTGATCGAGCCACGGTAGGAAGTGGGGCGTCTTCAGTAGCTCCGAGTCTCGCTCGTAGTCGCGCGGGTGATCGGGGCGGGCCCTTCCGGGCCGAGTTCCCTTCAATGCTGCTGCGGCGGCGGCGATATGGTCGGGAGTGGTACCGCAGCAGCCCCCGATGATCTGGGCGCCTTCCTCACGCCACTCGAGCGCAAGCTCTGCATAGCGTTCGGATCCGATGTTGTCGTCGAAGCGCCATTTGCTGCCGGCCATGTACCCGAGGTTGGGATAGACACCCAGAGGCAGGTCGGTGAAGTCCCGAAGCCAGGGCAGGATGCCCGGTACGTGCGAAACCGGGAGGCAGTTGATGAGCAGCGCTCCGACTCCCATTTGCTCTAGGCGGTGAGCGGAACGGCCGAAGAGGTCGCCCTCGGGCGGCCCCCAGTGCTGCCCGTAAACACCGCAAACACCGTGCCGGCAGCGACGAAAGCTGACCCACACAGGCAGCCCGGTTTCCAGGAGAAGCTCGACCGAGTTGTAGACGTCCTCTCGAATCAGCGACAGAGTTTCCAGCAAGATCAGATCGGGAGGCTCTTCTTCGAAGACGCGCGTCAGCAGCGTCATCGTTTCATTGTGGCGGGCCGAGAGTGCCGCGCCCGAGAGCGCAAACGCTACCGCGCAGTTGCCCTCCCTGCCTCCATCGTTCACGGCCCGACGGGCTAGCCTAATTCCGAGCCTTCCGGCATCCATCCAGTGCGAGCGTTCACTTGGACCCGGCCCCGTCTTCAGCTCCGCTTCCGGCGCGGCCAGTATCGACCAGGTGTCTGTGGACACGACATCGCAGCCGATGTCTACGTAACGGCGATGCACATCGAGAACCGACTGTGGCGCTCGATATAGCGCCCACGTGCCCCACAGCTCTGGACTCGGCCCCCTGTTGTCCGCCGGCCTCAGGCTTTCGAGCTCGGTCGCGACGGCCCCGTCGAGAATGACGGCGTGCTCCTGGGCAAACGCTTCCTCTATGCGAGCGTAGGCCGCGGAACGGAGCCGAGTGGAGGCCACTGTGTTCTAGGTGCCTTCGTCCCAAGAAGCGAGGTAGTGAGTCTGCTCGTCGGTCAAGGTGTCAATTCGATGTCCGAGCGTTTCGAGCTTGAGGCGCGCGATCTCCTTGTCGATCTCTTCGGGAACTGCATAGACCTTCTTTTCGAGCTTGTCGGCGTTGGCTACCGCGTGTTCGGCCGAGAGTGCTTGGTTGGCGAAGCTCATGTCCATCACCGAAGCGGGATGGCCTTCGGCTGCCGAGAGGTTGATAAGCCGTCCGTCGGCGAGCAGGTAGATGATGCGTCCGTCCGGGAACTCGTAACCCTCTACGAAGGGCCGCGACTCGGTGTGAGAGACGGCGAGCGATTCGAGAGCGGGAATGTCGATCTCTACGTTGAAGTGCCCGGCGTTGGCGAGAACTGCGCCGTCCTTCATGCGCTCGAAGTGTTCGCGACGCAAGACGTGCTTGTCGCCGGTGGCGGTAATGAAGATGTCGCCTACAGGCGCAGCCTCGTCCATGGGCAGCAGCTCGAAGCCGTCCATCACCGCTTCCAAGGCTCGAAGCGGGTCCACCTCGGTCACGATCACGTGCGCGCCTTGGCCCTTCGCTCGCATCGCAACACCGCGCCCACACCAGCCGTAGCCCGAGACCACCACTTTTAGTCCGGCGAAGAGTATGTTCGTCGCCCTGATGACGCCGTCTATCGCGGACTGGCCGGTGCCGTAACGGTTGTCGAAGAGATGCTTGGTCAGAGCTTCGTTGACGGCGATCACGGGAAAGCCGAGGCCGCCTTGCGCCTCGAGAGCATGCAGACGAATCACACCGGTGGTTGTCTCCTCGGTGCCCGCGATGACCTCTGAGAGCTGGTCCTTGCGGGAGGAGTGAAGAATCGAGATCACGTCCGCCCCGTCGTCCATGGTCAGTTGGGGGTGGTGATCACAAGCTGCCTGGATGTGCCTGTAGAAGGTTTCTGTGTCCTCGCCCTTGATGGCGAAGACGGGAATCCCGAAGTCCTCACACAAAGAGGCGGCGACATCATCCTGAGTAGACAACGGGTTCGAGGCGCACAACACGACGTCGGCCCCCCCCGCTTTCAGAGTGATGGCAAGGTTTGCGGTCTCTGAGGTGACGTGCAGGCAGGCAGAGACACGGATTCCCTCGAGTGGCCTCTCCTTCTCGAAGCGGCTGCGAATCGCGGACAGCACAGGCATCTGTCGATCTGCCCAGGCAATTCGTCGTTTTCCGGAGGGGGCGAGACCGAGGTCCTTGACGTCATGTTTGGTAGTTGAACTCACTTGACCTTCCTTCCTCATCATATGAGTGTTGCGAGCACCGGTGGGGCCTCGAACACCGTCATTTGCCTAAACTCTTCAAACCTTTGGGCTATCTCTTGATCCGTCAGCCGTTGCAGTCTCTCGGTTCCGAAGTCTTCCACTGTGAATGATGCCAGCACCGAGCCGTACACGGCCGCACAACGAAGCTGGTTCTCTGTTGGCCGATCGCCCTCGAGCGAATCGAGATAGCCGCACAATCCTCCGGCGAAGGCGTCTCCGGCGCCGGTCGGATCGACCACGGCCTCGAGCGGATATGCGGGCACCGAAAAGAAGCCTTCCTCCGTGTACATGCAGGCCCCATAGGGACCCTGCTTGATGAACAGCACGCGCGGACCGAGCTCCCTGATGCGCCGCGCCGCCACCGACAAGTTCGGCTCGCCGGTGAGCATCCGCACCTCAACGTCGTTGAAGATGATCGCGTCGACCGAACGCATGGCCGTGATCAAGGAGTCTCTCGCCGACTCGATCCAATAGTTCATCGAGTCCAGGCCCACGAAACGTGCGTTGTTGCACTGGGCTCGAACGCGCTGCTGTAGCTCCGGCTGGATATTCGCGAGAAAGAGGATCGAGCAGGCGCGGGCCTCGGCCGAGAGCACGGGGTCGAAGTCCGCGAACACGTTGAGCTGGGTGTCGAGCGTTTGTGCAACCGACATGTCGTCGTCATAGCGACCGGCCCAAAAGAAGGAGCTGCCTCCCGGCACGCGCTTGATGTCGTCGGTGTTGATTCCTCGTGCCTCTAGGACGCTGAACTCACTCTCGCCGAAGTCATCCCCGACGATCCCCACGATATGAGCTTGAGTGAAGAAGCTCGCCGCAAGCGAGAAATGGGTGGCGGCCCCCCCGAGGATCCGGTCGCGCTTCCCGAACGGTGTTTCGAGCGCGTCGAACGCGACGGAGCCAACTACGGTGACGGTCATCCCGCTCCCTACTGCCTAAACGGGCTCTGCTTGGAGAGTAACGAGGCCGGCGCCGGCTCGCAGAAGTTCGGCCTTGTCGGTGCTCTCCCAAGTGAAGTCGGCGTCCGTCCTTCCAAAGTGACCGTAGGCGGCGGTTTTCGCGTAGATGGGGCGGCGCAGCCTCAGGTCCTCCAGAATTGCAGCCGGGCGAAGATCAAAGGTTTCGCGGACCAGCTCTTCGATGCGTTCCAAGGGAACGTGCTCGGTGCCGAAGCAATCCACTTTGATCGAGATGGGGCGGGCTACACCGATAGCGTATGCGACTTGCAGTTCGCACCGTTCGGCGAGGTCCGCGGCGACCACGTTCTTGGCGACATGGCGTGCTGCGTACGCAGCGGAACGGTCTACTTTGGTGGGATCTTTTCCTGAGAAAGCTCCCCCCCCATGCCGCGCCGCGCCTCCGTACGTATCGACAACAATCTTGCGGCCGGTCAAACCAGTATCGCCCATGGGCCCCCCGGTGACGAACTTTCCGGTTGGGTTGACGAGCACGAAATCGCGCTCTCCAAAACTGCGTTCGTCGTAGAGCTCGCTCGGAAGGATAGGCCTGAGAACGTGATCGATGATGTCGGGCTTGATACGGGTCTGGGCGTCGAGTCCGTCGGCATGTTGAGTGGAAACCAGTATCCGCTCAACCTCGACCGGACGCTCGTGCCCATCGGAGTCGTACTCGTAGCGAACCGTTACCTGAGCCTTGCCGTCCGGCCGCAGGTAAGGAAGGATGCCCTCCTTGCGCACCTGCGCAAGCCGCTTGGTGATCTTGTGTGCAAGCATGATCGGCAGCGGCATTAGCTCTTCGTTTTCACGGCATGCGTAGCCGAACATCATGCCCTGGTCGCCTGCTCCTACTTGGTCGAAGAGATCGGTGCTTGCAGCATCGTGTTGCGACTCGTAGGAGCTGTCTACCCCTTGGGCAATGTCCTCGGACTGCTTGTCCATCGCCACGATTACACCGCAGGTTTCGGCGTCGAATCCATACTTGGCGCGGTCATAGCCGATGTTGCGGATGGTGTCTCGGACCAATCGCGGTATGTCAACCGAAGTAATAGTGGTGATCTCCCCGGCGACAACGACCAGGCCGGTGGTTACGAGCGTCTCGCACGCCACTCTGCCCATGGGGTCATTGGCGAGTACCGCGTCGAGAACCACATCGGAGATCTGGTCGGCGACTTTGTCGGGATGGCCCTCGGTTACAGACTCCGAGGTGAATGGAAACGTCTTCAAAGCTGCAGCACTCCCCCCACTAGACCGACCTGTCAGTCGGTCGCTCGCGTACTGTATGGCTGGGTCTAGAGTAAGTCAAGCACGGCTGAGGGTCTGCCTGGATCAGCTCGGCCCCCGATCCGTCACGGTCGGCGGAGCTCCCAAATCAATGCACCGGGCAGCCCGGTGACGGCGATCTCGGCTGCGTCGTCGGCCACGTCTCCCCCCATGGCTCGCGCCAGCTCCGGAGGAATGGGCGGTTCGAGACAGCGCATGACTTCGAGCCCCGCTGCGACGAAGGCCTCGATGTAGTCGGCATGCGAGTGGACGTATTCCGGGATGAAGGAGCGCGATCCGTCCGGATGCGCAAACCACGCCCGCCACCCCAGAACCCCGGTCACAATGGGATGCACGTTGGAGATCACCACCCGGCCCCCACTTGCGACTACGCGCGCCAGCTCTCTTACCGCCGGCCCCAGCGCGGGAAGGTGCGAAAGCGCCAGCGCACACACGGCCGAGCCGACCGAAGCGGTCTCTATGGGCAGCGCGCCGAGATCTCCTTCTCTGAACTCCGCGTGGGGGAATTTCTTCCGTGCCCGGCCGAGCATCTCGGGTGAGTTGTCGACGCCGATCACACGGTGTCGCGCGATGAGCAGAGAGGCCAAACGCCCAGTGCCGCAGCCGGCATCCAGAACCGGTCCCTCGGGGAGGTCCTCGAAGACCTTCACGAGCGCCGGCTCCTCGGTCCGGATCAGGGGGTTGTCGCGATCGTCGTAGGTGTTGGCCCACACGTCGTAGCCCGGCTGCACGTCGGAGGCGGGCAGATAGCGGGACGCCGCCAGCACCGGCTCGTCGAGGCGGCCGGCGAACTCGACCATCTCCCTCACGCGATCCGGCGCCCTCTTCACATCACCCGACGCGCCCATTCGGAGCAGAGCGAGGCCTTCGAGCCCCAGCATGTATTCACCGAATCGAAGCTGTCCCCTATGCGTACTCATCCGGTCAGGATAAGAGCGTCACGCGCGGTGGTTCGCCGGGCTCGGGTGAGGTACTCGAACGCGCGCAACGCGCTCCTGAGTACGGATTCCGGACTCTCAGGCGCGTTGAGCGCGATTGAATACCTGAGTCCCACCCCAGGCCATACGATTCTGCAATGACAGAGCGACTCGTGATCATAGGAGGCGATGCGGCCGGTATGAGCGCGGCCTCCCAAGCCCGCCGCCTGCGCGGCCCCCAGGAGCTCTCCATCGTCGCCTTCGATCAAGGCAACTACCTCTCCTATTCAGCTTGCGGCATCCCCTACTTCGTGGGCGGTGTCGTGGACGAGCTCGACAAGCTCGTTGTGCGAACGCCAGAGCAGTTCGCCTCCAAGCAGGACATCGATGCGCGCATCCGCCATCAGGTCACCGAGCTCGACCTCGACAAGGGGGCCGTGAAGGTCACGGATGTGGACGAGGGCACCGAAACGTGGGAGGGATTCGATCAGCTCCTCGTCGCCACCGGCGCCACCCCCAAACGGCCCCCCCTTCCCCACGCCGATGCCGACGGCATCTTCGGGGTGCAGGTCCTCGACGACGGCCGGGCGATCTTCGAAACGATGCGAGCACGCAGGCCGCGCAAGGTCGCAGTCGTGGGCGCCGGCTACATCGGGCTGGAGATGGCGGAGGCGTTCAAGATGCGCGGGCTCGAGGTCACGGTCGTGGAGGCCTCCTCCCATCCGATGCCGAGCCTCGACGACGACATCGCCGCATCGATTGCGGACGCCATGGGGGGCATGGGTATCGCCTGGCATAGCTCGGAGAGGGTCGACGCTTTCGAGGTCAAGGACGGCTGGGTCTCCGGGGTGGTGACGAGCAAGCGAACGATTCCCACAGACATCGTGGTGCTGGGTCTCGGGGTGGCACCCAATGTCGAGGTCGCCGAGGCCGCCGGTGTCCCGATCGGGCCCTCGGGCGCGATCGCCGTCGACCGGCGCATGCGGACCGAGGTAGAAGGAGTGTGGGCGGCGGGCGATTGCGCTGAGAAGTTTCACCGAGTGTCCCGCCGGCCGGTGACGATCGCCCTCGGGACGCATGCCAACAAGGAGGGCAGGGTGGCGGGGATCAACCTCGGGGGCGGCTATGCGAGCTTTCCCGGAGTGATCGGCACCGCGGTATCCAAGCTCTGCGACACCGAGGTCGGGCGCACCGGCCTAAACGAAGACGAAGCGGGGGCCGCGGGATTCAGTTTCATCACCGCCACCGTGGATTCGACGACGCGCGCCGGCTACTACCCGGAGACCCAACCGATCAAGACCAAGCTCCTCGCCGAGCGCGGCTCCGGCAGGCTTCTCGGTGCCCAGATCGTGGGCAAGGAGGGCGCCGCCAAGCGCATCGATGTTCTTGCCACCGCGATCTGGAACGAGATGTCGGTGGACGAGCTTCTGAACATCGACCTTTCATACGCGCCCCCCTTCTCGCCTGTGTGGGACCCGGTCCTGATCGCCGCCCGCAAGGCGTGGCAACTCATCGAGCAGAGCGCCAAGAGGCCCTGAGCTCAGACCGTGGGAGCCGGGCGGCGTCCGGACGAGTCCATGCCGAAAACCTGGAACCAGATGTCGACCGCGGGACCGATGCCGAGCGCGAACAGCACCGTTCCCACGCCCAGCCTCCCGCCCAACAAGGCACCGGTAATGAAAGCCGTCCCCTCGACCAGCGCTCGTGCGACCCCCACTCGCATTCGGGCGCGAGTCGCTATGAGGACCATGAGACCATCGCGCGGCCCCGCCCCCATTCCCGCCCCGATGTAGAGGGCCGTGCCGAGTCCGACCAGGACGATCCCTGCGACGGTCACGACGATCCGGGCCCAGTAGGGCCAGGTGGAGGCGCCGGAGGTGATGTCCAGTGCCAGCAGGACATCGATGAAGACGCCGATCAGGAGCATGTTGGTTATCGTGCCCGGCCCCGGGCGCATGCCGGCCATCGTCGTCCCCACCACCAGGACGACGCCCACCAATATCACCGCAGTGCCAAAGGACAGGGGAGTCCGGCGGCTGAGACCGTCGTTGAGCACGTCCCAGGGAGACAGCCCGAGCCTCGACTCGATGGTCATGAAGGTGCCCGCGGCGAACAGCCACAGTCCCAGGATGAGGCGGGCCCAGCGCCGGGCCGCGGCACTCGAGCGTCGCGCCATGGCGCTATCTTCCCCCGGTGACGATCGGTTCGCCGTCCCCCGAGCACCTTCTCGATATCGCCTCTCGCGCCGCGACCGGCGCCGGCGGGCTCCTCCTCGAGCGTTTCGGTGACCCCGCCCGGGGGGTCACGACCAAGTCGACGCCCACCGATGTCGTGAGCGACGCGGACCGTGACTCCCAGGAGCTGATCGTGAGCCTCCTCCGCTCCGAACGCCCCGGCGACGGCGTCGTCTCCGAAGAGGGGGCCGCGGGCGATTCAGAGACCGGGCTCACCTGGGTCATCGACCCCTTGGACGGCACCGTGGACTTCCTCTACGGGATCCCTCAGTGGTGTGTGAGCGTGGCGGTGGCCGACGATGACGGCTGGCTCGCAGGAGTCATCTATGACCCGCCCCGCAAAGAGCTGTTCACCGCAACGCGCGGCGGAGGGGCGAGCCGCAACGAGCAGTCCGCCACGCTGTCCCAGCAACAAGACCTGTCCCAAGCGCTGGTCGCCACGGGCTTCTCCTACGACTCTCGCATCCGCCGGGCCCAGGCCGAGGTCGTGCTTCGGTTGCTCCCGGAGGTGCGCGACATAAGGAGGGCCGGGTCTGCCGCCCTCGACCTCGCCTGGTGTGCCTGCGGGAGGGTGGACGCCTTCTTCGAGGCCGACATGCACGTGTGGGACCGGGCGGCCGGAGAGCTGTTGATCTCAGAGGCGGGAGGCGTGATCACGCCGCTGATGCCCCCGCTGGGCGATGGGCAGGGCGTGGTGGCGGCCAATCAGGGCCTGCACGACGCGCTGCGGGCCCTCGTGCTCGGGGATAACCTCTAGCGGATGGACATCGTCGCCCCCGAGGTCGAGCGCTACATGGCGACGCTCGCCGCGGCCGACGACGAGCCGGTCCTGCTGGAGATGGAGGCCCTCGCGGAGCACGACGGGTTTCCGATCATCGGCCGGCTGTGCGGAAGGACACTCGAGGTCCTCGCGCGGGCCATCGCCGCCCGGCGCATCTTCGAGATGGGCTCGGGCTTCGGCTACTCGGCCTACTGGTTTTCGCGTGCCGCCGGAGCGAATGGCGAGATCCACCTCACCGACACCGATGCCGGCAACGAAACCAAAGCGCTCGATTTCCTGGGCCGAGCGGGACTCGACGGCCCCATCCACTATCACGTTGCACCCGCCTTCGATGCTTTTGACGAGGTCGCCGGCGAGTTCGACATCGTCTACTGCGACATCGACAAGGACGGCTACCCGGAGGCGTGGAAAAGGGCGCGCTCACGAGTACGCCCGGGAGGCTTTTTCATCTGCGACAACGTGTTGTGGTCGGGGCGTGTTGCTCAGGCGGCCGAGGGGGACGCCTGGACGGAGGCGATTCAGGAGCTCAATCAGCTGATCGCCTCCGACCCCGGCTACAGAAGCACGATCGTGCCGACGCGCGACGGCGTGGTCGCGGCACTGCGCATCTCCTGAGCGGGCCCGAGCGCTGCACATTCGCCAGGGCGCGGTGCCTGATGTGCGACCGTCGCACGTGAACCACCGAAAACGGTGGCTGGTGTGCGACCGTCGCACGTGGGCACCCCGGGCCTCGCTCAGGAATGTGGGCGGGCGCGCCCGTGTTCTCGTAGCCAGGAGGAGCCATCGCTAGACCACACCGCATAATGCCGCCCGAGCAGCCGGAGACTCCGGCGCGGCCCGGAACCTTCAAGCGCATCGTCCACACCTTCGCTCCCTACAAGGCGAGGGTCTCGGTGGTGGCGTTTCTGATTCTGGTCATCGCCGCTATCGGGCTCGTAAACCCGCTGCTGATCAA
>JALZJN010000007.1 GCA_030859735.1 Actinomycetota bacterium
TATAGGACTTGGATGTCGTTGTTCACGAGCTGGAAGAAGTCGCGGTCGCCGGTGACGATGCGAACGTCGATCCCTTCGGACGCCGCCCTTTTGGCGAGGAACGAGATGATGTCGTCTGCCTCGTGACCGGGAAGCTCGAAGATCGGCACTTGGAGCACATCGAGCACTGCTCGGATCAGGGGTAGCTGGGGGCCGAAGGTGGAGGGGGCCTCGGTGCGAGTCGCCTTGTAGTCGGAGAACTCCGCGGTGCGCTCGAGTGGCGCACCTACATCGAAGCTGGCCGCAAGGAGGTCCGGCCGTTGTTCCTGCAGCAGCTTGATGAGCATCGAAGTGAACCCGTAGACCGCGTTCGTATGCGTGCCGTCGGTCGTCTGCAGGTCCTCGGGGAGAGCGTAGAAGGCCCGAAACGCAAGCGAATGTCCGTCGAGCAGCAACAGCTTGGGGCGGCCCTTTTTGTTCACCTTGTTGAGCCTACAATCCAAGCATGACGCTTCCCTCTCCCGAGCTCCGGGACCTAAACCCCGCGCTGCGCGATTACCTGGAAGTGATCTTTCAACTCGAGGAGGAAGCTCAGCGAATCCTTCAGGCTCGCATCTCCGAGCGGCTTGGACTCGCTCCCGCGACGGTCTCTGAGGGCGTCAAGCGTTTGGTATCCGAGGGCTACGTGGAGGTGCGCGGGGGCCGCGACCTCGAGCTCACCGAGCGCGGACGGCTGTTCGCCGAGACGCTGGTGCGCCGTCACCGGCTCGCGGAGCGCATGCTCGTGGACATCCTCGGCATTCGCTGGCACCTGTGCCACGACCTCGCCGAAGACTGGGAGAAGGTCATGACCCCGGAGGTGGAGGAGGCGATCCTCGAGCGCCTCGAAGGCGAGCCCACCTGCCCGCACGGCAACCCCATCCCGGGGGCGGCGGCGGTTGTGGCGTGGTCCGATCTGCGCCCGGTCGCCCGCATGCAGGAGGGGGAGGCGGGGCTTCTCACCCGGCTGCTCGAGGACGTCGAGCTCGATCACGACGTCCTCCTCTACCTCGAGGAGAACGATCTGCTTCCCGGCCGTGAGCTGACGCTGGTGGCGGTGGCCCCCGACGGAACCAGGCTCCTCGAGGTGGCGGGCCGGCAGGTGGCGCTGGGGCCACGGCTCGCGGACAACCTGTGGGTGACGCCGCGGGGGTGAAGGTTAGGCCCGTCCCACCCGAGTCCTATCCACCGATAGCCGACTACGGATTCATCTCCGACTGCCATTCCGCCGCGCTCGTGTCCAGGGCGGGAGCGATCGACTGGTGCTGCCTGCCCCGATTTGACTCTCCGAGCGTCTTTGGCCGCCTGCTCGATTGGAACGAGGGCGGCTCTTGCTGCATCTCTCCGGCCGCGGAGTTCACCGCCACACGGCGCTACCTGGATCGGACGCTGGTGCTCGAGACGACCTTCGTCACAGCCTCGGGACGAGCTCGTTTGCTCGACTTCATGTCGATGCGGCCGGGGGGTCGGTCGAAGCCACACCGGCAGTTGGTGCGTGTGGTCGAGGGCCTCGAAGGTCGCGTCGAGCTGGACATGACGATCAGTCCGCGCTTCGACTACGGGTCGATCCGACCCTGGATCCGGCACCAGGGCGACGGGGGCTTCGCCGCCCTGGGAGGGGCGGCCGCCCTCTCGCTATGGAGTGATGCCGACCTGAGCCTCGCCGAGCTGCACGATCTCGAGGGCCGAGTTGTGCTCGCCGCGGGAGAACGAGTCCGGCTGTCGTTGCAGTTCGTCCGCCCGGAATCGCTCGACGGTCCTGCCCCCTCACCGCCCACGGCCGAGAAGCTCGACGCCCGGCTCGACGGAACCGTTGCTTGGTGGCGCGACTGGGCCCGGCAAAGCCGAGCCCAAGATCCCCTCACCCAGGAGGCGCTTGGTTCGGCGCTGGTGCTCAAGGGCCTCACCCACGCGCCCACAGGCGCCATCGTGGCCGCTCCCACGACCTCGCTGCCCGAGACGCCCGGCGGGGAGCGCAACTGGGACTACCGCTTCAGCTGGATAAGAGACTCGGCGTTCACGCTGCGCTCGCTGCACGAGCTCGGCTTCGTCAAGGAAGCCGATGGTTTCGCCCGCTTCGTTGAGCGCAGCGCGGCCGGCTCGGTCTCAGAGCTCCAGATCATGTACGGATGCGGCGGGGAGCACCGACTCACCGAGCTGCTCCTCGACCTCCACGGCTACCGCGGCGCTCGTCCCGTCCGGATCGGCAACGCCGCCTACCAGCAGTCCCAGCATGATGTCTATGGGGTGTTGCTCGAGGTCGCGGCGCGCCGGTATGGAGGCGGGGAAACGGTCCCACGCGACTACTGGCGTTTTCTGGCGCAGCTCGTTCAGCGTGCTTCAGAGATCTGGAAAGAGCCCGACCAGAGCATCTGGGAGGTGCGCAGTGAGCCCCTGCACTTTGTTCAGTCGAAGGTCATGTGCTGGGTCGCAGTCGACCGCGGCATCAGCCTCGCCGAGCGAGCGCTGTTGCCCGGCGATCTAAAAGCGTGGAAGAGGGCGCGTTCGGAGATCCGTGACGCCGTGGAGACGCACGGCTACGACTCCGAGCGGGGGGTGTTCGTGCGGGCGTTCGGCAGCACGGACATGGACGCGGCCCTCCTACTCCTCCCGGAGTACGGCTTTCTCGAGTGGCGCGACGAGCGCATGGTCCGCACCACCGACGCGATCATGGCCGAGCTCGGAAGCGACGGTTTGCTGCTTCGTTACATCGCCCGGGACGGTCTCGAGGGAGCAGAGGGTCACTTTCTGTGCTGCTCCTTCTGGCTCGTTGAGTGCCTCGCGCGCCAAGGACGGGTAACCGAGGCGCGCGCAGTGTTCGAGCGCACGCGCTCGAGCGCCAACGACTTGGGCTTGTTCCCGGAGGAGCTCGATGTGGGCACCGGCGAGATGCTCGGAAACTTCCCGCAGGGCCTCTCCCACCTGGCGCACATCCAGGCGGCGCTGGCGCTGGCCGAATGCGAGTGATCGATGGCCGTTTCTCTTGAGCCAACCTTGCACCTCTACCCACACGAGATGTGCGTACAGCGACAAAGTTGAGTGGCCTCGGCGAATTGGGACGGGCTGCTAGGCCCGGCCGGCGAGCTCCTTGTCCAGGAAGAACAGCGCGTCGCCCCTGTCGCCGATGCGCTTGAGCGCGCCGACGATGTGGCCCACCGACTTCTCCTCCTCGACCTGTTCGGTGGCGAACCAGTCGAGCCACGCCTGAGAGGCGTAGTCGTTCTCCTCAACGACGGCCGTGTAGAGATCGCCGATCGCCCGGCTGACGGCCCGCTCGTGCTCGAGCGCCTGCTCGAAGACCTCCAGGGTTGAGGAGAAGTCGTGCGCAGGCTGCTCGAGGGCCTCGAGGCGCACCCTCCCCTCGCGGTCGTTGATGAAGTCGAAGAACTTCATCGCGTGCTCGACCTCCTCCTGGCTCTGCAACCGCAGCCAGCGAGCGAAACCGGGCAGACTCTGCGCCTCGCAATAGGCGGACATCGAGAGGTAGACGTAGGCGGAGCGCAGCTCCATGGCGAGCTGACGGTTGAGCGCGGCTTCGATTCGTTCGGCGAGCATGAGCCGACAGTCTATCCCTCGGCGTCGAAGAGCTGGGGAGGGGCGGTGAGCCTCACCCGGACGCAGGAGCCGATGGTCAGGTCGGGCCGCGGGCCGAGGAGGCGCACGTCGAGCGAGGAGCCGTCCTCGAGGCGAGCACGCACCAGCTGGTCGTGGCCGTAGAACTCCGCATCAACGATGCGACCCGTCCCCTCGCCGGACTCGAGTGACACAGTTTCCGGCCGCACCATGACAACGACGTCTCCATCGCAGTGACCCCGTGCCTCGACCGCGCCCACGGCGGAGTGCGCACGCCCCGATCGCACCACCCCGCGAAGGAAATTCGCCTCGCCCACGAGCTCGGCCACGGCGCGCGTCGCCGGCCGCCTGTAGACCTCGTGCGGCGCCCCCGTCTGCAGGATGCGTCCCTCGGACATCACCGCCAACTGGTCCCCAATTGCCAGTGCCTCTTCTTGGTCGTGGGTGACGAAGACCGCAGTCGCCTCGGCCGCCTTGAGGACATGCTTGACCTCGGAGCGAAGACGGGCACGCAACGAGGCGTCGAGGTTAGAGAAGGGCTCGTCGAGCAGAATCACGGCGGGTCGGGGAGCGAGCGCCCGAGCAAGCGCCACCCGTTGCTGCTGGCCACCGGAAAGCTCGTGGGGCATGCGTTCGGCGAAGCGATCAAGGCGGACCATCTCGAGCACCTCGCGCACTCGGGCGCGCTCTCCCTTGGGAAGACCGAAGGCGACATTGCCCATCACGTCGAGGTTGGGGAACAGTGCCCAGTCCTGGAACACCATGCCGACCCGACGCTTCTCGGGGGGCACCCAGGCCGCCTGCGAGGCGACCTCGCGCTCGCCCACCAGCACCTCGCCGCCGTCGGGCCGTTCGAAGCCGGCCATTACCCGCAACGCAGTCGTCTTGCCGCACCCCGAAGGGCCGAGCAGGGCAGTCAGCGCTCCACTCTTGATACAGAGATCGAAGCCGTCGAGTGCGACCATGGGCCCGAACGACTTGTGCACCCCATGGCAACAAAGAGCCGTCACTTGGTCTGCACCTCCGGCTCTTCGACCTCGACCCGGCGAGCGAGGAAGTACAGCGGCACCGCGCAGATCACCAGCAGCAACAGGGCGGGGCCGGCGGCCTTGCCGTAGAGCCCCGACGCGGCACCGCTCCATACCCTGGTGGAAAGGGTCTCGAAACCCGTGGGCCTGAGCAACAAGGTGGCGGGAAGCTCCTTCATGGCGGTGAGGAAAACGAGGGCCGCTCCTGCGCCGGCACCCTTGGCCAGAAGCGGAGCGACGGCCGCCCCGAAGGCTCCCAGCCTTCCCTTGCCCAGAGCCCGTGCGGCTTCCTCGAGACGGGGTGAGACCTGGAGGAGCGAGCCACGCAGCGGCTCCACCGCTTGGGGCAGGAACAGGACCACATAGGCAAGCACAACCAATGGCAGGCTCTGATAGAGGATCGGGAACGTGTTTATCGAAAAGAAGACCAACGCCAGCGCCACGACGATGCCGGGAAGGGCATATCCGGAGTAGGAGAGGCGCTCGACGACGGTGGCAAGTCGTCTCGGCCGGCGGGCGGCCAAGAGCGCCACCGGCAGGGCGGCAAGGAGCGCCACAAGCGCCCCCGCGCTCGACACCAGGATCGATCCCAGCCCGGCCACCCAGGTGAAGCGCACCTCCTCCCCCTCCATGGCTGCCCGCACGACCCAGAAGAAGATGACTCCGACCGGAAGCACGAACGCCGCCAGTGACAAAACCGAGCAAAAGATGAGCGCGGCCCACTTCCACCGGCCCAGCGCCACACGCGGCAACGGCCTGCGGGAGCCGGTCCCCGACCGGTAATAACGGGCGCGGCCGCGCGCCGAGTGCTCGAGCACGAGAACCAAGAGCGCGACCCCAACGAGGAGGAGCGAGAGGATCGCCGCCGGAGCCCGGTCGAAGGCGCCGCGGTATTGCAGATAGATGGCCTGGGTAAATGCAGGGAAGCGCATCAAGCTAACCGCGCCGAAGTCATGCAGCGTATAGAGCGCGACCAGCAGACACCCAGCCGCGATCGACGGTCGCAGCAGGGGCAACGTCACGCTCCTGAACGTCGCCCACGACGAACGTCCCAGACTACGTGCCGCTTCCTCGGCCGCCGGGTCGAGACCCTTCATGCCCGCCGCCACCAGGAGATAGATGTATGGGTACGTGAACAGCGTCAGTGATGCCCAAGCACCGGGCCAGCCGGTGATGTCGGGGAGGGAGCCGGCAAGAGCGGTGTCCTGCAGCGCCGCGTCCAGCAGTCCACCGGGACCGACCGCGGCCAGGAGAGCGAAGGCGCCGACATAGCTCGGTATCACCAGCGGGAGGGCTGCGACGACTCCCCACAGGCGACGGCCCGGAAGGTCCGTCCTCACGGTGAGCCAGGCCAACGGCACTCCAAGGGCTGCGGCCGCCACCGTCACGCTCACCGCCAGGCCCACGCTTCGCAGGGCAAGCCATACGGTGCGCCCTCTCAGGATGAGGTCCCAGCTAGCGGCGTCGGCCTCCAGCGCGCGCACGACCAGGTAGGCGACCGGCAGAAGCATCAGTGCCCCCACGGCGAGTCCGCACAGAATCAGACCATGTCTTGCCTGCGACGCTCCCTGCCCGGCGCGCGCTGCAGCCCGGCCGACGCGGACGACGGGGGCCGCGGTGCTCACTACGCGAGGCTCATTAGAGAAAGCCGACTTGGGCGAGGAGATCAAGGGCCTGCGGCAGGCGCTCGCCCAACTCGGAGAGGTCTATGTCCGGCGACTGGATCTGCTCCAGTGTGAGGAGTTCTACGCTCGGCTCCTGGCCCTGGGCGACCGGGTACTCGAAGGTCTCCTCGGCGAAGAAGCGCTGTCCCTCCTCGCCGGTGAGGTAGTCGACGAAGTTCTGGGCGGCATCGGCCTGGTCCGTAGAGGAAAGTACTCCGACACCGGCGGAATTGATCAGGGCGCCGGGGTCGCCGTTCGTGAAGAAGTGGTTGGCGACGGGTATGTCGCCCTCCTCGGCCGCGACCTCGTAGATGTAGTAGTGGTTGACGAAGCCGACATCGATGGTCCCGGCTGCGACGGCCCGGACCACATCTGAGTTCTCCTCGAACAACTCTGGCTCGTTCGCCTGCAGCCCTTCCAAAAAGGCGAGCGTGGCGTCCTCGCCTTGGGTGTCGATCATGGCCGCCACGAAGGCCTGGAAGGACGAGTTCGTCGGAGGAAAACCGATACGACCTCTCCAGCTCTCGTCCGTGAAGTCCTCGATCGAATCCGGCAGGTCGTCCTCAGACAGAGCTTCCGTGTTGTAGACGGCGACCCGGGCCCGGCCCGAGGTTCCCACCCACTCGCCCTCCTGGGAGCGGAACTGGTGGTCTACCCGCTTGAGGAGCTCGCTATCGATCGGTGCCAGCAAACCCTGGTCGCCGACAACCCCCAGGGCGCCCGCGTCCTGCGAAAAGAAGATGTCGGCGGGGCTGGCATCGCCCTCTTCCAACAGCTGAGCGGCGAGCTCCGCGGAATCGCCGTAGCGGACCTCGAGGTCGATCCCCTCGTCCTCCTCGAATTGGCTCAGGAGCGGGCCGACGAGCTCCTCCTCCCGGCCCGAGTAGACCGTTAGCGTCGTTTCGGCCTCCCCACCTCCGCTGGACCCACCCGAGTCCCCACCACCACACGCAGCCGCCAGCAGGCCCACGCTGAGAGCCAACGCCAATCCGGTGCCCTTCCCTCTCATACTCGATGCCCCTATCTGTCGAGACTGGACGTTCGGTGAACCGAAGGTTGCAGCTTAGGCAAGGCTGATGTTAGGCGAGCCTAACCGGAACGGTCAAGAGGGGGTGGGGGCAAGACGTGCCACAACACCGCGACAAAGACGTGAGTTGGGTTAGTGAGCTGTGGAGGCGATACCGAACCGACCCGTCGCGGCCCTTCTGATTCAGGCGGCGACGGGGCGTTCGCCCGGCGGGTCGGGCCCGGGGTCGTAGCGACGGCCGTTGGGCTTGTACCACTCCGAGACGGTGCCGTTG
>JALZJN010000032.1 GCA_030859735.1 Actinomycetota bacterium
ATGGGTTCGGCCCTGTTCATCGTGTTCACGACGCTGCTTACGTTCGTCGGCCTCGGCACCCCTGCGCAGCTGCTCGGGCATGTGACGTTCTCGATCTCCTATGTAGTGATCGTCGTGCGCGGACGTCTGTTCGCCATCGGCAAGGAGTACGAGGAGGCGGCGATGGATCTCGGCGCGTCCCCACTACAGGCGTTGCGCTTGATACTGCTCCCGATGCTGGCCCCTGCCGTGTTCGCCGCATTGATGATCGTCTTCGCCATCTCGATCGACGACTTCGTCATAAGCCAGTTCCTCAAGGGTGGGGCCGATTCGGAAACGGTTCCGGTGCTGATCTACTCGAACGTGAGAGCCGCGCCGACGCCGGCTCTCAACGCGCTCGTGACGATCATGCTGGTGTTCTCGATGCTCGCCATCACTCTCGCGATCCTGTTTCACAGGCGCTTCGCGCCGGGGGGCCGGGGGGAATCGGCGGTAAGAGACTTCGCCCGCCTGGAGATCTGACAAGCTTTGGCGCCGAGTGGTCAGGAGATGAGCATATAGATCATCTGACCACCACTCGGCACCTTTTCTCGTTCAGCTCAGGACCCGCAGCGCCTCCTGAGGCATGCACACGCTTACCGGCGCGCCGGACTGATAGAGGACCGCGTCGCCCTCGTTCGGGACTACCACCTGGATCCTTTGCCCGGGAGCCAGATTGACGATGATCTGCGTTGCGTTCCCCAAATAGACAGTGCGTTCGACCATGCCCGGTATCACGTTGGGCCCGGCGTGAGCATGGGGGCCGAGCCTGATGCGTTCCGGCCGGATCGTTAGCTTGATTTCACCCTTGGTGTCGACCGAGCCCTCCGACGCCTGAAGCTCGAACTCACCCAACGCCACCCGGCCCCCTCCCTCACAGCGCGCGTCCATGAGGTTCGACACACCCAGGAAGTCGGCCACATAAGCGGTCTCGGGCGCCTCATAGATCTCTCTAGGAGAACCGGTCTGTTCGACGCGCCCGTCGGACATCACCGCGATGCGGTCTGACATCGTGAGCGCTTCCTCTTGGTCGTGAGTGACGTAGACGAAGGTGATCCCGATCTCCTCCTGCAGGGCCTTGAGCTCGACCTGCAGGGCTTTTCTTAGTTTGGCGTCGAGCGCACCCAGGGGCTCGTCGAGCAACAACACCGCGGGGCTCAGAATGAGCGCCCGTGCAAGCGCAACGCGCTGCTGCTGGCCGCCCGAGAGCTGCGAAGGCTTGCGTTTCTCGAAGCCGCTCAGCCTCACTAGCTCCAGTGCCTCCGAGGCTCGACGACGAGCGTCCGCCTTGGGAACGTTCTGGAAACGCAGGCCGAAGGCGACATTGTCGAGCACACTCAGGTGCGGGAACAGCGCGTAGCTCTGGAAGACCGTGTTGACGTTGCGCTTGTGAGGAGGGGTGTGGGCCATGTCGACGCCGTCCAACAACACCTGGCCAGAGGTTGGCTGCTCGAAGCCGGCGATCAGGCGCAGCGTAGTGGTCTTGCCGCAGCCCGAAGGGCCGAGCAGGGAGTAGAACTCGCCGGGTTCTATCTCGGTGTTGACGCTGTCGACTGCAGCGACATCTGCGAAGCGCTTGACGAGATCGACGAGCTTTATGCCCCCGCTCGTGCTCACGCGCTCAGCGCCTCCGCGAAGCGCTCGAAGTTCGAGATGAAGCGGTCGGCGTCGGATTCGTCGTGCTGAGCCGAGAACGAGAACTGCTCGGCTTTGCCCCAGGGGGGCAGGAACACGCCCCCGTTGTGCTGAAAGAGCCAGTGGCAATGGCTGAAACGGTCGTCGATAGTCAGGAAGTCACGGTAGTTGCGCACGGGATTGTCGGTAAAGGTGATGCATCCTTTCGAGCCGATCGCAACCACGTGTGCAGAAAGCCCGCGGCGGGCGATGATCTCGGTACAGGAGTCGGCCACGCGCGCGCGTAGCGTGTCCCAGCGTTCATACACATCGGAGGTCAGCACCCGCGTGAGTGCGGCTCGCGATGCGGCCATGGTCAGGGGATTGCCGTTGAACGTCCCGACCTGTTCGTAGCGGCCGTCTGCGATCACCTCCATCATCTCGGCGCTGCCGCCGAGCGCGCCGCAGGGCAGGCCACCCCCCAGCGACTTGGCGAGACAGATGATGTCCGGGGTGACTCCGAACAGCTTGGTCCCGCCTCCCGGGCCCGTGGTGAACCCGGTCTTGACTTCGTCGAAGGCGAGCAGCACGCCGTAGCGGCGGGTGATCTCGCGCACGCCCTCTAGGTAGCCCGGGTCGGGCAGGATGATGCCGGCCCCCATCATGATCGGCTCCATGATGAGACCGGCGATCTCGGAAGACCGTTCTGATAGGAGTCGCTCAAGCGCTTCGAGATCGTTGAACGGCACCACCAGCGTGAGGTCGAGCAGCGCTCGCGGCAGCCCCGAGCCTGCGGCCGGGCTCGAGGGATGCTCCACAGGCCCGATCTCGTCCTCAGAGCTTGCAACTGAGACCATGGCGGAATCGTGATGGCCGTGGTAGGCGCCCTCTATCTTGACGATGCAGTCCCGGCCACTGATCGCTCTCATGAGGTGAAAGGCGTCCATGGTGGCCTCGGTGCCCGAGTTTCCAAAGCGCCACTGTGGGAGGCCGAAGCGGGCGACGAGCTCTTCGGCGACCACGATCGAGTCCTCCGTCGGCTGCGCGAAGTGGGTTCCTCGTGCAACCCGCTCGGACACGGCCGTGACTATCTCAGGGTGAGCGTGGCCCACGGCCATGGCGCCGTAACCGCCGTGGAAATCCGAGTACTCATTGCCGTCCGCGTCGTAGACTTTGGAGCCCTTGGCATGGCTGAGCCATACCACCTGTGGACGTGCAATCTGCCAGTTGGAAGTGACGCCCCCGGCGAGGCTCTTGCGAGCGCGCTGTAGCAGTTCCGAGGAACGCGGCTGGCGCTCCAGGAAGTTCGTTTCCTGCTCCTCGATGAGCGCGTCGAGGCGGGTGGTGGGCTTGATGTCGGTTGTCACTGCTGCTCCTCTCCCAGGATCGCGCTCAGACCCCTCTTGAAGAGCTGGTCTGCTGTAATGATCCGCTGGATCTCGGAGGTCCCCTCCCAGATGCGATCAACTCGGAGCTCTCGGTAGAAGCGCTCGGCGACGTTCTCGCGCATGTATCCGCGGCCCCCAAAGATCTGCACGGCCCGGTCCGCCACCCGATTGGCCATCTCCGAGGCATAGAGCTTGGCCATGCTGCACTGAGCGTGCTGCACCTTGACGCTCACGCCCTCGTCGATGCCCTGGGCGAGCCGGTAGGTCATGAGTTGCGCGGCCCATAGCTCGGTGGCGGAGTCGGCCAGCATGAACGAGATCGCCTGGTGCTCGGACAGCGGCTTGCCCGAAGCGAGGCGCTGCTGCGCGAACGCGCTCGCTTCGTCGATGAGCCGGCGCGCTGCTCCGCAACAGCGTGCGGCGATCATGAGGCGCTCGTAGCGAAACCACTCGTAAGCGAAGCGCATGCCGTCGCCTTCTTCGCCGATCAGGTTCTCCCTCGGCACGCGCACGCCCTCGAAAGAAACGATGGGATGGTGAGCCGCGTAGGTGTGCGTGTAGGCCGGAGTCCTCACGATGCTTATTCCAGGATTGTCGAGGTCCGAGACGAGCAACGCATGGTTGCCGTCTGGGAGCTTGCCCTGGAAGAAGACGTGATCGGCGTGATTGAACGAAGTCACGTGCCACTTGACCCCGTCTAGCACATAGGAGTCCCCGTCCTTGCTCACCGTCGCTTGAATGGCGTCGACATCCGATCCCGCCAGCTCTTCGGTGATCGCGTAGCACTCCTTTCGCTCGCCGCGAATTGCGGGGAGCACCCAGGTGCTCATCTGGTGCTCGGTCGCGACTTTGGGCAGCCACGAGGCCGGCGCATCGAACACCCAGCCGAGGGCATTGGTGGCGCGGCCCGCCTGCTCGGAAACGAGGACCTGCTGAAAGCAGGTGAGCCCGGCCCCCCCGAGCTTCGCCTCGATATTGAAGGCCTGAAGGCCCATCTCTTTGATCCGTGCTTTCTGAGCTGCCTTGACCCCTTCGGGGAGGCGGCCCTCGTTCATCTCGGCCTCGACCTCGTGGGGGATTAGCTCCTCTTCGACGAAGTCGCGCGCCTTGGCCTGGATCGCCAGGTCCTCTTCGGTCATATACCGGGTCATGGTCTCTCCTGTAGGGTCCGCGGACTCAAGAGGATATCCAGGGGGCCATGCTCGTCCGTTCGCGCTACACGTTAGTGATCACGTTGTTGTTCGGTGGCTACGCCAGCTTCGGCGCCTTTTGGGGGGTCTGGGTCGTGGTGTTCGGCGACTTCCTTGCACGCCACCAGCTTTCCGAGGCGGGCGCGAGCCTGCTGTTGGCGGCGCTCAGCGTTAGCTCGATCGCGACCATGACGGTGGTGGCACCGAGCCTGGTGAAGCTGCCCCGTCGGATCTCAGTCGGCCTGGCCCTGGCGCTGAACGGTGTGGCTGTGCTTCTGCTCGGCATCGCTCCCAGCGGCTGGCTGGTGGCCGCATTCGTCCTCACCGGAGTGGGAACCGGCCTGATCGATGTGTTCATGAGCCTTGCCGGTCAGCAACTCGAGACGTCTGAATCCAAACCCGTGCTCCAATGGGTGCACGCCGGCTACAGCGCGGGGGCCGCGGTGGGAGCCCTGGGGGCCGCCTTCCTGCTGCAGTCGGGGTTCGAGCCGTGGACTGCGATAGCCGCGACCGCGGTGTTGCAGGTCTCGGCCGCGGCGGCAAGCTTCTTTCTCGGCGACTGGCCCGAAGCTCCCGCGCAGACGGCCCGCGCTCCCCGGCTGTCGCTGAGTGTGTTCGTGGCCGCTCCCGCGCTGCTGTTGCCAAGCGTGGTGCTGCTGGCCGCCTTTTTCATCGAGGGGAGCATGGACGTTTGGTCTGTCTTGTATCTCAGGCGCACTCTGGGGGCCTCGGTGACCGTCGGTGCATTCGGGTTCGCCGCCTTCGCAACCGCGTCCGCGGTGGGGAGGGCGTTCGCGGCTCGCGTGCTGTTCGGGCTCGGCTACCGGCGCACGCTGCTGGTGTCCGGGCTCAGCTCGATGGCGGCCGGAGCGGTAGCAATTCTGACCACAAGCCCCGTCGTCGCCGGCGGAGCGTTCCTGGTGTTGGGCTTCACAGTCTCGGCCGCGGCCCCCGCCGCCTTCGGGTTGGGGACGGCCGGCCGGACCGATCCCGGGGTGGTGATAGCGGCCATGACCACGGTCGGCTACGGGGGCTTCGTGCTCGGTCCGCCCATCTCGGGGTGGCTGGCGTCGAGCTTTGGGCTCCGGGCAACGATGACCCTGGTGGTGGCGTCCACGATCGGCATCGCCGCGGGTGCTCTGTTCCACAGGAAACCCGCGGGCCCCTAGCAACTTTGTCGCTGTACCCACGTCCGGTGTGGGCAGAGATGCAAAGTCCATGCCGATCCGGAGGGAATAGGCTAGAGACACGATGGCCTCTCGAGCGGCCGACCTCATTCTCACGGGCGGGGCCGTGTACACCATGGACGCCGTCCGGAGCTGGGCGGAGGCCGTCGCCGTCTCCCACGGCCGGATCATCGCGCGCGGCAGCGCCGCCGACCTGTCGGAGCTCAGAGGCCCCGGCACAGTGGAGCTTGATTGCCGCGACCGCTTGGTGCTCCCCGCCTTTCAGGACGCGCACGTTCACGCTCTCTGGGACGGGTTATCGCGGCGTTCGTGCGACCTTCACCACCTCTCGGGCAAGAGCGAGTACCAGGCTGCGGTAAAGGCCTACGCAGACAAGCATCCTGAGCTGGAATGGATCGACGGCGACGGCTGGAGCATGGAAGCGTTTCCTTCCGGCACGCCACATCGGACCTCTCTGGACGAGGTGGTCTCAGATAGACCCGTTTTCCTCGTCAACCGAGATGGGCACGGCGCGTGGGCCAACTCCAAGGCCCTCGAGCTGGCAGGCATCACGGGCGCCACCTCAGACCCGTCCGGCGGGCGCATCGAACGGGACGCGGACGGTGAGCCCATGGGGACTCTGCACGAGCACGCCATGGATCTGGTCGAGAGGCTGTTGCCGAAGCCGTCACTCGGAGACCGCTGCTCCGCACTAGAGGACGCTCAGGTATACCTCCACTCTCTAGGCATTACCGCGTGGCAGGACCCCTCCGTTACCGAGGAGATCTTCACCGCCTACAAGAAAGTCAACGAACAGGGCGGCCTTAGTGCGCGCGTGAGCCTCGACCTCCTCTGGGAGCGGGACCAAGACGAGTCGCAGCTGGAGCGCCTCATCGAGATGAGAGAGGAGGCCACCGCGGGGCGTCTGCGAGCGTCCGGGATCAAGTTCTTTGTCGACGGCGTCGCGGAGAACTTCACCGCCGGCATGATCGAGCCCTATCTCGGAAGTGACGGCCTCCCCAGCGACAACTACGGGATGAGCATGATCGAGCCGGCCGCTCTGGCGCGCTTTGTCACGCTGCTCGATCATCACCTCTTCCAAGTCCACTTCCACGCCATCGGCGACCGTGCCACCCGAGAGGCCTTGGATGCTGTGGAACAGTCGCTTGAAAAAAACGGCCGGCGTGACTCTCGCCATCACATCTGCCATCTCCAAGTCGTGCAGCCGCAGGACATTCCCCGCTTCCGGGCGCTCGGGGTGGTTGCCAACTGTCAGCCGCTGTGGGCCTGCGATGAGCCCCAGATGCGAGAGCTAACCATCCCCTTCTTGGGCGAGGAGCGGGCCGCGTTGCAGTACCCGTTCGCCTCGCTGCATCGCGCGGGGGCCGTGCTTGCGTTTGGAAGTGATTGGACGGTCAGCACTCCCGACCCGCTGGAGCAGATCGAAGTGGCGGTGAACCGAGTCGCCCCGCAGACGCGCGAGCTGGCGCCTTTCCTCCCACAAGAGCGTCTCAGCCTCCCGGAGAGCCTCGCCGCGTTCACCATCGGCTCCGCGTTCGTCAACCGGTTGGAGAACGTGACCGGCTCCATCGAGGAGGGGAAGGACGCCGACCTCGTGGTGCTCGACCGAGACCCGTTCGATCCCGAGAGCGGTCCCATCGGGGACGCTAGCGCCGCCCTCACACTTGTCGAAGGAACGGTCGTGCATCAGAACGAGAGCCTCGATTGGTGAGCCCGTGGGAGCGCTTGCGCGCCCGCTACGAGAGCGAGCTCTTCGGGCTCGCGTTCACGCTCTCAGGCGACGAGCGCCGGGCCGCAGCCGTCGTAAAGGAGGCCTTGCGCCGGGCGGTGGCGCGCTACGAGGACAGAAGGGGCGCCGATGCCCTGGAGCTGTTCCTCTTCGGCCGGATCGTTCATCACGTTCCCCGGTCCGTCACTCGCCGCGACGACCCATCGTGGAACGCATGGGTAGAGATCTCCCCCAAGCGCCGGGCGGTTCTCGCACTTCTGCTGCGCGGGCACCTCGACGAGGCGGGGGCCGCGGACGCGCTGGGATGGTCCCAAAGCGCGGTACGAAAGGCGGCAGGCAGGGGCCTGGCGGAGTGGGGTCGGGCGACGGGGGGAGATCGCGGTTCACTGCAGGCAATGCTGGCGGCACCAGCACAGATCCCGGCGGCCACTCGCCCGGGTGCGGCGCTCGTGCTACGGCGATTGGGCCCGTGCTCGCTGGTGGCGACCCTCGTGGCGGCCCTGATCCTGGCGCCGCCGCTCACTACGCCCGCTCCGGTCGCGGCGCCGGACCCCGAGGGGACGACCGAGGCATCGAACCTCGATACGGCCCCCCGCCCTCTCTCCCTGCGCGGCTCGCTGGAGGATTTCTGCCCCCACCTCGATGGCGTGCTTCCGTTCGGCCCCGGGGCCGACCAGAAGGCTGCACGTGTGGCGCTTGCATTCAACAGGGCCCTGGTCACAGACGACCGCAGGGGCATCGCCGCCTTCATCGATCCCTGGCCCGGGGCGCTGAATCTCAAACCGCGGCCCTGGGACCACACCTGGGTGGAATACGGGCTCGCCATCGTCCACAGCGCCTCTGCGGAGTCAGATGGACCCGCCGGCGACCTCTGTGGAGAGGCGACGGCGGCCCGGTCCTGGAAAGTCGTGATGCGCGACGCGGCGGGCGCATCCAGCCTGGCGGCGTTCTATCTCGTGCGCCGTGCTCACGGCTGGAAGGTGTGGGGCTCCTACTAACGCTACGCGGCTATCGGCCTAGGGGGCCATTCCTCCTGGGTGATCGCATAGATGTCGTGGTCCTGCCACGCTCCTCCGATGTAGAGGTAACGCTCCGAGCGACCCTCCAGGCGAAACCCATTCTTCTCGAGCACTCGCCGGGAGGCATGGTTGTGAGGCATCACTCCGGCCTGGACCCGGTGCAGCTTCGCCTCCTCGAAGGCGAAGCCGAGCATCAGTCCGACCGCCTCGGTGGCTACGCCGCGACCCGAGTAGGCACGCGCCACGAAGTAGCCGAGAGTGGCGTTGTGCCACGCCCCGCGCACAATGTTCGAAAGTCTCACCCGCCCGGCGAGCTGCTCGTCCTCCGTCATAAAGATGCCGAACGCGTGGCCGGCTCCCGCGCGGTCGTCTACCTGATCGGCGGCTATCTCGGCGGCCTGTCCGGAATGGGTGAAATAGGAGGAGCGCCGATGAGGCTCGAAGTCTGCGAGGAAGTCTCGGTCCTTCAGACGCAGCTCTAGCAGGGCGGGTGCATCTTCGGCACGCAGCGGCCGCAGGAACAAATTGGGGCCAATCCTGAGACGAGCGTTCATGTCGCTGCTATCTTGATACCAAGTGCTCCGCATCGGAAATACGGTCTGCACCGAGAGGTGACGATGCCGAAAGTGTTTTGTCCGCAGTGCAGGTTGTCACAACCGGCGGCCCACCGCTTCTGTTATCGCTGCGGCTCAAGGATGCCGAACGTCGAGCGGCCCTCCAAGGCGTCACGCTTCTTCGCCGGCGTCAGAGTCGCGGACACGGATCTCCCCGGCGCTTTCTTGCGAGTCTCCTGCTATCGCGACGAGCAGATCCTTCAAAGTGCCGAGGGCAGCGTTGCCGTGGCCGGCCACCACGTCCGCTTCAGTGTGTGGAGCGACGCCGAGGCGCTTTGCGTCATCTCGCTCCCCGAAACTGAGGCGCGAGCACTGATCGAATTCGTCTCTGAAGAGCTGGGCCCCTCGGAGGTGGGCGCAGGGCTTGACCAACCGTTGACTTCGTGACCGCCCCACCGCAATTGGCGGGCTCAGCCCCTTCGAAAGACCTCGTCTATACGCTCGCAGCCGGAGTCGTCCTGCCCCCGATGGGGCTGTGGTTTCGCTGGCACATCATGGGCCTCGAGAACATCCCCCGCCGCGGCCCGGCCCTGCTTGCCTTCAACCACGTCGGCTATCTCGATCCCCTGGCGATCATCTACGCTTGCTCCAAGGCCCATCGCCGGCCCCGGTTTCTCACCAAGACAGAGCTCTTCTTGGACCGCCGTATCGGGTGGCTGATGCGGGGGACAGGACAGATCGAGGTCAAGAGAGGCTCCCGAGATGCAGTCCAAGCACTGGGCAAGGCGCTCGAAGCGCTCGGACGTGGCGAGCTGGTCACGATCTTTCCGGAGGGTACGGTCACCACCGATCCCGACCTCAACGCGATGGCGCCGAAGTCGGGCGTCTCCCGTCTCGCTCTTGCCGCCAGTGTTCCGATTACGCCCTGTGCGATCTGGGGGACCTCTAACGTGTGGCCCAAGGGGTTCAAAGGAAGCTGGCGACCCGGCCAGCCTCTGCTGATCAAGATCGGTAAGCCGTTTTCGGTGACGGGCTCGCCCGACTCACCGGCCGCGTGGGTAGGTGCCGGGCGTCAGATCATGGATGAGATCGGCGCGCTGGTGGCGGACCTGCGCCCGCTGGTCCCGGACCGGCGCCGCCCCAAGAAGGGGGCCTGAGAGGCCCGGACCCGGCGAGAGGAGATTTAGCCACGCCAGAGGTGGGTGAATCTCCTTCCGAAGGTGTGACCTGCACCACAATCTGACTGCAGCCCCTGGTGTTGGCTTCAGTTGTGTCCGTACAGAAGGAAATCCAAGATCGTTGCGCCGCGATTATGAGTCGGCAACATGGGCTCATCACTCGCGAGCAGGCCATCCTTGCCGGTCTATCCGCGCGCCAGATCGATCTTCGGCTTCGATCAGGTGTGTGGCGAAGACTGCTCCCTCGGGTCTACCGTCCGGCCGAGCTGGCGGCGACCTGGCATCAGCGCGTGATGGCGGCTTGTCTGTGGGCGGGTGATGGTGCGGCGGCATCCCACCGGACCGCAGCGGTCTTACTGAGGATGCCGATTTCTGGAAGTGGAAAGATTGAAATTTCCACCCCCCGAAGGCTTGAACGGCCTGGTCTGGTGGTGCACCGCAGGGCGCTGCGCCCCAATGATGTCATTCGGGCCGACGGCCTCAGCGTTACCGGTGTCGCCTTGACTCTTCTCGACCTGGGCGCCATCGAGTCCTTAGAGCGGCTGGAGATGGCGGTGGATGATGTGCTCGTGCGCGGCTTGATTACGACAGACCGTCTCCACGCCGCCGTCGACGGGCGTCTGAAAGGGACGGCCGGTGCGGTGCCGATGCGAAGAGTCTTGGAAGCGTACAAGCACTCACCGCTCGAGAGCCCCTTGGAGCGAAGGTTCCTGCGGCTGCTGCGGAGCGCCGGGCTCCCAGAGCCGGAGGTTCAGTATCCGATCACAGACCGGACTCGCCTGGTGGCTCGAGTCGACTTCGCCTATCCCGAGCTACGTCTGGCCATGGAGGTGGATGGTTACCGTTGGCACGGCGGCCGCAAGGCTTGGGCACACGATCTCAGCAGGCGCAATGAGCTGACCAATAGGCGATGGCGCATTCTGCACATTGCCAAGGAACACATGGATGGGTCAGGTTCACAGGCAGTAGAGCTGGTGAGAAAGGCGAGATCAACGAAGGTTGAACTGCCGTTTGGAGGTCCAGCCACCTCTGGCGTGGGTAGATCTCCTCAGAACGCCGGAGCGGCCCGCAGCCCACGCGACCACTAGACTGCCCCCGCGTTCAGGAAAACCGGGGAGGGGAGTGGACGCTGGACTGGCAGAAGTTCGATCCGGGATGGGCCCGCAAGCCCACCGCCACCGCCGCGCGCGAGCTGATCATCATGCGGCTGTTGGGGCCGATCGTCGAGCACTACACCCATCCCGTGACGTTGGGCAAAGAGGTGCTGGACGGTCTCAAGCCCCCTGTGATCTTCGCCGCCAACCACTCGAGCCACCTCGACACTCCCACGATCCTGCGCTCTTTCCCGAAGGAGTGGCGGTCGCGCATCGCCACGATCGCCGCGGCCGACTACTTCTACAAGAACCGCGTGGTCGCGAGCCTCGTGACCCTCAGCTTCGCCACGGTCCCCATCGAGCGCAAGGGCGGGCTCTCAAAGCTGACCACCGACCGCTTGGCGTTGCTGCTGAAGGAGGGATGGAGCCTTCTCGTCTATCCGGAGGGCACGCGCACCCGTGACGGCCGGCTGGCGCGGATGCGCTCGGGGGCCGCCTTCATCGCAGTGGAGAACTCGATCCCCGTGGTGCCCGTAAACGTCATGGGCACTTACCGCTCGATGCCGGTGGGCCGTCCCTGGCCGACGAAGCATCCGGTGGTGATACACGTTGGCAACGCGCTGTACCCGGAGCCCGGGGAGGACCACAAGGCACTCACCACAAGACTTCAGGCGGCTCTCGAGCGCATGCGGAGCGACTCGAGCCCCTTCGAGGGCAGTTAAGGAGTACGGTCAGGGAGCGATCTTCTAAGCTGCGGTCGCGCGAGACATCGAGCTGCAGGCGCAGCTCGAGAAAGGGGGCGGTATGAACATTTTCACCGCGGAGGTGATCGGCACCGCGTTGCTGATCCTCTTCGGGGACGGGGTGGTGGCGGGAGTGTTGCTGAACCACTCGAAATCGCAGAACGGAGGCTGGATCGTGATCACGCTGGGCTGGGGCCTAGCGGTCGCGGTTGCCGTCTACGCAGTGGCACAGTTCTCGGGCGCTCACATCAACCCGGCCGTGACGATCGGGCTCGCCTCGATCGGAACCACGCCGTGGGGGGACGTGCCGATCTACATCGCGGGCCAATTCGTGGGCGCTTTCATCGGTGCGGCCCTCGTTTATGCCGCCTACCTTCCACACTGGTCTGAGACCGAGGACCCCGGGCTCAAGCTGGCGGTCTTCTGCACCGGGCCCGCCATCAGAAAGACCGCCCCCAACATCATCTGCGAGGTCATCGGGACCGCGGTGCTGCTCGTGGGCGTGCTGTCGCTCGGGTACGCGGAGAGCCCGGGGGCCCTCAGTGCGGAGGTGGGGCTGACGCCGCTTCTGGTGGGCCTTCTGGTCGTAGGAATCGGTCTCTCGCTCGGCGGGCCCACCGGCTACGCCATCAACCCGGCGCGCGACCTCGGCCCCCGCATCGCACACGCGGTGCTGCCGATCGCCGGCAAGGGGGACTCGGATTGGGGTTACTCGTGGATTCCGGTGGTCGGCCCGATCGTCGGCGGTGTGGTGGGGGCAGTGCTGTTCAACGTCCTGTGGCCGTAACGACGCGGCTCGCAGACAATCTCTAAGACACAACTAGGGAGGCAAAATGGCTGAATATGTAGGAGCTATCGACCAAGGCACCACCAGCACCCGTTTCATGATCTTCGACCACTCCGGTGCAGTCGTCGACTTCGACCAGAAAGAGCACGAGCAGATCTATCCCAAGCCCGGTTGGGTCGAGCACGACGCCTCGGAGATCTGGCAGCGCACCACCGAGGTGATCAAGGGGGGCTTGGACAAGGCGGGCCTGCAGCCCTCGGACCTGGTCGCAGTGGGAATCACCAATCAGCGCGAGACCGCGGTCCTGTGGGACAAGAGCACAGGCGAGCCGATTCACAACGCGATCGTGTGGCAAGACACTCGCACCGACAAGATTTGCGACGAGCTTGCCAAAGACGGGGGCCAGGACCGCCTGCGCTCCAAGACCGGCCTGCCTCTGGCCACTTACTTCTCCGGCCCGAAGATCCGCTGGATCTTCGACAATGTCGACGGGGTCAAGGAGAAGGCGGAGAACGGCGATGTCCTGTTCGGAAACCTCGACTCGTACCTGATCTGGAAGCTGTCGGGAGGAAGCGACGGCGGCGTACACGTGACCGATGTCACCAACGCCAGCCGGACGCTGATGATGAATCTCGAGACACTCGATTGGGACGACGACATCTTGTCGCTCCTCGGCGTGCCTCGCGCCATGCTTCCCGAGATCAAGGCGAGCTCCGAGGTCTATGCCGAGGCCACCTCCGAGCTTTCGGGTATTCCCATCGCCGGAGACCTCGGCGACCAGCAAGCTGCGGTCTTCGGTCAGACCTGCTTCTCGGTCGGCGAGGCCAAGAACACCTACGGGACCGGCAACTTCCTGCTGCTCAACACCGGTACCGAGGCCGTGCAGAGCAAGAACGGGCTTTTGACTACGCTCGGCTACAAGATCGGCGACCAGGATGCGGTCTATTGCCTCGAGGGCGCCATCGCCATCACCGGCGCGCTGGTGCAGTGGCTGAGAGACAACCTCAAGATGATCCAGGCCGCCCCCGAGGTCGAGGAGCTGGCCAAGTCGGTAGACGACAACGGCGGCTGCTACTTCGTTCCCGCGTTCTCCGGCCTGTTCGCTCCCTATTGGAAGGGAAATGCCCGCGGCGTCATCGCGGGGCTCACCCGTTACGTGAACGCCGGACACATCGCCCGAGCAGTGCTCGAGGCGACTGCGTGGCAGAGTCGCGAGGTCGTCGAGGCCATGAACGCGGACTCGGGCGTCGAGCTCAAGTCCCTGAAGGTGGACGGCGGCATGGTCCAGAACGAGCTCTTGATGCAGTTCCAGGCCGACACTCTCGGCGTCCCCGTCATCCGTCCCAAGGTCGCCGAGACCACCGCTCTGGGTGCCGCCTACGCGGCCGGGCTGGCGACAGGTTTCTGGGCTCAGGTCGAGGACCTGCGGGAGAACTGGCTCGAGGACAAGCGCTGGGAGCCTCAGATGGACAAGAATGAGGTCGAGAAGGAGTACGGCTTCTGGAAGAAGGCGGTCACCAAGTCGTTTGACTGGGTCGAGTAGCGCCTTAGCCCGCCCTCCGGCGGGCTGAGGCATGAAAACCATAGAGACCGAGGTGTTGGTCATCGGCGGCGGCGCCACCGGCGCCGGGGTACTGCGCGACGTCTGCATGCGCGGCTACGAGGGGCTGCTCCTAGATCGTTCCGACCTCGCCATGGGAACCAGCGGACGCTTTCACGGTCTGCTCCACTCCGGGGGCCGCTATGCGGTCAAGGACCCCTCGTCGGCCAAGGAGTGCATGGACGAGAACCGCGTCCTGAGGCGGATCGCGGCCGACTGTATCGAGGACACCTCCGGCTATTTCGTGACCACAGCCAGAGACGATCCCTCCTACTCGGTCCTCTTCGTCCAAGGGTGCCATGAGTCTGGGATCCCAGTGGAGGAGGTCTCAGTCGCAGCCGCCTTGGCAGCCGAGCCGCGCCTCAGCCCCCGCATCAGCCGGGTGCTCCAGGTCCCCGACGCGGGCATCGACGCGTGGAAGACGGTGTGGGGCTGCGTCCGCTCCGCCGAGGAGCACGGCGGCCGGGCCCTGCCCTATCACAAGATCACCGGCATTCTGCGGGAGCGCGACAGAGTCGTCGGTGCGGTCGCGGAGGACCGCTCAGGAGACGAGATCCGTATCCGGGCGAGCTTCACCATCAACGCCAGCGGCGCCTGGGCGGCCTCCCTCGCGTCGTACGCGGGATGCGAGGGGATCACGATCCTGCCGGGGAGAGGAATCATGATCGCCATGGGCCACCGGCTCGTAGACACGGTGATCAACCGTTGCCAGATGCCGACAGACGGAGACATCCTGGTGCCGATCCGCACGGTGAGCGTGATCGGCACGACCGACGAAGAGGCCTCCGACCCAGACGACCTCGCGATCCTCCAGGAGGAGGTCGATCAGATGCTGGAGGACGGCGAGACGCTCGTCCCCGGCTTCAAGCAGGCCCGGGCGTTGCGCGTGTGGGCCGGAGTGCGCCCACTGTTCAAGGACAGCAGGGCAGAAACCTCGAGCACTCGTGACTCGAGCACTTCTGGCTCGAGCACGCGCGATGTCAGCCGCTCACACAGGCTCGTGGATCATCGCGAGCGCGACGGAGTCGACGGCTTCCTTACGATCACCGGCGGCAAGTTCACGACCTTCAGACGGATGGCCGAGGACACGGTCGACGCAATGTGTGTGCAGCTCGAAGACGAGCGAGCCTGTCATACCCACGAGGAAGCGCTTCCCGACTCAGAGGAACGTAGGTATTACGCGCTGGGGTCGAGGCTGTCGGCGCGCGAAGAGAGGCTCCACGACGAGCAGATCATCTGCGAGTGCGAGCTCATCGGGAGACGCGCGCTCGAAAATGCGATGAAGCGCCGGGACTCATCCGATCTCGACGACATCAGACGCACGCTGCGGCTCGGCATGGGGCCGTGCCAGGGGGGGTTCTGCATCTATCGCTCGGCGGGCATCATGCACTCGCTCCAGAGCATGGACGCCGAAACCGTCAGCGCCTCCCTGAGAGACTTCCTCCAGGAGCGTTGGAAGGGCCTCCATCCCATCCTCTACGGAGACGGCCTGAGGCAGGCGAGGCTCGACGACTGGATCTTCCAGGGCCTGCTCGACGTCGAGCATGTGGGGTGAGGGCCGACACGGTCGTGATCGGGGCCGGGCTGGCGGGGCTGACCTGCGCCTTGCGGCTCGCCGAGGAGGGACGCAAGGTCGCGGTGGTGGCGACCGGAGCCGGTTCGCTGCACCTCGGCGGCGCGACGATCGACATCCTCGGCTACGACCCCGACCCGGTCACGAGCCCCGCCGCGGCTCTTGGCTCCTTCATCCAGGCGCAGCCAGAGCATCCCTATGCCCGGGTAAGTCCGGAGCTACGGGCGAGAGCGCTCGAGTGGCTCGGCGCACGCTGCGAGCCCCTAAGGCTGACGGGTTCGTTGGACAGAAACCTCATGCTGCCCACCGCCGTGGGTGCACTCAAGCCGAGCGCGCTCGCTCCCCACAGCCTAGCGGCGGGCGACCTCAGCAAGGGAGGCAAGGTCGCGCTTGTGTCGTTCTCCGCCCTCAAGGACTTCTATCCGCAGCTCGCCGCCGCCAACCTCAACCGCGCCAAGGCAGGCTCCACCGAGCCCATCGAGGCGCGCGCGATCGAGCTTCTCGGGACGATCGGGGGGGAGGCCGACCCCGGCCCCCTGCGGCTCGCCCGGGCTTTCGAGGCGGCCGCATTCAGGCACGAGGTCGCCGCCCGGCTCGAGCGGCGGATCGAGCCCGGCGAGCGCGTGGGCTTTCCCGCCGTGCTGGGATTGGAGCGGAGCCCGGAGGTAGTCACCGAGCTGACCGAGCGCCTCGGAACGGTGGTCTTCGAGATACCGACGCTGCCGCCGTCGATCCCGGGGCTGCGTCTTCATGCGCTCCTCAACCGAGCGCTCAAGAAAGCTGGGGGCCGGGTGGTGATGGGAGCCCCGGTCGTCTCGAGCGCGGCGCATGGCCGCCGGCTCGAGGCGGTGAGCACCGCCACCGGGGCGCGTCGTCGCTCCTCTCATGAGGCCCGTGATTTCGTCGTCGCGACCGGGGGAGTGTCGGCCGGAGGCGTGACGCTCGACTCGTCGTGGGACTTCAAGGAGAGTGCCCTCGCCCTGCCGCTGGCCGGCGTCCCTCCGCAGGGGACGGAGCGTTTCTGCACCGATGTTTTCGGCTCTCATCCGGCCTCGAGGGTGGGAGTGGCGACGGACGATGAGTGGCGGCCCCTCGACAGCGGTGGCAGGGTCGTCTACGACAACGTGAGGGTCTGCGGCGCCACCCTTGCCGGGGCCGAGCCGCACAGGGAGAAGTCGGGAAACGGGATCAGCCTGGTCACCGGCTATGCGGTCTCGGATGCGATCCTGCGCTCGTGAGCACCGACATGAGGGCGTCCCTCGACCACTGTGTCAAGTGCACTATCTGCGAGACCTACTGTCCGGTGTCGGCCGCCACGCCACTGTTCCCCGGCCCCAAATACGTCGGTCCGCAGGCCGAACGCTTCCGTTCGGAGGAAAGGTCCGTGGACGAGTCACTCGACTACTGTTCCGGCTGCGGGATCTGCTCGCAGGTGTGCCCGCAGGGCGTGAAGATCGCGGAGATCAACGCTCGGGCGCGCGCTCGCATGAAAGCGCAGCGGGGAGTCCCCTTCAGGGATCGTGTCATTGCCCGGCCGAGTGTTTCGGCGCGCCTCGCGAGGCCGCTGGCTCCGGTGGCCAACTGGGCTCTTGCCAACCCCCTCCTGCGCTACCTGGCCGAAGTCGCGCTGGGCGTGCACCGAAAAGCGCCGTTGCCGCGCTTCGCCTCCCGCACCTTTCAGAGCCGCACGCGCAGCCGCCCCTCCTCCACGGCGCCCGCCAAGGTCGTCTACTTCCACGGCTGTGGCGTGAACTTCTTCGAGCCCCGGCTCGGGGAGATGGCCGTGGCAGTGCTCGAGCGCAATGGTTTCGAGGTGATCGTCCCACCCCAGGACTGCTGTGGCCTGCCGTTGCAGTCGAACGGACTGTTCGCCGATGCCCGCGGCTACGTGCGCCGCCTCGCCTCGAACCTCGCCCCCTACGCACGCGCGGGGATCCCGATCGTGTCCACTTCCACCAGCTGCTCGCTGATGCTCAAGCGCGAGGCTCACGAGATCCTCGGCGAGGACTCCGAGGACCTCGCAGTGGTCTCGGAGCACATGTACGACATCTGCGAGCTGTTGGCGGACCTCGTGGGCCGCGGGGAGCTCGATACTCGCTTTCAGCCCCTTTCGTTGAGCGTTCCCTATCATGCTCCCTGCCAGCAGCGGGGCCACGGCATCGGCTCCCCGGCCCTGGACCTCCTCGGCCTGATTCCGGGCCTCGAGGTCTCAGAGCAAGAGGCCCAGTGCTGCGGCATCGCCGGCACCTACGGCCTCAAGAAGGAGAAGTACGACATAGCCATGGCCGTGGGCCGCCCGCTGTTCGAGTCGATCTCGGAGTTGGGAGCGTCGCTCGCGGCCTGCGACAGCGAAACCTGCAGGTGGCAGATCTCCCACGCCACGGGAGTGCCGGTGGTGCACCCCATCGAGCTCCTCTACCGCGCCTATGTGGGGAAGCAGGAACAGTAGGATTCATTGGTGAGCCCCACGAAGAATCCTCTGGACTCCCGGCTCATGGGGCTCACCTATCTGCGGATCGTGCTGATCCCGGTCATGATGGTGCTCACCCTGAGAGGGTCGTGGGGGGCCGCGGCGGGGGTGTTCGCGATCGCCGCAGTGACCGACTTCTTCGACGGCTATCTGGCGCGCCGCTGGAAGGCGACCACGGTGCTGGGCTCGTTTCTCGACACCACGGCGGACAAGCTGCTGGTCGCGGGCGCCCTCATCGCGCTGGTGGAGGTGGGCCGCGCGTGGGCGTGGGCGGCCTTTGTGATCGTGGGGCGAGAGCTGGTCATCCTGGGCTTGCGCGGGGTGGTGGCCTCGGACGGCACGGTGATGGCCCCCTCGTTCTGGGGCAAGCTCAAGGCCAATGTTCAGTTCGTGGCGATCCTGCTGGCGCTGCTGCGCCCGGCGCCCGAGTTCGGCCCTCTGTTGCTCGATGAGTGGGTGATGGTTTTCGCCTGTTCCGTCACCGTGATGTCGGGCCTGGAGTACCTCGCGAGGCACTCCGCGGCCTTGGCGGGCTCCCGGTGAGCTGCCGGTGAGCAACCGATGAGCAGGGTCCTGGTCACAGGCGGCACCGGCGTAGTCGGGACCGCGGTGGTGCCGCGGCTGGTTTCGCAGGACAGGGAGGTGCGGGCCCTGGTGCGGAGCGATGTGGGGGCGGCGCGGATGAGGTCGTGGGGGGTTGAGCCGGCTCCCGGCGACGTGCTCGACCCCGATTCCCTGTCTGCGGCCGTGCGCGGCGTCGATGTCGTCTACCACATCGCGGGCCTCAACAGCCTCTGTCCGCAGGACCCGGCTGCGCTCTTCGAGGTCAACGTCGCGGGGACTCGCAACGTGGTCGAAGCGGCCGCGCGCTCGCGCGTGGGCCGGCTGGTGCTGACCTCGTCGGGGGCCGCGATAGGAGAGCGAAAGGGCAGCCTCGGATCGGAGACTTCCGAGCATCGGGGCAGCTTTCTGTCTCGCTACGAGCGTTCCAAGCACCTGGCCGAGCGGCTCGCCTTCGACTTGGGGGCCCGCTGCGGGCTCGACGTCGTGGCGGTCAACCCCTGCTCGGTGCAGGGACCGGGCCGCTCCACCGGTACGGCCCGCATCCTCAGCGCCTACATCGAGGGCAAGCTCAAGCTCTTCTTGGATACCCGTCTGAGCATCGTTGACATCGACGATTGCGCCGAAGGCCACCTGCTTGCCGAGCACAAGGGCGTCCCCGGCGAGCGATACCTGTTATGCGGCGCCACGCTCTCGAGCCGTGAGGCCCTCCAGCTCGCCGGACGCGTCGCCGGTGTCTCGCACGAGCCCCGCATGGTCCCCGCCTCCGCGGCTTATGCGGCCGCGGCTTGGGTCGAGGGGGCGGCCCGGATGAAAGGCAAGGACCCGAGCGTGTGCCGCGCCATGGTGAGGACGATCGCCTTCGGGCACGCTTACGACGGCTCGCGGGCGAGCCGCGAGCTGGGGCTCGTCTACACCCCGATCGAGGCCACTCTGGAACGCACGATCAAGTGGCTCCGTGAGCAGGGGGCCGGGTAGGTACGACGTCCCCTGAGTGACTCCGGAGGAGGCGCTAGTGCTCTTCTTGTCCTTCGGCGAAGTCTCCCTCGTGCTCCTTGTCGGGGGTGTCGGGGGTGTCCTCCTGGCCCTCCGAAAAGCGGGGTCGCCGCTCTTCGTCGCCCTGGTCTCCCGGTTCCTCCTGGCCCTCGGCGAAGTCTCCTTCGTGCGTCTCCTCGGGCGAGTCGGGTTTGTGGTCCTGACCCTCCTCGAAGCCGCCCTCTTCCGGCTGCTGCGGCGCGGCGGAGCGATCTCTGTCAACCATCTCGTCTCCTTCCTTTCGATCTGCGGAGCTTGTGAGCAGTTGCGGCAGCGTGCGCCAGAAGCGGCCGCGGGGCACGGCTTCCACCCCGGCGGCCCGGGCGGCGTCGCCGAGGGCGCCGTCCACATGCGAGAAGAACCCGATCGTTCGGGCTCGGGGGCCGGCGCCGAGCGCGCTCAGGGCCGACTCGCCCCCCTCGTCGAGATCGACCACCACCAGTTCGGGGGCATGCTCGGCCAGCGCGCCCCTCAGGTCGACGATGCGCGCCGTGACCATCTCCCAGCCGGCCCTGGAGGCGGCGTCCGCGACCCGGGCCTTGGCGGCGAGATCGCGGCTCGCCAGCAACAGCTTCATGTCGAGAGCCTAGTGGAAATCGGGCGCGCCCGCCCCCCTCACCGCCGCTCCTAGCGGTGGCAAATGTCCTCGGTGCACTTCTACCCACGGTTTTCTGTGTGCAGAGGTACACCGTGTGCGTTTGCCACCCTTTTCGCCACCCGCGCTTCGGCCGAGGCCGGCTCTTTGTCGGTTCGTCGGGGTACGCTTTTGCGCGTGGACAACTCCAACGACACTCGCGGCGCCCCCCTCAAGAAAAAGCTCGCCCCCAACAAACCCGGCACAGGCCCCGGCTCGGGGCCGGGCCCGTTCGAGGGCAACCGGCGGTGGGTCAGTATCGCCTGGATGGTGGGCGGGCTGGTGCTCCTACTGTTTGCGGTGAACTCGCTCGCGGCCTCTTCAGAGGAGGTGCCTCTGTCGCGCCTGCTGGAGCTCGTCGAACGGGACCGGGTCACCGAAGCCACGATCGGGACGGGCTCGGTGACGGGAACCTACACCGCGGGTGACGAGGAGCGGCGGTTCACCACTACCCTGCCCCCGGACTTCACGACCAACCAGCTCGCACAGAGGTTGACCAAACAAGGAGTGACGCTGTCCGGGTCGCAGCCGGGCTTGTTTACCCAGCTCCTGGTCAGCTTCGTTCCCTTCCTGATCTTCGGCGGCCTGATCTACTTCTTCGTCTTCCGGCGGGCGCGCCAGCAGCTCGGCGGGGGAGCCGGCGGGCCTCTGTCGTTGGGCAAGAACAAGGCCAAGCTTTACGACCGCACCGACCTCAAGACGACCTTCGCCGACGTTGCCGGCGTGGACGAGGTCGAAACGGAGCTCCAAGAGCTGGTCCAGTACCTCAAGTCCGCCGACAAATTCAAGCGAGTCGGGGCGCGGATCCCCAAGGGCGTGCTGTTAGTGGGTCCGCCGGGCACCGGCAAGACGCTGTTGGCGCGGGCCATAGCGGGGGAGGCGCAGGTCCCGTTCTTCTATATCTCGGCGTCCGAGTTCATCGAGCTCTTCGTCGGGCTCGGCGCCGCCCGGGTGCGCGACCTGTTTCAGCAGGCGCGCCAGCGGGCGCCGGCGATCGTGTTCATCGACGAGATCGACTCCATCGGCCAGGCTCGCTCGGGAGCGTCGGGCTATCAGATGGGCTCCAATCAGGAGCAGGAGCAAACTTTGCAGCAGTTGCTCACCGAAATGGACGGGTTCGAGCCCAACTCCGGCGTCATCATCGTGGCCGCCTCTAACCGACCCGAGGTCCTGGACCAGGCGCTGCTGAGGCCGGGCCGCTTCGACCGCCAGATCCAGGTCAACCTGCCCGATATCAGGGGGCGGGCCGAGATACTCGAGATCCACGCTCGCGACGTCAAGATGGGGTCGAACATCGACCTCAAGGTCCTGGCTCGGCGTACGCCGGGCTTCTCGGGGGCTCAGCTCGCCAACGTCATCAACGAAGGAGCGCTGCTGACGGCGCGAGCGAACCGAGAAGTGGTCGAGATGCAAGACCTCGAAAATGCCATCGATCGCGTGACCGCCGGGCTCGAGCGCCGTTCCCAGGTGCTGTCCGACCGTGAGCGCAGGTTGGTAGCGTTCCACGAGCTCGGCCACGCCCTCGTGGCCCGTTTTGTCGAGCATGCCGACCCCGTGCACCGTGTGTCGATAATCCCGCGCGGCATCGGGGCTCTCGGCTACACGCAGCAGCTTCCCGACGAGGAGCGCTACCTCATGTCCGAGCCCGAGTTACGGGACCGCATAGCGGTCCTGCTGGGAGGCCGCGCCGCCGAGGAGACCGTGTTCGGGTTCGCTACAACGGGGGCCCAGGACGACCTCAAGAAGGCCACCGAGATCGCCCGGCGCATGGTCATGGAGTTCGGCATGTCGGAGAAGGTCGGCCCCATCAACATCTCTGAGCAAGGTGCCCGTTTCCTGTCCCCCATGTTCAGGCGGGGCGACGATGTCTCCGATGAGACCGAGGTCGCCATCGATCGGGAGGTCAAGGCGATCCTGATCGAGGGCCAGGAGAAGGCGCGTCGCATCCTGATCCAGCGCCGGGGAGATCTCGACGAGCTGTCCGAGGTGCTGCTCGAGCGCGAGAGTCTGGACCGCGCCGACCTCGACCGGCACTTCTCAGCGGACGGGACCGAGGAGCTCGAGAGGAAGACGGCGGAGCTCTAGCCCTCCTCGCGTGCCGAGTGGTGGTAAATGGCTGCTATGTGACCACTAGTGACCACTCGGCAGGAAATCGGCTAAAAACGGCGGTCCTTCTCGGCCCCCAGCGCCCGCATCGCCCACACCGTCCGGGTAACAGAGGTCAACGCGCCCAGGCCCGCCAGGAGAAGCAGTCCGGGCGCGATCCAGCCGAGCAGCGCGGAGGCCATGATGATCAGCATGCGAGCGTCGCGGGTGGCGACACCGTCGGGACAATCCACTCCCACCGACTGGGCGCGTGCTCTCGTGTAGCTCACCAAGAAGGAGCCTGCGAGGGCCAGGGTGGCGGGACCCCCGTAGAGCTCCAGGTCGGAGAACGCCAGGCCCAGGATCAAGGCCGCATCGGTCCAGCGGTCGAGCACACTGTCCAAAAAGGCACCCGCCGGCGAGGTCCTGCCCTGGAGCCTCGCCATGTCACCGTCGGCGCAGTCGGCGATCTGTCCGATCAGCGCCAGGAAGACTCCGGCGGTGTAGGCGTGGAACAGGAAGGCCACCCCCCCGGCCCCCGTCACGAGCGCACTGAGAATCGTCACCTGATTGGGAGTGAACCTGGTGCGGGCCAGCCACGCCGCGAGGGGCCGCGACACCGGCCGGTACAGATAGCGCGTCAAGGGATAGTTGAAGTCTACGCGCAGCATTCGCCCTCCCCTCTGGCGCGAGCGGGCGGGGTCATCCCCCTCCCGAGAAGATCCGAAAAGACCGGAGTAGCAAGATTAACGCCTTTTGGAGGAAGGATCGCGTCGAGATCATTGTTGATAGAGTCACACTTAGATTTTCTGTCTTCCCGGCAAGCATGAGCGGCCGGCAAGCGAGCAGAAGGGCGAACAAACATGGACATCAACAAGCTGACGCTTAAGTCCCAGGAGGCGCTGGGGCGGGCCCAGATCGCCGCAAGGGATCTGAATCACCAGCAGGTGGCACCCGCCCACTTGCTCGGCGCACTGTTGGCACAGACAGAGGGGGTCGTCTATCCCCTGCTCGACAAGGTGGGCGCGAATCCGGGCGCCCTCCGAGCGCGACTAGAAGACTTGTTGGGCGAGATTCCCAAAGTCTATGGACAAGTAGAAACCTATCTGTCTCAGGGGCTCCGCGACACTCTCGAACAGGCTTTCGGCGAGGCCGAGACGCTGGGGGACACCTATGTCTCGACCGAGCATCTCCTCTTGGCGCTGCTGGATGGCTCGGACGACTCCGCCGGGCTGCTCAGGCAGTTCGGGGTGCACAGGGACGCCTTTCTCGAGGCGCTCAGACAGGTGCGCGGCTCCCAGCGTGTTACCGACAAGAACCCCGAGGACAAGTACCAGGCGCTCGAGCGCTTCGGGCGGGATCTGACCGAGGCCGCCAGGCGCGGCAAGCTGGATCCGGTGATCGGCCGCGACGACGAGATCCGGAGGATCATCCAGGTGCTCTCCCGGCGTACCAAGAACAACCCCGTCCTGATCGGCGAACCGGGCGTGGGCAAGACCGCCATCGTCGAAGGCCTCGCCAACCGGATCGTGGCCGGCGACGTCCCCTCCTCGCTCGCCGACAAGCGCGTGGTCTCCCTCGACATCGCCTCGATGGTGGCGGGCTCCAAGTTCAGGGGCGAGTTCGAGGAGAGGCTGAAGGCTGTTCTCAAGGAGATCGCAGATTCCGAGGGCGAGGTCATCACGTTCGTGGACGAGCTCCACACGGTTGTGGGCGCGGGAGCGGCCGAAGGAGCGGTGGACGCCGGCAACATGATCAAGCCGATGCTGGCGCGCGGTGAGCTGCGCATGGTCGGGGCCACCACTCTGGACGAATACCGAAAGCACGTCGAGAAGGACCCCGCGCTCGAGCGCCGCTTTCAGGTGGTCGTCGTACGTGAGCCCTCGGTCGAGGCGACGATTGCGATCCTGCGCGGACTCAAGGAGCGCTACGAGGTCCACCACGGGGTCCGCATACAGGACGCAGCCCTGGTTGCTGCGGCCATGCTGTCCGACCGCTACGTGACGGCCCGCTTCCTGCCCGACAAGGCTATCGATCTCATCGACGAGGCGGCGTCTCGGCTGCGCATCGAGATCGACTCGATGCCGACCGAGATCGACGTCCTCGACCGGCGCGCCAAGCAGCTCGAGATAGAGAAGGCGGCGCTGGGCAAGGAAACCGACGAAGCGTCGCGCCGGCGTCTCGAGCGCCTCGAGGAAGAGCTCGCCTCCCTGCACGAGGACATGGACGGGATGAAGGCCCACTGGCAGCAGGAGAAGGAGCGCATCGACGTCATCCAGACGCTCAAGGCCGAGATCGAGTCGGCGCGCACCGAAGCAGAGCGCGCCGAGCGTGACGGCGACCTCCAGCGGGCGGCCGAGCTCCGCTACGGGCGCCTGGTCGAGCTCGACCGCAATCTCCAAGAGTCGAACCGGGCGCTGGACGAGTTGCAGCTGGAGAAACGCTTCCTCAAGGAGGAGGTGGACGAAGAGGACGTCGCCGAGGTCGTTGCCCGCTGGACCGGCATTCCCACGTCGAGGCTGATGGAGGGCGAGATCGAGAAGCTCGTAAGCATGGAGCAAGGTCTCCACGAGCGGGTCGTGGGTCAAGCCGAGGCGGTTGCGGCCGTGGCCAACGCCATCCGTCGAGCCCGCTCGGGCCTGGCAGACCCCGATCGTCCAATCGGCTCGTTCATCTTCTTGGGACCGACCGGAGTCGGCAAGACCGAGCTGGCTCGGGCTCTGGCGGAGTTCCTCTTCGACGACGAGCGCGCCATGGTGAGACTCGACATGTCCGAGTACATGGAGAAGCACACGGTCAGCCGCCTGGTCGGTGCTCCGCCCGGATATGTGGGCTTCGAGGAAGGCGGGCAACTCACGGAGGCAGTGCGCCGCCGCCCCTATTCGGTCATCCTGCTGGACGAGATTGAAAAAGCGCACCCCGACGTCTTCAATGTGCTCCTGCAGATCCTCGACGACGGACGTCTCACCGACTCGCAGGGACGCACCGTCGACTTCAAGAACGCGGTCGTAATCATGACCTCTAACCTGGGCTCGCAATGGATCCTCTCGGACACCGAGAGCGAGCCACAGATCGAGGACAAGGTGCTCCAGACCGTGCGAGATCACTTCAAGCCGGAGTTCTTGAACCGCGTGGACGAGCTCATCGTGTTCCACCGGCTCGATCGCGAGCATCTCGCTCGCATCGTGGAGCTGCAGCTCGAAATCGTGGAGGCGAGGCTCGGCGCGAGAAACATCGAGCTTCAGATCTCAGACGAGGCCCGCGCCTATCTCGCCGGCAAGGGCTACGACCCCGCCTACGGGGCTCGCCCTCTCAAGCGGCTGCTGCAAAAGGAGGTCTTGGACCCGCTGGCGCTCAAGCTGCTCGCCGGCGGGTTCGCGGAAGGGGATGTGGTCTCGGTGGCCACGGAGGGAGACGGGCTGGCGTTTCGGCTCGCCTCCTAGGCGAGCGCCGAACACCGGCCGGTATAGCCTCGGCTAACCTATGAGCACTGAGATCGTGATCCTTCGCTGCCGTGACTGCGGCGACGTCTTCGTCGCTTATGAGGGCGAACATGCTGCATGCCCCAGTTGCGGATGCGAAGTGGTCGAGATCGCCCGGGAGCCGTTGTTGTAATGGGTGCCCCCCGCATCGCAGTGCTTGGAGAGAAGTCGCCGGCCGGCGATCCTCCCGGTGACGAGCTCTTCGACGCGGTGCGGCGCGGCGGCGGCGCCATAGCCGGGGCGGACGAAGCCGACGGCGTCGTATGGGTGGACCCCACCGATCCAGGAGGACTGGTGCGCGCCCTGGAAGACTCGTCCGCCCGCTGGGTGCAGCTTCCGTTTGCAGGGATTGAACCGTTCGTTTCCGCCGGTGTCATCGACGAGGGTCATTTGTGGACCTGTGCCAAAGGCATATACGGCGAGTCCTGCGCCGAGCACGCGCTCGCGTTCATGCTCGTGGCCTGGCATCGCATGCACGACCACATCGGCGCCACTCGCTGGCTACCCGAGGACTCGAGCTCCACAGAACGGCGCTTCCACGGCCAAGCAAGGGTTGCCATCGTCGGCACGGGAGGCATCGGGGGCTCGTTGGCCTCGATGCTCGAGCCCTTCGACGCGCACGTCATCGGCGTCAACCGCTCGGGCCGCCCCCTGGCCGGCGCCCAGAGAACAATAGTCGTAGAGGAGCTTTCGGAGGTGGTCTCAGAGGTGGACTTTGTCGTGCTGGCGGCGGCGACTACACCCGAGACCGAGGGCCTCTTTGATGAGGCGATGCTCGCCAGCATGAGATCCGACGCCTGGCTGATAAACGTTGCCCGGGGAGCGTTGGTAGACACGGACGCGCTGGTAGATGCGCTCCAGAGCGGCGTGATCGGGGGGGCCGCGCTCGATGTCACGGCCCCCGAGCCGCTGCCCGAGGGCCATCCTCTCTGGGAGCTGGAAAACTGCATCATCACTCCGCATATCGCCAACACCTGGGTGATGGGCCTGCCGGCGTTGTGCGGTCTCGTCGAGCGCAACGTCGCCCACTTCGGCGCGGGAGAGCCGCTCGAGGCGGCGGTAGATCCCAAGCTCGGGTACTGATGCTGCCCTCGGGGCGCCAGCACGTCATCGCGCGCGGCCCCCAGCGCGCCGTGGTGACCGAGGTCGGAGCGACCCTTCGCAGCTACGAGGTGGACGGCCTCGAGCTGCTCGACACCTTTGCCGAAGAGGCCATGAGTGACTACAGCCGAGGGCAGGTCCTGGCACCGTGGCCCAACCGCATCGACCACGGTCGCTACTCCTTCGCCGGGCGCGACAGGCAACTGGCCCTCAGCGAGCCCGATCGGAACAACGCCATCCACGGCCTCGTCCGCTGGCTGCCGTTCGTTGTGGGGTCCACCCAGCCCGAGAGCGTGCGCCTGTCGTGCGCGCTCTACCCGCAAAAGGGCTACGAGTTCTCTCTCCTGATCGACGTCACCTACTCGTTGACCGAAGAGGGCCTGGGGGTCGTGCTGCATGCGCAAAACCGCGGCCCCGTCCCGGCCCCCTGGGGGGCCGGCTACCATCCCTACCTCGCCGCCGGCTCCGGGACTATCGACGAGGCAGAGGTGCGCATCCCCGCCGCCACGGTTCTCACTACCAACGACCGTCTCATTCCGACCGGTGAGGCGGCAGTCCAGGGCACCGACTTCGACTTCACCTCGATGCGGCGTCTCGGGGGTACCCGCCTCGATCACTGCTTCACCGATCTCAGTCGCGACAGAGAGGGCCTGGTCCGGGTCGAGTTCGCCGCGCCGGCCCGTCCCATGGTGGCCATGTTCATGGACCAGCAGCACGACTACATACAGGTCTTTACGGGGGATGCAATCGGAGACGAGGATCGGCGTCGTCGCGGCTTGGCGGTCGAGCCGATGACGTGCGCCCCCGACGCCTTCAACAACGGCAGGGGGCTGCGTGTGCTCGAGCCCGGCGAGTCGTTCAGCGGCCGCTGGGGGATAAGCACCATTACCTAAAGCCGGGCATCGGGAGAGGCTCTAAACTAAACTCAATGAATCTAGACGCAATGAAGAGGGCCGCTTGGTTACTTGCTGCGCTGTTGCTCGCGGCCGCCTGTGGGGCGACGTCTCCCGTGATCGAGCTTGTCCCACAACCCCCACAGTCGCCGGCGGCCGTGAAGGAGAAGAGCGTAGCCTCGCCCTCAGCCAGAGTGACGGTTGCCGGTGGCCCGGTCACCCATCCGGCGATGAGTGCCGCAGTGGCGGAGATCAAGCGGCTGCGATTGTGGCGAGCCATGACCTCGCATCTCACCCGGCTGCACATCCGTGCTCGCCCCGGGAGGAGCGCGGTTCCCCAGGACCGGCATCTGGCCGACTCCCTCTATCGCCCCACCAGAGATGCGGAAGGCCGTTTCTGCAGGATCACTTTTTATCCGCGGGCGATGCGGGACGACCTTGCAAGGCAGCGCTTCTATTTCAGCGAGGGCCGACTGCCTGCGAAGCCGCCGACGATGGGCCAGTTCTGGGTCGCGATCCTGGCGCACGAGCTGGCCCACTGCCGCGATCACATGAGGACCGAGAAGGCCGCCCTGCGGGTCGAACATCGTGTGCTGGAGCGCCTCAGAGCCCGCTGACTCAGGCGGCCCGCGAAGGCCCGCGCGATGGGGGCCGCGATGGTCCTCCTGCGACAGCCGCATCTGAGCCACTCAGTTCGGTGGCTCACGTCCAGGAGTCGCACCTCGACCCCAACCTCGGGCAGTCGGCGTAGGATGCGTCGACGCAGTGAGTCGCTCGTAAGGGGGAGTCATGAAGAAGCTCATCAATCGCCCGGAGGACGTGGTCCTGGAATCGCTTCAAGGGGCCGCACACGCACACTCGGATCATGTGCGCGTCAACTTCGATCCCTACTACATGGTGCGCGCGGACGCTCCGGTCAAGGGGAAGGTGGCGCTCGTCTCCGGCGGCGGCTCCGGCCATGAGCCCATGCACGGAGGCTTCGTCGGAATGGGGATGCTGGATGCAGCTTGTCCCGGTGAGGTATTCACCTCTCCCACCCCCGATCAGATGCTCGAGGCCACCAAGGCGGTCGACGGCGGCGCGGGGGTCGTGCACATCGTCAAGAACTACACCGGCGACGTCCTGAACTTCGAGATGGCGGCAGACCTTGCCAAAGAAGAGTCGATCGAGGTAGAGGCGGTCGTGATCGACGACGACGTCGCCGTGAAAGACAGTCTCTACACGGCCGGGCGCCGGGGTGTAGGGACCACAGTGCTGGCCGAGAAGATCTGCGGTGCGGCGGCCGAGCAGGGTCGTTCGCTCAAAGAGGTAGCCGACATCTGTCGAACGGTGAACTCTCAGGGCCGCAGTATGGGCATGGCCCTCACATCTTGCATCGTGCCTGCGGCGGGAGAACCGACGTTCGAGCTCGGCGACGACGAGATGGAGATCGGCATCGGTATCCACGGCGAGCCGGGCCGCGAGCGAGCTCCGCTCGCATCCTCCAAAGAGGTGGTGGAACGCTTAGCCGAGCCCATCATGAGCGATCTTCCCTTCGAGCGCGGCGACGAGGTATTGGCCTTTGTCAACTCGATGGGCGGGACACCGCTGATCGAGCTTTACGTGCTCTACAACGATCTGGTTGCTTTCCTCGACGGCAAGGGGCTGAAGATCACCCGCAATCTGATCGGTCCCTACATAACGTCGTTGGAGATGGCAGGCTGCTCGATCACGCTGCTCAAGCTCGATGACGAGCTGACAAGTCTGTGGGACGCTCCGGTCAACACCCCCGGACTGCGCTGGGGCGCTTGATCTCGGAAACGCTCAAGCGGAGGAGGACAATGGGGTGACGGTCGTATACGACGACGTCCTGCAGTGGATCCGCAACTTCGCCGCCGAGATATCAGACAACAAGCAACACCTCAGCAAGCTCGACGCGGCGATCGGTGACGGCGATCACGGCGCCAACATGGATCGGGGGATGCAGGCCGCCCTCGCCAAGCTCGAGACGGTTTCGGGAGACGATGTCGGAGCGACACTGAAGGTGGTCGGTATGGCACTCATATCGAAAGTCGGAGGTGCGGCGGGGCCGTTGTACGGAACTCTTTTCTTGCAGCTGGCTTCGGCTACCGCGGGCAAGTCCGAGCTGGGCGCTGATGACTGGTCCTCGGCTCTGGAGTTGGCCGTGAAGGGCGTGCAGGCGCGCGGCAAGGCCGAGCTCGGTGACAAGACCATGATCGACGCACTCGTTCCCGCACGAGACGCCTTTGGAGATGCAGTTGGGAGTGGTGCCTCGTTTGGCGACGCGCTCGAGCGCTCGGCCGCTGCAGCCAAAGAAGGGATGGAGGCGACGGTTCCATTAGTGGCACGCAAGGGCCGTGCCAGCTATCTCGGCGAGCGCAGCGCCGGTCATCAAGATCCGGGCGCAACCTCCTCACATATGCTGCTCAGGATTGCGGCCGAAACCTGGAAGGACTCCTGACTCAAGGGTTTCAGTGGTCGGGATAGTGATCGTGTCGCATAGCTCTGCGATTGCACAAGGTGTCGTGGAGCTAGCTCGGGAGATGGGCGGCGAGGGCGTGCCGATCGAGGCCGCCGGCGGACTCGACGAGCCCGGGAATCCCATCGGCACCGACGCGGCTCTGGTCGTCGCCGCAATCGAGAAGGTTGACTCGGGCGAAGGCGTGCTCGTGCTCATGGATCTCGGAAGCGCAGTGATGAGCGCGGAGGTTGCACTCGACATGCTTTCCGAGGAGCAACGAGAGCGGGTCTATCTGAGCGAGGCTCCTCTGGTGGAAGGAGCAGTGGCGGCGGCAGCAGCGGCTCGCGTGGGCGAGGACCTCGAGAGCGTTGCACGCGAGGCTCGAGGGGGACTGCAAGGCAAGGCCGCTCATCTCGGTGCCGATGAGTTGCAAACGACCGGCGAAACGGCGCCCGAGGAACCCGATAATGGCGGCTTCAAGGAGCTGCAACTTACGGTCACCAACCCGCTCGGACTTCACGCTCGTCCCGCGGCGCGTTTCGTGCGCACGGCGAGTGACTTCGACGCGAAGGTCGAAGTCACTAACCTCACCAGCGGCAGGGGGCCGGTCACGGCGAAGAGCCTGAACGCAATCGCCACCCTGGGCGTGAGGCGGGACCATGCCATCAACATCAGGGCGCGCGGCCCCCAGGCGACCGAAGTGCTCGCTGCGCTGCAAGTGCTCGCCGACGAGGGCTTCGGCGATCAAGCCGGTAGGGAGGAGCCGACGCGTGCGGTGAACGTGTCCCCGGTGGGGGGAGCGACGTTCACGGGACTGCCGGTCTCCCCGGGCAGTGTGCTCGGGGTCGTCCGTCGCTTACGCCGCCCTGCGCTTGAGATTCCCGCCGACATGCCGGTCGATGCAGACGATGAGCTCGCTGCACTGCAGGAAGCAGTCGCACATGTGCGCCGGGAATTGTCGGAGACGCGCGCGAACATCGCCCGTCGGGCCGGCGAGCAAAATGCGGCGATCTTTGATGTGCACCTCTTGTTGCTCGACGACCCCACGCTTCTCGATCCGGTCCGGCAGGCGATCTCCGAAGATGGATGGAGCGCGGCGCGCGCGTGGGCGAAGGAGATCGACTCTGTCGTGGGCCGTTACCGTTCGCTCGACGACGAATATCAGCGTGAGCGGGCAGAAGATGTGGCCGAGGTCGGCCACAGAGTACTGGCGCGTCTCATCGGAATGCCGGCGGCCGGTCCCGAGCTCGGGGGGCCGGGGATACTTGTCGCCGCGGAGCTGGCACCGGCCGAGACTGCCGCACTCGATCCAGAACTGGTGCTCGGCATCGTTACTGCGCGTGGCGGACCCACTGGTCATGCCGCGATCCTTGCGCGCTCGCTCGGGGTCCCGACCGTGGTCGGCGCCGGAGACGAGGTCCTGGAGTTGGAGGAAGGCTCGCGGTTGCTGATCGACGGCGCGTCGGGAGCCATCTACATCGATCCCGATGCCGAGATCGTGTCTCGCTACGAGCTTCTCGAACAGGAGCGGCAGAAGCAGCAGGTGGCCGCCCAGAGCGCGGCCTCAGAACCCGCCGTCACAAGCGATGGTCGTCGCATCGAGGTGGCTGCAAACCTTGGCTCGGTGACCGAGGTGGAGGCCGCGCTGGCGGCCGGTGCCGACGGCGTGGGTCTGCTGCGCACGGAGTTCCTCTTTCTCGATCGAGAAGCGCCACCCACGGAAGAGGATCAGTTCAGGGCGTACGCGGCGATAACTCAAGCGCTCGATGGCAGGCCCTTGATCATCCGAACGATGGATGTCGGAGCCGACAAGCCACCCGCTTGGTTGGAGCTTGCGGTTGAAGAGAACCCCTTCATGGGCTTGCGTGGGATCCGCCTTTCACTTGCGCAACCAGAGATATTGCTGACACAGCTCCGTGCCGTTTTGCGCGCGGCCGCCGGCCATGCGCTCAAGCTGATGTTTCCGATGGTGAGCACGATAAACGAGCTGCAACGGGCCCGCGACCTCCTCGAACAGGCGCGCACCGAGGTGGCGGCTGCCGGGCATCCGACGCCGCAAGGAATCGAGGTTGGGATCATGGTCGAGGTGCCCGCATGCGCGGTTATCGCAGATGCATTTGCACCGCACGTCGACTTCTTTTCGATCGGGACGAACGACCTGACTCAGTACACGCTTGCCGCGGACCGAGGCAACGAACGCGTCGCCGGACTGGCCGACCATCTCCACCCGAGTATCTTGCGGCTTATCGCACTCGTCGTTGAGGCGGCCGGCCGGCACGACAAGTGGGTGGGAGTGTGCGGCGAGCTTGCGGGTGATCCGGGGGCCGCGCAGATCCTTGTGGGGTTGGGTGTCACGGAGCTATCGATGAGCCCTCCGTCGATCGCGCTAGTGAAGGATGCGATAAGGCGGGTGACTTATAAACGGGCTCAAGAGGTTGCGGCGTCGGCGCTGGAGATGACCTCGGCGAGCGAAGTAAGGCAACTGATCGAGAGCGATTAAGTTCGGGCGATTGCCTGAACGAGCTCCCGGCAAAAATCCGGGATGTCTT
>JALZJN010000037.1 GCA_030859735.1 Actinomycetota bacterium
CCTGCCGCCTCGAACGTCGTTTCCATTGTACGGGGAGCCTGTGGCAATCGGGCGGTCGTGATCACGTATTAGAATGGCTTAGGCCCCTAGACGGGGCCTAGACGGGCCTAGACGGGAAGGACAGGCTATGCCTATGCAGGCACGAATAAGCACGATCCAAGGAGACGCAGGAAAGATCGACGACGCGGTCAAGATCATTAACGAAAAAATCATGCCCGCGCTCAAGGCCTTCGAGGGGTTCACGGCGGCCAACTTCTTGGTCGACAGGTCGGCCGGAAGGCTCGTGGCGGTGGCCTTTTATGCCAACGAGGCCGCGCTCGAAGGGAGCGCCGAAGTGGTCAAACCCATGCGGACCGAAGTGGCAGAGGCGATGAACGGCAAGGTTGTCGGCTTCGAGTCCTACGAACTGGTAGCGCAGAGCTGGTAAGAGACAAAGGTCACCATCCGCGCTCGATGACAATCGATTCCGCGGAGGCAAAGGTTCTCGATGAAAATACGGAAGGAGCCCTTGCTCCAGCTCCTTGCCGATCTAATCTTCTGAATTCTAATCTCCTGAATTGGTCCCTCACGGCCCCCGACACTTCGTACATGCCGAGGTCCTGCTTCTACTAGGGACGATCTTGCTGCCCAACTCGATCATGAAGGTCATCTGGTCGAGCACCCGACGACCGGGACGGTGACCCTGATTTGGCATACATCTGGGTTGGCTGGCTGATGATCCCCGCGGCTGCGTACAGCGCCTTTCCCGCGATGCTCACCGGGGGCATTAGGCTTCCGCTCGCGCGGGAGATTCACGACAGGGTCTTGTTCGCGGACTCCAAGATGAACAAGGCGGACTGGCTCACAGATATGGCAACGATAGCGGGCGTGCTCGGCATCACTTATGGCCTCTGGTGGGCCGACGCGGTCGCTGCGGCCGTGATCTCGGCCGACATCCTTCACGACGGCGTCTCGTCGCGAATGTCCTGCACGGCCTCGACCAGAGCCCCCTCCACCCAAAGAGCCCCACTAGCGCGGTCGAAAACTCCGGCTCACCGTCCATGCAACACCCATAGTCTAGGGGCACACGAGAACGAAAGTCGGATCCAATCCGCGGGTGCGCAGGAGAGTGGAGGCGCGAGGACTGGAGCCTAAGACGGAGGCAGTGATGCGGCGCTCAGGCCGCAAACCTCAACCGCTCACGAGCACGATGCCGAGCCAGCGTGGTCGAGTTGATTGGTTGTGCAAAGCCGAGAAGGTCTGCTTCCTGGCAGAGGTGTCCGACACTGTGTGCTTTCTTGAGAAAGAGGCTGTCCTCGAGGGTCCGGTTTATGGACTCGGCGTCACCCCGCCTTGCGTAGAGGTGCTTGGAGTCGGGATTTCCGGCGGGATCGCCCGCAGGTTCTCCGCTCGGTTCAGCCGCCTCTTCTCTTCCTCCGCGCTGTTATGTAGCCGGACTGTGATCTCAGAGGACAGTCGACTAGGAGTGACATCTTTGAGGACGATCGATTGTCCTAGACGGCGTTCTCCAACCACCCAGCGACGCCGCTCCCGATGGCGGTTACCGCGATCGCCGCGAGGATGAAACCCAAGACACGTGACCTGCTGCGCAGGGCGGGCCTCAGGCCAAACGCTAACGCGCCGCCGATGAGCAGGATGCCGAAGAGCACAAGGCCGGGTGCGTCATCGGCTTCCCCGTACATGATGGCGGCGACGCCGAGCGCGGGAGCAAGGATGGCGACAAAGGGCACCATGAGGTCTCCTTTCAGAGGTCGAATCCGCCGGCGCCAGGAGACGTCGGCAATCAGGCCGCGAGCCATCCGCGACAGGATGCTGAGGGCGATATGCCGGTCGCTCGTCCCTCGGGCGCGTTCCTGTGCAAAGTGGTCGTGCAGGTCGGCGCCTATCTCGTCAACCCGACGCTGGGCGATCGGAGTGGGGAGCTCCCGCGTGTAGAACCGCACCCACCGTGCCACCAGCTCTGCCGCGCGCTCCGGTGTCATGTGGGCTTCGAGGCGAGTCTTGGGGAACGTCTAGCGGCCTCGCCCGCGAGGGCTCGCTCAGCCATGTGGGTTCCTTGGCTCGTGAGCTCGTACAGTCGCCGACGAGGTCGCCCGTCAACCGCCGCCGCGTCCTCCCATCTGGACGTCACCAGACCGAACTCCTCGAGCCGGCCCAAGGCCTTGTACAGGGTTCCGTGGGCCGTCAAGGAGCGTGAACCGCTCTTTTCCCGCATGGTCTGGGCGAGACCGAATCCGTGGAAGGTGGCGTGTCCCGAGCGCAGCATCGACAGCGCCACCTCAAGGATTTCGGTCTCGAGAGACAACAGGGTTCCGGGCTTGCGTCGCATAGACCAAGCATAGGAAGATATCTTCGTATAGTCAAATGGGTACCCGCCTAGCCACGCTGGCGCAGAATGATCAGTGTCACCTCGTGGACGATAGTGGTCACCCCGATCAGCTCATCGTGGCGTCAGGCGCACCCGCTCGGGATCATTTGCATCGAAGATGCATCCTTCCTTCAGTGTGCGAATTGTCTCCTCGCGCGGACCCTGCCGTTGGCGGTATAGTTGCTCGGTTTCCTTGACCCCTTGGTTCCTCATGCCTTACCTCCTCGCTCCCGCTCCTACCATGACGAATGGCGAAGGTTCCGGCAAGCCATTGTCCGGAAGGAATCGGCAATCAATAGCGGGGTTACTGCCATAGGTGGAGGCAGCTAATGCCGAATCGAGACAAGTACTTGCCGCGCTTGACACGCGTCCCAGCCACTGCCGACTATTCGGGAGGCCGCGAAACCCGTCCCACTTCGGCTCGAACGAGAGATCGCCGTTTGGAACCTCGACGACCGCTTTCGCGAGCATCGGCTTGACCGGCGGCATAACGGGTAGGCGCATGCAAGGCTCAGTTGTAGTTGTTGATGGAGCGGATGCTGAGCGCGAGCATGGCCGCGCCCGCCACGGCCACGACCGCGAAGCCCCGGCCGACGGACGCCCAGTCGAGCCCTTGAAGGATCAGCGTCCTCGAGCCCTCCATGATGTAGGTGACCGGATTGAGAGTGGCGGCGATCTCCATCGGCCGCGTCAGGAGGTCGCGGGGCACGAAGTTGGGCGTCATGAACAGCAGCGGAAAGAACACGAGCCCGGCGGATTGGGTCGCGGCGGCGTTCCTGGTCTTGAGCGCCACGAGCTGCATGAAACCGCTGAACACCATGGCCCACGTCGCGATCAACACGATGACGACGACGAACCCGGCGACACCGCTGGCCATCCGTGCCCCGAAGGGGAACGCGAGCAGGATGACGAGCGCGCTCACGACCACGCTTTTCAGGAACTCGGCGAGCAGCCGACCTAGAACGATCGAGGACCGCGACACGGGCGTGGCACGCAGCTTGTCGAGATAGCCGCCCTCGGTCTCCTCGACGAGATACAGCGCTGCACTGCCGAAGGAGGCCGCGATGAGCAGGGAGACCGGCAGCTGGAACGCGGCATAGCTCTGGCCGTGCAGGAACGGAGTGCCGTCGGCAGGAAAGATCCCCCCGGCTTGGCCCAGGTTGACGATCAGGAAGAACAGCGGGATGAACAGCGTCGGGACAAGGGCGTCGGGGGCCCCCAGCGCCTCGCGAACGGCCCGCCGGGCCAGGATGAGGGAACCGGTGAAGGCGCTCATGTTGTGACCTCCTCGACGCTGCCGGCAACGCGCTCGCGGGTGCGCCCGGTGGCGTCAAGGAAGACGTCGTCGAGCGTGGGCTCGCTGCCCAACCCCCGCCGGTCGCGCAGCTCCTGTTTGAGCCCCAGTGGTGTGCCCTCACGGACGATCCTCCCCTGGTCGATGATGGCCAGCCGGTCGCACAGCTGGTCGGCCTCCTCGAGGTACTGCGTGGTGAGAAAGACCGTGGTACCGCGTGCGTTAATCCGGCGGACCTCGTCCCACACGGTCAGCCGGCTGGCCGGGTCGAGCCCGGTCGTCGGCTCGTCGAGGAACAGGACCTCGGGCTCGTGCACCAGGGCCGAGGCGAGGTCGAGCCGCCGCTTCATGCCACCCGAGTAGCCCTTGATCAACCGATCCGCGGCATCCGTCAGCTCGACCAGCTCGAGCAGCTCCTAGGCACGGAGGGTGGCATCCGCGGCCGACATCTGGAACAGCCGTGCCTGCAGGATCAGCAGCTCACGGCCGGTCTGACGTGGGTCGAGGCCGGCCTCTTGGAGGGCGACGCCGATCCTTTGCCGGGCACCATCGGGGTCAGCGGCGACGTCGGCTCCTGCGACGCACGCCGATCCTTGGGGGATGGTCATAAGGGTCGTAAGCATGCGCACGATCGTGGACTTCCCGGCGCCGTTGGGCCCGAGGAAGCCAAACACCTCGCCGCGGGGCGACGTCGAGATCGACTCCTCGGACGGCTTCGACCGCTCCATCGCGGCTCTCGTATGTCTTGACGAGTCCCCGTGCCCGGATCGCCGTCGCCGATTCCTGTGCGACCGCCGGTGGGACGGGCGCGTGCAATGAGCGTTCTGGGGCGGGGCTCTGCTCGAATGAGGTGGTGAACTCCTCGCGGGGCTCGGGCATGACAGTGTCTCCTCGTTTGGGGCCGTCTAGTCGGGAAGTGGAACTTGATAACAGATTGACGGGTCGGCGAGGCGAAACTCATCGCCCGCCGAGTTCAGCGGGGACTCGGCGCGAAGGCAGGGCGGGGAAGGCCTATCCCCGCAAAGCATCCATGAATCCAGGCATGGGCACTCCCCTCCCGACTGATCCATCGAACGGCTTGGCCGTGGACCAGATGACATCATGCGCTCGCTTGGACCGGCACATGACATCCTGTCGGTGGGACTATTGCCTTACCTTGAGATACGTGGCGTTATTGCGAGCGATCAGCAACCTGCCCATGCAACCGTTCCGGGACGCTCTGGAGGAACTGGGTTTCGACGAGGTAACGAGTTACGGCACGACCGGCAACCTCTTGTTCGCAGCGAGGAAGGCCGACACCGTTTCGCTCGAGGCTCGGATCGAGCGGAAGCTCGAGATCAAGACCATCGTCCGGTACCCAGTCAGAGATCGCGAAGATCGTGGCCGCGAACCCCCTTCGAGATGCCCCTGCCGCAGCCGTGCTCTTCCTGATTCGGTCCCCGAACGCCGCGCGCCGACGGGACTTCCTCGCCCTCGACCTGGAACCACCTCGGCCCGTGCTCCGTGGGAAGACGTTGTTCTACTCGTACCCGGTCAGACTCCGGGGCCGGCGCTCGCCACTCGACGTCGAGAGGGTGCTCGGCATCAAGGGGACGTTCCGCACTGCGCGGGTGGTCGACCGCCTCCACGACCTACTCAGAGGCGCGTGATCTCCAGGTTCGCAGGCGACACGAAGAAAACACCCAGCCGGCCGGCGGCGTTCTCGATCGCTCGCCGCTTCCCGTGGTTCCAGCGAATCAGGGACGCCAGGTAGGACGGCAGTGGCCATTTACGTCGCCCTGCTGCGCGGGATCAACGTCGGCGGCAAGAACCTCATCAAGATGCCTGAGCTGAAGGCGTCTTTCGAGGCGGAAGGGTTCGATCACGTCGTCACCTACATCCAAAGCGGCAACGTGCTGTTCCGGGCAACCGGCTCAGGTCTCGCTCTGGCGCGCCGGATCGAGACGATGCTCACCAAGACGTTCGACCATTATCAAGCGTGGGCAGTGGTTCGAAGCTACGCCCAGATGCGGACCATCATCGAGAAGGCGCCAAGGGGGTTTGGAGCAGATCCCGCGGCCTACCTGTACGACGTCGTCTTCGTGAAGGAGCCGCTCACCGCGAGCGCGGCCCTGAAGAAGGTGCCCACGAGAGAGGACGTGGACGAGATTCATGCCGGTCGGGGGGTGCTTTATTTCTCGAGGCTCAAGAGCAGAGCCACCCAGAGCCGCCTCAACCGAGTGGCCTCCCTGCCCATCTACAAAAACATGACCATCCGCAACTGGAACACGACCACTCGCCTGCTACGAATGATGGACGAGAGCTAGGGCAACTACTAGCCTCGGTAGGTTCCGAAACTCGAGGTATTCACGTACAAGACTCACGGGTGCCGAAGCGCGCGCCCGCGATGTGGCGGTGCCCCGCTATGAGGACTTCCTCGGGCGGTCTTTAGATGTTGAGGATGCGAGTACTAACCCTGCTGCGGCTCCCCGTAGTCGACCATCCACATAATCCCGAACTTGTCCTTCAAGCTTCCGAAGTAGCGCCCCACGGCTGGTCAGAGATCGGCATCTCGACATCTACTCCCTGCGAGAGGGCATTGAAGATCCTGTCGGTCTCCTGGCGGCTTTCCGGGATCACGCAGGCGTAGTTGTTGTTGCCCTGGACAAGCTGTTGACCGAGCGCCTCAAGGGTGTCGCTGGCCATGAGGAGACTGTCGCCGATCGGGAGCGCGATGTGCATGACTTTGTCTTGGTCGGTCTCGGGGATGTCGACCGCCTCCATCGGCATGTCCTTGAACCGGACGACCGATTTGAACTCACCGCCGAATACGGACCTATAGAACTCGAATGCCTCCTCAGCATTCCCGGCGAAATTGAGATACGGATACAGCTTCGTCATCCTTCACCTCCTACTCTCGCTTCCGTTCCTTCGTACGCACGCTGCAACTCGGCTAGATCGAACTTCTTCATCTGGAGAAAGGCCTGAGTCACGCGATCGATCTGCTCTTGAGTGCCGCGAGCCATGTACTCGTCCAGGAGTCTGGGGATGATCTGCCATGAGAGGCCGAACCTATCCTTGAGCCAGCCGCACTGCTCCGACTCGGGAACTGCGCTGAGCTTGTCCCAGAAGCGGTCGATCTCGCTCTGATCCTCACAACCCACCAGGAACGAGATGGCCTCGTTGAACCCGAACCTGTGGTCTTGCGCGCTGTCCATCGCCGCGAACTCTTGCCCATCCAGCGAAAAGCCGACGTATCTGACGGTCCCCTCCCTGTCCGGCTCCTCGCCGGCAGCGTAGCGAAAGATGTCGCCGACCTTCGAGTTCGGGAATACCGACGTGTAGAAGTTGACGGCTTCCTCGGCCTTGCCGGCTATGTCGCCCACGAACATCAGGGTGGGCGTGATCCGCTGGGTCATCTCCTGGTCACCGATGTACCCGACTTGCCACGAGAGACCGTAGCGATCCTCGGTCCACCCGTAGTGTTCGCTGAACGGATAGGAATCGAGCGGCATCAGCGCGTTCCCGTCGTGGAGCTTGTTCCAGAACGCGTCGACCTCGTCCTTTGTCTCGCACTGCACGAAGAATGAGACCGCGGGAGTGAACCTGAGGAGCGGTCCGGCGCTGATGGCCTGGAAAGTCTGTCCGAAGAGCTCGAACGTGACGATGTCAGTATCTCCCGATGGCGTGGGCGTGTTACTGAGAGTGCTGACGCCCGTGACCTTCGAGTCCGAGAACGTCGAGCAATAGAACTCGGCTGCTTCGACGGCCTCTTTGTCGAACCAGAGGTGGGGCGTGATCTTGTCCACGGCGGTCTCCTTCCTGGTCCAGCTGGGCCCGGCGATCAGAGCGCCGAGCGCTATTTGACATCATTTGAGACTCCCCCGCCGAGCGAAACTCATCGGTCGGGGCCGACCCCGGCCGAGGGGGTCGTAGCCTGTCGCAGTGCCAGACCGGGGAGCTAACGCTTGCACCGGGACATTTTCGAACGTCAGGATTTCTTGACGCGGCTGCGTGACACGCGGGGCGGCTCGTCGGGCTGCTTGGGATAGACCGGCGGCCACGGCGCGTCGTGAAGGCCGTTATCCCGGTCCCGCTCGTGCATGGCGAGGAAGGGCTCGAGCGACTGTGGGTTCGCGTTCATCTCCTCCCAGGGATCGCCGCGCTCTCCGATCCGCGCCGGCAGCGATGCGATCGTTAGGCCGTCGGGATGGATCACATCGATCTCGTCCCAACCGATGGGCGTCGAAACCTGGGCCCCCGCTAGAGCGCGCACGCACCACGCGCCGAACACCGTCTTATGGGGCGCGTTCTGGTTGAAGTCTACGAACACACGCTCGCCCCGATCCTCCTTCCACCACTGTGCGGTGAGGATGTCCGGGCGACGCCTTTCGAGCTCTCGTGCAACGGCCACTGCCGCGGATCGAACCTGATACGAGTCCCAGCGGGGCTCGAGCCGAACGTACACGTGCAGCCCCTTGTTGCCCGTCGTCTTGGGGTAGCCGACGATTCCCAACTCATCGAGAAGACCTTTCAACTCGCGCGCCGCCTCGGGGATGTGAGTGAAGTTCGTGCCGGGCTGGGGATCGAGATCCAGGCGGAGCTCGTCGGTGAACTCTGGTCGGGCGGCGAGATACGGCCACACGTGGAAGCCGAGACACCCGAGGTTGACCGCCCACGCTATGTGCGCAAGATCGGCCGCGACGAGAGCGCGCGACTCGGTTCCGTTCGGTGTGACGACCGTCGTCGTCTCCAGCCACGGCGGTGCCGAGTTCGGAACTCGCTTCTGATAGAAGGACGATCCCATCGCGCCCTCCGGGAAACGCTGAAGAAACAGAGGGCGGCCCCCCATGGCTCGCATGAGGGGTTCCGCGAATCGCAGATAGTGCTTGACGAGGTCGAGCTTGGTCTCTCCGCGCTCCGGGAAGAACACCTTGGCCGGGCTGGTGATCCGGACCTCGCGGTCGGCGACCACAAGGGTTTCGTCGTTGCCCTTCATCGACGGCATACCGGCCTCATGGTGTCAATCGTTTCACGGGAGAGCCGGGCTATCGGCTCGACCACAGACATCCTCCCTCGACATCTCGCCATACTCAGGCGGCTCGGGCGCTATCTCTGGACATTCCCGTGGGTCTGGGCGCAGACTGGCTCCCCAGCGGCAGCCCGAGCCTCCTGGATAAGCTCAGGGTCGCCCACGCGGTCCTTCGTCGGCAGGGGTCTCGGGTCGAGGCCAAGAGGCTTGTCGGCATGATCACCGCTCAGGGGGCCAAGATCGCCGGCTTGGGCGACCAGCTTGGCCGGATCCGAGCGGGCGCCGTGGCCGACCTCGTGGTGCTCGAGCGCCACCACCAAGAGCCGTGGGAAAGCGTACTTCTATCCGATCGTCGATCGGTGGAACTCTTAATCATTGCCGGCGACCTGGCCTACGGACGCGCAGAATGGATGGAGGAGCTGGCAGGGCCCGCCAGTTGGAGCGGGTGATGGCGTGGGGCAAGCCCATGGCGCTTGATCTCACAAACTCGGTGAGGACCTCGTCCTACAGGCCGCCGCGTCTCGAGGACCTTCGTGCGGAGCTGCTCGAGCGCTACAGCCAGACAGGACCAATCTTCGCGTAGAGGCATACGCGGATGGGGCTGCGGCCTCCCGAATAGTCGGCAGTGGCTGGGACGCGTGTCTAGCGCGGCAAGTACTTGTCTCGAATCGGCATTGGCTGCCTCCACCTATGGCGGTAATCGCGCTATTGATTGCCAGTTCCTTCGGGACAATGCCTTTCCGGAGCCTTCGCCTTTCGTCACCCTGAAGGAAGGATCGATCTTCGATGCAAATGATCCCCAGCGGGTGCGCCTGACCCACTTCGTGGCGCGCCGTCACAAGTTATCGGTAATGAGGCCGGCAAGCGTCATACAGAACTGACCCGATATTTCTGACCCGGAGAGTGGACAGTGTCGGTCGCTGCTGCCCTGCCGTACAGCTTGGCCTGAACGCTGTGAAGGGCTTCCGCAAAGGGCCGGAAGGCGAATGTGCTCCCGGCCCTTTGACAGACGCCTTGTGCTACAGAAGCAGCCTGAAGACAAAGTCAAGCCCTTCGTCACTCTCGGATACAGTCAACGTTCCGTGCGCCGTCTTGTACGCGCCCGTGCCTCCGGTGACCGCAAATGTGGAGGACTCATCAAATTCAAATGTGCCCTCGGCTGTGATGAGCCCGCCGCGGAGCTTGAAGGTCACGTCGCATTCGGCCATCTCACGCAGGAACATGCATTGTCCTCTAACCTCACCCACCTTTTTGGTCCGAGATGCGTTGAAGAGACGGTCTCTGTTGAGGACGAAATAGTCTCCGACGCTATCGCCTGACTCACCGACATCGACGAACTCGTCTTGGTCATCCGAAGACTTCTCGGCAAAGTGAAGCGTTCGGTGCTGATATCTCGTGTCCGATGAAGCCGGCGAGATGATGCTAATGGTCAACCCAAGCAGTGCGATAGCCGCCGCCAAGGCGCCAAGCCTAGTTCGCATGTATCCTCCCCCAAATTAAGATCGTGCCCTGAAGATGCCTAAACTCAAAGCCGGGGACATCCGCCGTGCCCGATGCGGCCTCCGTCAAATCACCTCCCCACGCCCGCCGCAACGGTAGCATGCCATCCTCGCTCCTTCGGTCCTTCCCCAAATTCAAGGATTGCCAGCAGGCGCGCCGTACAAGGGAGTGGGTCGTTCGAGGCGATTGGTCGCCACCTTCATCGAGGTGATGCGCAGGAACCCCCGTTCGGCCATGGTTCTTGTCACGCGCGACCTCAACCTGCAGAACAAACTCGAGTTTGCGCGTCTGCCCTTCGCGGAACCGCCGGATCCGAAGTGATTCCGCCACGACCTGAGGCTCACCGTCCGGGTCCCACCGCTGCCGTTCTGTAACGACGCTACGTTAGGCCCGCCGCTTCTCCACGCAAGTGTTACCCGGTTTGTATGCCGACCCCGGTGACGCCCGGGCGCGTCCACTGAGGCACCGGTCGACCGCCGTTCCTGGGCCCCATCGGCGCACCGTGCTCGTCGGTGCGCAAAAAGGAGTGGGTCGGGGACTGCGGCCACCACTCGGGCGAGTCCTCCCACTCCTCCCGCCGCCCGTAGGCGGTCATGTCGAGCAGCCCGAACACGGGACTCATCACCTCGTCGCCCCGGCCGGTCGTCCAGTACGTCAGGTAGATCTTGTCCTCCCGCCGCAGGTAGCAGGAGATCCGGCCGGCGACGCCCACGGTGGGGTCGTCGAGGTGGGCGTTCGAGTACCACGGCGCTGTGTAGCCCATGAAGTCGCGGAATGCCGCGATCTCCTCGTACGGCCCGTCGCCGAGGACGGCGAAGGTGATCCCGTGGGCGTTGAGGTAGGCCGCGTCGGCGGCGTCCTGCATCGGCCAGGAGTTCCTGGTGCAGCCCTCGCACTGCCACTCCCATGGCTTCCCGTCGTAGAACATGTGGCTGTAAACGACCAGCTCGTCGCGCCCCTCGAAGGCATCGCCGAAAGGGACCGGGCCGTCGGGGCCGATGACGGTGGTGTCGGGCGGCACTTCTGTCATGGGCAGCCGGCGCCGGGCCGCGGCGATCGCGTCGCCCTCGCGGGTGTGTGCCTTCTCGCGCTTGCGCAGCTCGAGGAGCTGTCGCTCGAAGTCGTCGTGGTCGGTGACGGTCGGAGCTGGCGTGGTCATGGTTTCGTCTTTCAGTTCTCTTGGGAGTGTCTACATCGACTGGTAGGGCGTGAAAAGACCGACGACCTCGCTATCGGGCGGATTCGTCCTGAGCTCTCCGCTCGGCTCGGCGAGGAATACGCCGGAGACCGATCCCGTCGCAGGGATCGCTTCCATTAGATCTCCAAGGTGCTCCGCGTGCTCGATGAGTGCGTCGGAGTCCCTGTACCGCTCGAGGACGATGCACTCGGACTGATCGTCGTTGAAGTAGATGTCGTATTGCAGCGTGCCGGTGTCCTTGGTCCGCACGATCTCCATCGCTTGAGGGACAAGTGCTTGAACTCGTCGACATTGCCCTCGTGAAACTTGAATCGAGCGTTACCCACAAGCTCACTCACTACTCTGATCTCCAATCGGTTGCGATCGCCGTGTCGTTGTAGCTCACCATTACCTCCTCGCTCTCATTACTGAGACCGGATCATGAGCGGAAACTAATCGCGGTCCGCCGCGACATTCGGGACTGACCCCGGGAAGGCGCTGGTAGGCGTCTCCGATCAGCGGGTTCGGACTCCTTCGTGTCCTCGGCAGACGTTCTTGTAGCTCGGCACATCATCGCTGCCGTTCTCAGCAGGCAACCAGGCTCTCGACTAATCCATGTCTCCACGTCAGACCACAACCACACCTTGCCGATCTCAAGCCGGACGACGGGGGCGGGAAAGTTTCCACGCGCTCCCCACGTCTCCACGTACTCGGGATCGATGCCGGTCCGCTCTTCGATCCCCGGCGCGTCGATCAGATCACTCGGTGGGATGGGGGGCGTTGACCGACTCCATTCGTCCTCCTTTATCTGTCGCTAAGGGATCGCGCACGCTCCCCTTGCCAGGGTCCGTTGCGGTTTGCGAAGTGTCAGTCATGAATCGTCGGCGTCGCTCTGTCCAGAGTCTTCGCGCTCACCGATCGACGCGCTCGCCGTGGACGAGCAACGGATCCGCGAGCATCCGCCGGCGCGAGCCATCCTCGTTCAGGATTGGCTCGGCCGAGTACTGCGCAACGTAGACTCGCCGCATGTGATCGGTCGTATTGGCACCGCTCCGGTGGAATAGCGTCGACGAGAAGCACGCGATGCTGCCGGCGGGAACGATCACGGGGTCGCCCGAGTCGTCCCCGAAGTAGCCGACGAGATCGTTACTCGCCTCGTCGCGCACGTGTGGCACGACGTCGCGGGTGCCTGCGCGGGCGAACGGCAGCAGGTAGACAGTGCCGTTGGCCTCATCTATGTCGTCGAGCGCGATCCAGCACGTGAGGTACGGCCGATGCGGGTACTCGATGAAGCCCGAGTCCTGGTGCCAGCTAAACGTCATGCCGGTCTCGGCGGCCTTGATCACGTATTGCTCGTTGAAGAGATAGACGGTTTCCCCGAGCGCCGCTCTCGCCACCTCCACCATCAGATCCGACCGGAGGAAGCCCTCTACCGAGGGGCACTTGCCATACGCGTGCAGGAAGTAGCGGCTACCGCGGTGGTCGAGGTCGATCGTGTCAACGCCGAGACCCTCCATCTCCAGCTCGCGCTCCTCGACCAGGTGCCGGCACTCCGTCCGCAGCGTCTCCAAGTCTTCCGCCGAGAGGACGTCCTCCAGGACGAAGAAGCCGTTCTCCTGAAAGCGGCGCCGGTGCCCGGACAGGACTCGTGGTGTCGAGATGCTCATGCTCCCTCCCGCGGTTGTTGACGTTTACAGATTCCGCGAGCGAGGGGGGCATGTCTTCGCGGCAGGTTGCGACTTCTTATCATTTCATGCGATGTTCGACGACGATCTGAGGATCCGGGCCGGGCTCGACGGCCGAGTCGTCAGGCACATGGTCGGAGATATCCGTCCGCGGCCTCACCGGCACGCGGAGTTGGAGCTCAATCTCGTTGTTCGCGGGACCTCTTCGTATCTACTCGGGGAGCGTCGCTACGAGCTCACCTCTGGGACGCTGACATGGCTGTTCCCGGATCAGGGCCATGTCCTCGTTGACGAGTCCGCAGACCACGAGCTCTGGTGGGCGGTTTTCCGGCCCGGCCTCGTCACGAAGATCGTCGCGACCCAGCGCGAACGGCCGCTGCTCCAGGCAGATCCAGTCGGCCGGTTTTCGCGGCGGCTCGCCCCCGACGCCGTTCGCCGCCTCGCGACCCTCTTGCGCGAAGTCCGAGCTGCCGAGTCGACGGACGGTGTCCTTGCCAATGCAGGTCTCGCGTATCTGCTGATCCTCGCCTGGCGCCTTTTCCTCGAGAGCAACGACATCGTCGAGGGCATCGACTTGCACCCCGCGGTCGAGACCGTCGCCAACCTGCTCAGAGCCGATCCGAACGCGGGCGATCTTGCCCGGCTCGCCGAGGCCGCTGCGCTCAGCCCAAGCCACCTCAGCCGGTTGTTCAAGGCGCAGACCGGCGTCTCGATCAGCAGGTTCCGCAATCAACTGCGACTTGAGCGCTTCCTGACCCTCTACGGCCGCGGCAAGCGCACGACTGCCTTAGAGGCAGCGCTCGAGGCCGGCTTCGGAAGCTATGCGCAGTTCTACCGGGTCTTTCGGGAGCACACGGGGCGCAGGCCGGCAGCGATCCGCGCTTCGGCTGCGGACGACGACTTGAGCGTCCCGTCAGACACCCGCTGACTAAGCACGCCGCGCGCTCCGCATTGTCCATCCGGCACGCGGCCGGAAAGCCGTCCGGAAAGAGGTAGATCGCGACCCCAACGTCGTTCAGGCGAAGTCCAGCCTCAAGCATCAAGAGCCGCTCGCGGTAGTCTGAGAGCTCGACCTCGCTGTCGCCAACGCGTAACCGGCGACGATCTCGTTGCATGCAGAACGGGGACGCTTGCTTACGACGGTATCGAAGCTCCCGAGCTGCGGAAGGTGGTCGAACGGGTCCCGAGCAGCCATTGGACGCGCGGCCAGCCGAGCGCCTTCGCCACGTCGAGCCAGGTCGGGTTCGGTGTGATCCCAACGGCCTCCTCGGGCTCAAGGGTCTCAGCAACCTCGCTGACGAGCAAGCCATTCCTGCCCACGGGTCGAGGAGGTTCTGTGGCCGGCCGTCGGACTGGAGGTACGTCGCGGCGAACACCGAGAAGGCGGCCGGCGCCAAGCCCTCGCCGCCGCGAAGGGCGCCGACACAGCGCTCCAAATTCGGCGCGCCTCGGTGACGACTATGCTCCTGAACTCGGTCCGGCCTTCGAACAAGGGAGTATCTGATGGCCTCTCGTCTCAATCCGTACGTCAGCTTCAGCGGCAACGCCCGGGAAGCCATGGAGTTCTACAAGAGCGTCTTCGGCGGGAACTTGGCGCTGAACACCTTCGGTGAATTCGGAGCGCAGGACTCCCCGGACGCCGACAAGATCATGCACGGCATGCTGGAGAGCGATGGCGGATTCACGCTTATGGGCGCAGACATTACCGAAGGGATGGACCACAATCCCGGGAACAACATGGCCATCAGCCTAAGTGGTGATGACGCAGACGAGCTGCGCGGCTACTGGGAGAAGCTGTCCGAGGGCGGCACCGTAACCCTCCCCTTCGAAAAGCAGATGTGGGGCGACATATTCGGCATGTGCGTCGATCGGTTCGGTGTCCCTTGGATGGTCGATATCGTTCAGCCGCAAACCTGAGTTCGGTCGCCAACCCGGTGGCGTCGCATCGTCTGCACTGCGGCGAACGGCCGCCGGCAGGCCCAGGGCCGGCCCCCTCCCATCTATCAAGCGTGTGGAGCGCCTCCGCCCGCTACCTCCGCGATCCCGAGCGGAGTGGCGGGCGGAAGGGAACCCGGGCGGGTGGCCGCCTACCGCCAAGCGGTCACGATCGCGGCAACAACGAGCAGCTTTACGAGCCAATCGCCGGCGTGGATGACGGCAATCTTCAGAGGCGCGTCCTCATGGATCATGGCACCCGTCCACAGCACGAACGGAAACCCGATCCATAGCACCAGCCCCAGCAACAATCCGCCGCTCCACTCGTTGATCCCGCCCCGAGAGGCCAGGCCCGCAACCACGGCAGCGATGATCAAGCAGCGAAGGAACTCGACCGCGAGCTTCCAGGGCGCCGGGTGGTCGCTGGCGGCGGCCGCAGCCCTCACTTGGGCCAGTTGATCGCCCAACACGGCGTAGTACGTCGCGCCCAATACGAACGCCGATGGCCGCAGCGAGCACTGCCAGGAGATCGAGATCAGGCATCGATCCCACCTCCTTCGAGCTGCGACTTGAGCGTTGCCAGACGTTCGCGCCAGAATCTCTTCATCCGCTCGGCTTCCCGAGCATCGGCAAGCCGCGCGTGCTCGACGGCCACCGTGCTGCTCCCATCTCCCTTGTCGAGAAAGGTGACGTTGACCCGGGTGGTGTCGCCGCCGGCCCAGTCGAACCGGGCCGACTTCGGCTTCGACGATGTGCGCTCGCGCAGTTCGTTCTCGGACAGCCAGCGCCTGCGCAGCGAACCGTCGACGAACATGTCGAATAGCCGCTCCACCGGCACCGCCACGGTCCTCTGCGCGGTAACGGCAAAGCCGTCCGAACGCTGACCGTCGACACGAAGGCCGCGGGCGCGCTCGTAGCTCGCCGTGACCGCCTGAGCGTTCCAGGCGAGCGGATCGATTCCGAGCTCTGCGGCGACCCGGCGCGCGACTTCCCTGTGCGACCACTCGGTTGCTCCCCATTCGTCGAGGAGATCGAACCATTCCTCCCAGCCGCGCCCGGTCCGTTGCCGGATCGTCTCGTCGGAGGTGGCTAGCGGCGGCCTTTCCCGGGGCGTCAACTCCTCCCCGGCCAACAGCACGGCACGTGCCGCGGTGTAGCTCGCCCGTCTTCTTCATCCGCGAGCGGACGAGACGCGTGAACGATTTCTGCCTGGTCATCTAATGCTCCTTTCGACCGACGCGGCCCCGCGACTCACGCTCACGACGGCCCCGCCGAAAGGGCAAACCTGACCGGCGTCCCGAGGGCTCGAGCCCCCTTTGCCCCCGCCGAGCCGGCGGCGTGAGCGCCGGAATCGGGGGTTTGGCGCGGGACGGCGCCTGGCCATTAGGTTGTCCCCCATGAGACCGCCCGCAGCACCAAACTCATCGCAGCGCATGAAATTGGTCGCCGGGCGACCTGGGGGAGGGTGAACTAATGAGCAGCAAGGAAGTCCGCGGCGGAGTGTCGCTGACCAATCTCGACCAACCCTTGTTCCAGGAGGCGGGGGCCACCAAGCGGAACCTGGTGGACTATCTGGACACCCTCGCCGACCGCATCGTTCGGGAGTTGGCCGACCGGCCGCTGTCGGTTATCCGGGTGGTCCGCGGTCAAGCGCCGTTCATGCAGAAGAACGTTCCCAAGTACACCCCGGAGTGGGTACGGACTGTGTCGATGTGGGCGGAGGCCTCCAAGCGTGAGGTGTCCTACGCGCTGTGCAACGACCGGCGCACTTTACTGTGGTTCGCCAACCAACGCGCAGTGGAGTACCACCCGACCCTGTTTCGCGCCGACCACTGGGACCAGCCCACTCACCTCGTGCTCGATCTGGACCCCCCATCCCCGAGCGCATTCCCGCTTGCTGTGCGCGCCGCCCATCTCGTCCGCCACGCCCTGGCCGATGCGGGGGTGGTGGGTACGGTCAAGACCAGCGGCGCCAAGGGCCTGCACGTGTTCATACCGATCGAGGCACAGACCACGACCGAGGACGCGGCCGCGGCCACGCGCGCGATCGCCGCAAGGGCCGAGCGTCTCGACCCGGCGCTCGCGACAACCGAATACGTCCGTGACGAGCGGGGGGGCAAGGTGTTCCTCGACTCGACCCGAGCCGGCGGGGCGACGGTGGTGTCTGCCTACAGCCCGCGTATTCGGCCGGGCGTGCCGGTGTCGTTCCCGGTGGCTTGGGGGGACCTCGATAGCGTGACACCGGCCGACTTCACCCTGCACAATGCGGCGCGGTTGATCGCCGAGGGCGATCCATGGGCCGAGCGAATGCCCGAGCCGCAGCGATTGGACTCCGACCTGGTCGAGGAGGGCCGCGCGATCCCGGTGGCCCGGGTCCAGGCCATGCACGAGGGCAAACGGCGCGCTCGCCGCCGCTGACTTCTAAGGGCAGGTCATTCGAAAGTCCTCGTCCTCCACGGTTCCACATCAAAAACGCGCGCCGGACCTTGGATCTTTCGGGTCGGGACCTGAGGATGCGCAGATGACCGGGAGAGTGGGCCGGACCAGGGGCGCACTCGGAGCCGACGACCTACCGGGGCCCCTTTTGGTCAAGCAGCTCAGCAAGGTCGAACTTTACCGGCTCCTCGAGCTGCTCGTACGTACAGGACTCCGGATCGCGATCGGGGCGCCAGCGGACGAACTGCGCGGTGTGACGGAAGCGGATGCCTTCCATATGGCCGTAACGGACCTCGACGACTCGCT
>JALZJN010000044.1 GCA_030859735.1 Actinomycetota bacterium
TCTGGGCGAGCAGGTGTTCGAATACCTGCTGCGAAACAAGCGCGAGGAGTGGGATCAGTACAAGTCCTACGTCTCGCCTTACGAGCTCAAACGATATCTGCCGGTCCTTTAGGCGCCACTACAACAAGTTCGATATGGCTATCCGCGAATCACAACCGGCATGCGAGTGCCGCCTACCCAGCGCGGCCCCCAGTAGGAGTCCCGCAAAGACTGAGGTCTGACTCCTCTGGAGGAAGTTGCGGAAATGAAACGCCCCCGACCGATGTAGATGCCTGTGTGCCCGACTAGCGCGCTGGTTGTATCGTGAAACACAAGGTCGCCGACTTTGAGATTCGTCCGCTTCCAGATGCGCTTGAAGCGATCGTTCTTGCCGAGAAGAAACTGTTGGAGGGCGCTATGAGGAAGGCTGCCTCCATGACCTCTGAAGACCCAACTTGTGAAGCCGGAGCAATCAAAGCCCGAAGGCGAGCTGCCGCCGTAGACGTAAGGCGTTCCTATCTCAGAACGGGCGCGCTTTTGGAGATGTCTGCGCTCTTTGTTGGTCTTTGAGGGGGAGTGCGCGCTCGCCGGCGTGGCCGTCATTAGCAGCGCGGCAAATGCGAGGAAAAATGCGAGAACAGCTGCAATAGCCACCAACGAACGACTATTCAGACCATATGGGACAACCGTTATCATTTCTACCTCCATGCGTCTGAGAACTCACACCCAAGCGGTCGGGCACGCGTTACGTCTGGCCCCTATCGGCAACTGCGCCCCGCTGTTCGTAGCGCTCATCTAGTGCAGCGAGATCTCCCTGAGGTCGTGACCCCGACGAGCTCCGCGCATGGTCAGCGACCATATCGGCACACCCCCCAGGGAGAACAAGGGTTCCAGAGACGAGCGATACAGCCGATGCTTTGTATCGTGCCCACAAAGATGCTCTAGAAATTGGAAGTAGCGAGTGGCCGGGAAGCGGTTGGTTGTGGAGGGAGGGGTGGCTGTGGATAGAGATGTTGGAGCGCGCGAGAGTGCCGTGAGAGCGGCGAGTCGCAGTCTGACTACTCTTCTCGATTCCCTTCCTCGGGCCAGAGACTACCTGCGCGACGATCGGCATTTGGATCATGATTCTATGAAGGCAGAGATTGCAGCAGCCTTCGAAGCCGGCGGGATGGAGTTTGTCCGAGTCGAGCGACACCTCCTCTTGCTCGCTATTGCAGGCGCAGACCTGGCCGGCGAGCTGCAGCTCGAGCAGGTGGGGATGGCGCTCGCAGCTCTTGCCGATGCTTGTATCGCGGCGGCGCTGCTGGAAGCACAAGCCCCCATCTCGTTGAGTGTGATTGCGATGGGCAAGCTCGGGGCGCGTGAGCTCAATTACGTTTCGGACATAGATGTGATGTTCGTTTCAGAGGGCGATCCGCAGAGGGCCGCTAGCGCGGCGGCCAAGACAATCGAGGCTTTGAGCGCAGTGACTCCCCAAGGAAGAGCCTATCTGGTGGACGTCAATCTGCGGCCCGAGGGGCGCAGCGGCGCCTTGGCTCGAACCCTCGAAAGCTATCTCGAGTACTACCACCGGTGGGCACAACCGTGGGAGTTTCAAGCCCTTATCAAAGCGCGCTCCGCGGGGGGCAATCATGCAGTAGGCCAAACGCTTGTGAATGAGACGCGTGCCTTAGTCTACCCACCCAGCATTCCGCTGGAGCGGATAGCGGCGGTTCGCTCCATCAAGGAACGAGTCGAGAGTCAAGCGCGCCGCGCACGTGCGCGAGGAAGGAACTCCCGGTCCTTCGACGAAAAACTTGCCGACGTAAAGCTCGGATGGGGAGGAATCCGAGACATCGAGTTCTGCGTCCAGCTCCTGCAACTCGTTCACGGTGGCCTCGACGAGTCGGTTCGTTGTGCGGCAACACTCGATGCTGCGCGCGCCTTGGCGGCCGGTGGCTACCTGGCTGAAGAGGACGAGGCGGGCCTCTCGGTCGCTTATCGGTGGCTCAGAGCAGTCGAACACCGGCTGCAACTTAGGGACGAGCGAAGGGTCGTAAGACTTCCTCGAATGGAGAGGGAAAAGGCGAGCCTGGCCCGCGCCATGGGATACGAAGACTCGCCTACGTCGTGGGCTTATGAGCGTTTTGAAGCAGCTCACCACAGAGTCCTGCTCGATGTGCGCAGCCGTTTCGAGAAGCTGTTCTACCGACCGATGATCGAGTCGCTGTCGGAGCCCGGCACCGGGCGCTTGTCTCCCGCGGCCCTGAGCGAACGGCTGCGTCTGCTGGGCTTTCGCGATACGAAGCGAGCGGCCCAGATATTGCATGGACTGGTGTCGGGCACATCTCGCAAGTCAAGACTGTTTCGCGTGCTGGCTCCTCCTTTCATGCGCTCACTCGCTTCGACGCCGTTGCCGGACGTGGGTTTGCTTTCTTTTCTGAGTCTCGGAGAGGCGCTAGGGGAGCGGCTTGATGTGCTGGGCGCCCTGCGCGACAACCCTCCAGGCCTGCATCTGCTGGCTCATGTTCTGGGGAACGGACGTGTCGCAGGGGAAATGCTCGGCCATGTTCCGGAGCAGCTGGCGCTGATCGCCAACCAGAAGATCACGTTGCCGTCAGGGGGACGGGACCAGCTCATCAAGGAAGCGAAGGCGTCACTTAGTTGGAGGGAGCCGGAACGGCGTTGGGACGGACTCAGACGCTACAAGCGTCGCAGGGTACTAGAAGTCATGGTCGGCGACATCATCGGAGAGGCGGATGCACGCACCACCGGTAGTGCGCTTACGGATGTGGCCGAAGCCTGCATAGCGGCGGCGCTTCCGAATGAGGGGCCTGCTTTGTGTGTCATCGGCATGGGCAAGCTCGGAGGCCGAGAGCTCGGCTATTCATCCGACATCGACGTGATGTTCGTACACAGCGGCGACGCCCGGGAGGCGGAGAGCCTCGCAGAGAGGCTGCTTGCGGTGTTGGGGGAGGTGACCGCGGAGGGTCGTGTGTTTGCCGTCGACGCGGGCCTGCGCCCCGAAGGCAAGGCGGGCCCGTTGACTCGGTCTCTGCCTTCTTTCGAGAAGTACTACGAGCGTTGGGCGAAACCGTGGGAGTTCCTGGCTTTGGTGAAGGCGCGTTATGTGGCCGGGAACCGCGGACTTGCAGAGGGTTTTTTGCAATTGATTTCGGCCTATGCCTTTCCCCCCCGGCTGGAGGACCGCTCGCTCGACGAGATCCGTCATCTCAAGGCGCGTATGGAACGCGAGCGGATCCCGAGGGGCACGAGTGCGCGGCTGAACCTGAAGTTCGGGCCCGGCGGCATGACCGACGTGGAGTTTGCATGTCAGATGGTCCAGATCACCCACGGCCATGACCACCCCGAGCTGCGCGTTACTTCTACCGGGGAAGCCCTAGGTGCCGCAAGCCGCGCAAACCTGATCCCTGAGGACTCGGCTCGCCGGCTGCGAGAAGCGTACGAGTTCCTCTACCGCCTGCGAAACCGCGGGTTTCTCTTGAGTGGGCGCAACCGTGACGCTCTCCCCACGAAGCCGGAGGAACTAGATGCTCTCGGTGTGGCGATGGGGTTCGAGGACCAACCTCGCCAGCGCCTCGAGGAGCACTATCTGAGGCTCACGCGCCGGGCCAGCAAGGTGGCCGAGCCGCTCATCTACGGCTAGAGGTCGTAGTAGAGATAGAACTCCCAGGGGTGGGGGCGCAACCTGAGCTCGTCGACCTCGTGCACTCTCTTGTAGTCGATCCAGTGCGAGATGACGTCGTCCGTGAACACTCCTCCTTCGAGAAGGAAGTCGTGATCGTCTTCGAGCGCGTCGAGCGCCTGCTCCAGAGAACCCGGTACCTGTGGTACTTCCAGCAGCTCCTCGGGAGGGAGCTCGTAGAGATCCTTGTCGACGGGATCTACCGGCTCAGTCTTGTTACGGACTCCGTCGAGCCCCGCCATCAAGAGCGCGGAGAAGGCAAGGAAGGGATTGCAAGATGCGTCGGGGCAGCGGAACTCGATGCGCTTTGACTTCGGGGACTTGGAGTAGAGCGGAATCCGGACCGCGGCGGATCTGTTTCGCTGTGAGTAAACGAGGTTTACCGGCGCCTCGTAACCAGGGACCAGGCGCTTGTAGGAGTTGGTCGTCGGTGCGCACAACGCCAGAAGCGCCGGCGCATGGGCGAGAAGCCCTCCGATGTAGTGCCGGGCGGTATCGGAAAGCTGCGCATAGCCGAGTTCGTCCCAGAACAGAGGCTCCTCGTCCCGCCACAACGACTGATGCACGTGCATCCCCGAGCCATTGTCTTGGAAGATGGGTTTGGGCATGAAAGTGGCGGTCTTGCCGTTGCGCCTAGCGACGTTCTTGACTACGTACTTGTAGAGCATAAGCCTGTCCGCCATGGTCAACAATGGTGCGAAACCCATGTCGATCTCAGCCTGGCCTGCGGTACCGACCTCGTGGTGATGGACTTCGACCGGTATGCCAAGCTCGCGCAGAGTCAGAACCATCTCCGAGCGGAGGTCCTGGTAGTGGTCCATCGGAGGGACCGGAAAGTAGCCTTCCTTGTAGCGAGGCTTGTAGCCGAGGTTCTTGCCGCCCTCTTCCGCCCCCGAGTTCCACACGCCCTCGACCGCGTCGATGTGATAGAAGCCCTGGTGCTGGTTCTGGTCGAAGCGGATCGAGTCGAAGATATAGAACTCGGCTTCCGGTCCGAAGTAGGCGGTGTCGGCCACCCCCGTCCCCTTCAAGTATTCCTCTGCCTTCTTGGCGACATACCGGGGGTCGCGAGAATAGAACTCTCCGGTAAGGGGGTCCTTGACGAATGCATGCACGATCATGGTCGGGTACTTGGCAAATGGGTCCATGACCGCGGTTTCGGGGTCCGGCACAAGGATCATGTCGGACTCCTGAATCTCTTGGAAGCCGCGGATTGAAGAGCCGTCGAACCCGAATCCCTCTTCGAAGACCTCCTCTTTGACCTCATCGAAGGGGACGGTGAAATGCTGCATCAGACCGGGCAGATCGGAAAAGCGGATATCAAAGAATGAAGCATCGTTGCTCTTGCCGAGTCTCAGTACATCGGACGCGCTGACTGTCATGGGCCCCTCCTCAGTGCGGCTTTAATCGTTGAAGCCAAGGCCCACCTTAGAAGGTCGTGGTTGCAGGACCGTTTCGCCCTTGTTACGTCCACGTTACGGGCCCGCCCCGCTCCGCCCGGCGGCTAGTGAACGAGTCCTCTTCGGAAGCCCTCAGCAACCGCCTCTGTCCGGTCCTTGACGTCGAGCTTGCGAAATACCTGCTTCAAATATGACTTGACGGTCTCTTCCGATACGTGAATGCGTTCTGCGACTCCCTTGGTGGAATGCCCATGGGTGAGCTCTTGGAGGACCTCGAGCTCTCGATCGGAGAGCACGTTTGGGTCTCGGTTGCTGATTCTCCCGAAGATGCCGACGGTTACATTGGGGTCGAGCACAGAACGTCCGTTCGCCACCTCGTGAAGCGCCTGCAGGACGAACTCCCTCGTCGATGACTTGGAAATGTAGGCGTCGGCGCCCGCCTTGACGGCTTCAGCGACGGTTCCGGGATCGGTGAACATGGTAATGATCACGACCCTCGTCTCCGGCGAATGCTCTTTTATCTGCCTGGTGGCTTCGATCCCATTTATGCCGCTGCCGAGGGATACATCCATCAACACGATATCGATAGCTCCCTCTTTCACCTTCTCGACGGCCAGGGCGCCCTCGGCGACGACCTCGGCGAGCTCGAGATCCTCCGAGATGGACAGCATTGCCTGAAGCCCCTGTGAAACGAGCAGGTGATCGTCGGCTATCAGAATGCGCGTGCCCATACCCTCCTCTCTCGAACCCGGTACTAGCGGCCGACTCCGCCGGGGAGGATAGCCTCCACGCGAGTTCCGCGGCCCATGCCGCTGTGGAAAGAAACGTGTCCTCCTACCCGGGCGGCTCGTTCCTTCATCAAGCGCACCCCGACGTGATCAATCCCTGCGTCGGCGTCTGGGTTGAAGCCCGGGCCATCGTCTTCCACCACGATATGAACCAGGCCGTCTTCGTGATCGGTCATCCTCACGATAACCGGGGCGCCGCCTCCGTGTTTCATCGCGTTCACGACGCCTTCTTGAAGGATTTGGAAGGCGGCGAGCGCTACCGGGATAGGGGGCTCATTGGAAATTTTCCCCTCCAAGAGGACCTCGCTGCCCCACAGTGTGGTCATCTGGTCGGTGAATTTTTCGATGGTTGTCATCAGGCCGCCCTCTTCCACCGAGGAACGGCGGAGATCGACCAGGGAGTCTCGCAGGCTCTTGATGGCTTCGTTGAGCGCATCGCGCGCCGACTGCACGGCCGTGGCCGCAGAATCCGGTCGCCCGGAAGCAAGGAACTCTGACGCGTTCCCCGTGCTGTAGGAGGCTGCGGCGAGCATTTGCAGACTGCTGTCGTGGATGTCCGCCGCAATTCGCTTTCTCTCGTTCTCTCGCTCTTGAAACACTTTCTCGGTTGCCTGCAAGAGCTCGTGCTGCTGCTTTCTCACGCGCTCCGACAGCTCCTGCTGAGTGCGGGCGCCAATGAGACTGATGCGGGCGAAGATTGTCGGTATGAGGATGGCGGCGGCGGCGGCCGCTCCGTAATCCTCGTAGGCGAGCGCCGTTACCACTCCCAGGGCCGACAGCAGCACATATGACATCAGAAAACCCAACACCGGGTCCGGCAACATCCGCCGAAGCGCCTGCCCGAAGCGCACTTCGCCGTCGAAGTGAATGGCGAGCGATACCAGCGAAAGATTTACGAGCACGTGAGTGGCGGCTGCGGCCGCGACGCCGGCAACTATCAAGAAGACGGAGACGTCGGACCGGAACAACACGTTGTCGGCCGGAGAGCGGTAAGCGGACAGCAAAGCCGAGGTCGCCCCCACCGCAAGCATGAGCTGAGCTCGATTGAAGGCGGCGCGCGAAAGAGGGATCTCTCGCCTGAACTCCCGCAGGTCGATGGCCCCGAGGCCGGCGATCGTCATGGCGATCCAGGGCGGAAAGAGCAGGGCGACGGCCAGAAGGATGGGTATGCCGAGCATGACCTCGGCGTCGTAGCCGAGAGACACCGGCAGGAGATCGACGGCCATGAGCAGGATGATCCAGAACAGCAGGGCCCCGAGCGAGATGGGAGCGGGATCCCCCGCCAGTTGGCTTCCCAGAATGGCGGCAGTCGCGCAAACCACCACCCAGCAGTAGACCCGTGTGCTTTGACGCATCATTTTTCCGTGATCTCCCGAGATTCGGCTTCTGCGCGATAGGAGGAGGGGTCTGTAGGCCCCTCCTCCTATCAGTTAGCCACAGTTGCCGACACCTCTACCAGCGCCATTGAGCGCCGGCGGTGTAAAAGAGCGCCGTGAGGGCACTCGCAAGAGCGACAAGCTTGAACTTCACGCGGAACCTCCCTCCAGTGGGGTTCAGAGGAAATGAGGTGAAATCCGGCCCGTAGGCCGCCGCTTCGCTCTTACGGACTTGTGTTCTCTCTTGCTCCTTCTCCGCTGTCCGATCCGCTGATCCTGGGTGAACCCAGGGGAGGGAAACTCTACTCGTCCCCGGCCGTGCGCGCAACGCCCCGTTGCCTGCAGGCGGCCACCACCCCCGAGCGGGTGATTTTTTAGCCCCGTTTGGGGGAGGCGGGGAGTGCTCCGCTTCGCCTTTACTGGTCAGAGACCGGGGACACCGTCAAAGGATGGCTATGGAAGATCAGAACAGCGGCGTATTGATAGCGGAGCCCCTGGGGGACCAACATGACTCCCTGGCATGGGCGCTGCCTGGGGACGGCTCCGAGGTCGTCGCAGCGCACGGAGCGGCAGAAGCGGTCGCAATGGGCCGCTTCCTGAAACCCGAGCTTGTTCTCGTGGATCTCTCTTTGAGCCCCGACTGCTCGCTGGTAGCGGATCTGCTCGTTGCCTGCCCCGAGACCAAGATCGTCGCCGTGCTCGACTCCTCAGAGGGTTTTCCCCACGGACTGAATGACGTGATGAAGCTCGGCGCCGTCGCCGCGGTGGAAAGGACGGCGCTTGTCACCGACCTCGTCTCGGTTCTTTCGGGTCCCCGGGCTGCAGGCTCGCTCGACCCCGTGGACCCGGCCCCCGTTCTGAGCGAGCGCCACATCGATCTCAGTAACCGGCAGGAACAACAGCGTGCCGCCACCAGCCGGGCCCTCTGCGCAGCCCTCGAAGCGCGCGATTTCGGGACCGGACAACATCTCCACCGGGTAACCCGGCTGGCTACCTCCTGTATGCGCCTGATTGACGCATCTCTGGCACTCTCCGATGAGGTCGTGTGCGGGTTCATGCTCCACGATGTCGGCAAGATTGGGGTCCCCGACCACATCCTGCTCAAGCCGGGGCCGCTCGATTACTGGGAGTTCGAGACGATGCGAGCCCATCCTGAGCTGGGCCTCAAGATCGCCGAGCCGGGGGGGTTCTCCCACGAGACTCTCGACGTCATCCACAATCACCACGAGCGCTGGGACGGCTTCGGATATCCGCGAGGGCTCGCCGGGGACGAGATCCCGCTCACCGCGCGCGTCTTTTCGGTTGCCGACGCCTATGACGCGATGACGTCGGATCGGCCCTACCGTTCTGCCATGAGCCCTCGTGATGCGCTCCATATCATTCGCTCCGGTTCGGGCTACGCCTTCGATCCTGAAGTCGTGGACCCATTTCTTCGCCTTCACCTCGACCTGCCTGGGATCCATCGACGGGCCTAGGGGATCAACGCCTCGGCGGCTCGCTTGAGCCTCGTCATACTCTGATAGCAGCGTTTCGCCTTTCCTCCTGCGCGCCGGTGCGTACTTTGCGGGTTGACGGTCCCGCCCCCGACCTGCCACTCTTTCCCAGGAAGACTCCCTTCTCTGAGGCCGAGGTAATGCATAAGTGGCAGATCGCCGTCTCGAGCAGCTCCAAGTGGAGCTACAACGAATACCCGGGGTGCGCAGCGCCAGGGTCGTAGGCGATGAGCTGCCTACCGAGATCCACATCATTGCCTCGCCCGACCGCACCGCCAAGCAGCTCGTGCGCGATGTGCAGTCGCTTGCCGCGGCCGGTTTCGAGTTGCCGATCGACCATCGCATCGTGTCGGTGGTCCAGTTGCGTGAGGTCACGTCCGAGGCCCCGGCCGAGCCGAGGCCCCGGTCGCTCTCCGCTGGTGAGAGAAGCCCTGAGGGCCGGCCGGTCCTGGAGCGGGTGGTCCAGGCCGACAAGGGCGATCAGGGATGGGTGAAGGTGGCTCTGCGATGGCCCGATGGAACCGTCACCGAGGGCGTGGGCGAGTCGGGGATGTCGCGCACTGCCCGCGCTCGGGGTGGAACCGCCGCCCTCCTCCACGCACTGAGGCCGGTCCTCGACGCTCGTAAGGCCCGGCTTGATGTCGATCATGTCGCCTGTCAGCGGGTCGGGTCGGTGGACACCGTGTTGGTACGGGCGACGTATTACCGGTCCGGCGCAACCTCGCCGCTGGTGGGGATCGCGCTGGTGCACGACGACGCCGCGGGGGCCGCGGTGCGAGCGCTGCTGCACGCTCTCAACCGGAGGCTCCACGGGTCCTAGACCTGCCCGGCCAGCCCAACTTGTGCGTCTGGCCACCAAAACGGTGGTCACAAGCACAACTTGTGCGATTGGCCACAGACCGAGGAGGCGGGTCGGGACTCAGTCATCCTGTGGGTCGGCGAGCATGCGCCGGTAGACGAGCACGGCTATGCCCCCCACGAGCAGCAGGTCCCCGACGCTCAAGACCTCGCCCAGGCGGGGCAGGGGGATGATGTCCCCAAGCCACGGAAGCAGGGTAGAGGGATTCATCAGCTCGTGCTCCAAGCTGGCGTCGGTGGGCGTGCTCCTTACTCCGGCGAGATCGGACGCGATGGCCGACACGGGCATGGCTCGGTTGGCTGCGATGACTACGACGTTCAGCAACAGGCCGGCGGCCATCAGTCCAACCCCCGGCAGTCCCCGGTTGAGCACGAGGAAGCCGACGAGGAGCAGATTCGAGGCGAGGATCACGGATACGGCGGCGGTGTCCGACAGCTGGAGCCACAGCTCCGGCGCGACCTGAAGGACAAGCGCGGCCCACAACAGGGGGAGCCACGTCAGCCGGGTGGCCGCGAGAGCTTCGAGCGAGCCACCGCGCGCCCGTCCTGCCAAGGCGGCGGCCGCTCCGGCGACCAGCAGGGTCAGCACGTGCGACCGGGACCGGAGAGCGAAAAGCGCGTAGCGCGCCTTTGAGTACCGTTCCGGTAGTGAAATGCGCGTGGTGCGCGTTTGAATACCTCGGGGGCCAAGGGCATCAGCGCAAGGATACGGTCGGCTGCCGTCAGGCTTCCCGACGTCGCTTACGCTCTAACGATGCCCCCAAGACCTCCGATCGCTCCGGTCAATCCGCAGTGGCGTACGCAGGTGCTAGCCGTCGGGTCCGGAAAGGGCGGGGTCGGCAAGTCGACGATCACGGTCAATATCGCCGCGGCCCTCGTTCGGCAGGGACATTCGGTGGGCCTCCTCGACGCGGACGTGTGGGGTTTCTCGATCCCTCGCATGCTGGGTTTGAGCGGGCAGCCCGAGGCCGCCGGCGGACTGATCCAGCCCCCCGAGGCGTTCGGCGTGAAGGTGATCTCGATCGGGCTCTTCACGAACGAGGACAACCCGGTCGTGTGGCGCGGTCCCATGCTCCACAAGGCCCTGCAACAGTTCCTCGAGGATGTCGCCTGGGACGACCCCGACTACCTGCTCGTCGATCTGCCGCCCGGCACCGGCGACGTGTCCATCTCGATTGCCCAGTTCTTGCCCGGCGCCTCGATGATCGTTGTAACGACTCCTCAGGCGGCGGCCGAGAAGGTGGCGCAGCGGGCAGGATTTATGGCCGAGAAGAGTGGCCTGGAGGTTGCCGGCGTCATCGAGAACATGTCCTACTTCAGGGGCGACGACGGCAAGCGGTATCCGATCTTCGGAGAGGGCGGGGGCCGTGGTCTTGCCGATCGCCTCAGTGTGCCCTTGTTGGCAGAGATCCCTCTCGAGCCCAGGCTCAGAGAGCTCGCCGACGAGGGCGCGGCCATAGTTGTCTCGGAGCCGGGCTCCGAGTCCGCCTTGGCTCTCGAGCAGGCCGCCAAGGAACTGGTCAACTTGCTTCCCCCCCGGCCCCGGCCGGTCCCACGCATCTCTCTGCCGCTGAGTCCCGGTTAGATGGCGATCTCAGTGAGCGACATTGACGTCGTCTCGAGGGTCGGAGGCGCGGTCGACGAGGTGGGTGCGCAAGCGAGAGCCGCGACGCTGGCGAGTAGGTCTCTCAAGGCAGGGGCCAAGCTCTGGGGTCTGGACCTCGCCGTCCGCTGCTGCGACCTCACCACCCTGGAGGGAGCCGACTCCGAGGCAAGCATCCGGCAGCTCGCCGCCAAAGCGATCCGTCCCGCCCCCTCTGATCACTCCATCCCCCACGTGGCTGCGCTGTGCATCTATCCCCGGCTCGTTCCTGCGGCGGCGAAGGCGCTCGAAGGGTCGGGAGTGGCGGTCGCGTCGGTAGCCACCGCCTTTCCCTCGGGCCAGTCTTCTCTTGAGCTCCGCGTGGCGGAGATCGAGCGAGCGCAGGCCGAGGGGGCTTCGGAGATCGACTCGGTGATCAGCCGGGGTGCGCTGCTGGCGGGCATCGACGCCGCGGTCTACGAGGAGGTGGCCGCCGCCAAGGAAGCCTGCGGAGACGCTCACCTCAAGGTCATCCTGGAGACGGGCGAGCTCGGTTCTTACGATCGCGTCCGGCGCGCCTCACTTATCGCCATGGCGGCGGGCGCCGACTTCATCAAGACCTCCACCGGAAAGATCGCACCCGCGGCAACGCTGCCGGTGGCTCTCGTAATGGCAGAGGCGATACGCGACTTCGCCGACTTCTCCGGGCGGCCGGTCGGGCTCAAGGTCGCCGGCGGCATCCGCAGCGCCAAGGACGCGCTGCGCTATCTGGTGGTGGTGAACGAGACGTTGGGGGCCGAGTGGCTCACTCCGGAGAGGTTTCGCATCGGTGCCAGCTCGCTTGTCAACGACCTCCTGATGCAGATCGACAAGCAGCGCTCCAAGGCCTATTCCGACTCCGACCGATACACGGTGGCATGAGCGCCAAGACATGAGCGCCAAGTTCTGGGACTACTCCCCCGCGCCCGAGTCCACCGATGTGGTCTCTGTGAGGGACACCTACGGGCTCTACATCGGCGGGCGTTTCGCCGAGCCCGCCTCGGGCTCCTACTTCAAGACCATCAACCCGGCCACCGAAGAAGTGCTGGCGGCGGTGCCCGAAGCCTCCTCCGAGGACGTGGATGCCGCCGTGGCGGCGGCTCGAGGCGGCCTCGAGGAGTGGACGTCCGTCGGCGCACCGGCTCGTGGCAAGTACCTCTTCCGCATCGCCCGCATCATGCAGGAGCGCGCGCGGGAGCTCGCGGTGCTCGAGACGATGAACGGCGGCAAGCCCATCCGAGAGAGCCGGGACGTGGACATCCCCTTGGCCGCAGCCCACTTCTTCTACTACGCGGGCTGGGCGGACAAGCTCGAGTACGCCTTCGTGGGGCGCACATCGGAACCCGTCGGCGTGTGCGCACAGATCATCCCGTGGAACTTCCCGCTGCTGATGCTGGCGTGGAAGATCGCACCCGCGTTGGCGGCAGGCAACACGGTGGTGCTGAAGCCCGCCGAGACGACGCCGCTCACCGCCCTGCTGTTCGCGGAGATATGCGAGCAGGCGAGCCTGCCTGCGGGAGTCGTGAACATCGTTACCGGGGGCCCTGAGACTGGCTCGGCGCTCGTCGCCCATTCCGGCATAGACAAAGTCGCCTTCACCGGCTCGACTGAGGTCGGCAAGGGCATACAGAGGGCCCTGGCCGGCACGGGCACGCGCCTTACTCTGGAGCTCGGGGGGAAGGCCGCCAACATTGTCTTCGAGGACGCGCCGCTCGACCAGGCGATCGAGGGCGTGGTCAACGGCATCTTCTTCAACCAGGGCCACGTCTGCTGTGCCGGCTCCCGCCTCTTGGTCCAGGAGCCCGTCGCCGAACGACTCCTCGCAAAGCTGAAGCGGCGCCTGCAGATGCTCCGCCTCGGCGACCCTCTCGACAAGAACACCGACATCGGTGCGATCAACTCGGCGGCTCAGCTAGATCGGATAAGGAAGTTGGTCGGCGTCGGCGTACAAGAGGGGGCCGAGCTCTATCAGGCGGACTGCGAGCTCCCCGAGCGGGGCTTCTGGTTTCCTCCGACTGTGTTCACGGGTGTGTCGCAGTCTCACCGCATCGCCCGGGAGGAGATCTTCGGCCCCGTCCTGTCGGTAATGACCTTTCGCACCGAATCCGAGGCTGTGGCCAAGGCCAACAACACTCCCTATGGGCTGTCGGCAGGTGTGTGGACGGAGAAGGGGTCGCGCATCCTGTGGATGGCCGACCGCCTGCGGGCCGGCGTCGTGTGGGCCAACACCTTCAATCGCTTCGACCCGGCCAGCCCCTTCGGCGGCTACAAGGAATCGGGCTTCGGGCGAGAGGGAGGCCGCCACGGCCTCGAGCCCTATGTGCGGCTGAGCTAGAAACGTGGGTGCGCGACTTCAGGTCAACAAGACCTACAAGCTCTACGTCGGAGGCAAGTTCCCGCGTTCCGAGTCCGGCCGCAGCTACGCGGTCACGGACAACGAAGGAAACTTCTTGGCGAACGCCGCGCGCTCCTCTCGAAAGGATCTGCGCGACGCGGTCGTCGCCGCCCGCAAGGCCTCGGGCTCATGGGCCGGGCTCACCGCCTACAACCGGGGTCAGGTGCTCTACCGGGTGGCCGAAATGATGGAGGCACGGCGAGACGAGCTGGTCGATGAGGTCTCGGCGGCGGAGGGCTCGGAGCGTGCTTCGCAACAGGTCGAGGCGGCCATCGACGCTTTCGTCTATTACGCGGGCTGGACCGACAAGGTCGCCCAGGTAACCGGGGCGCTCAACCCCGTGGCCGGCCCCTACTTCAACCTCACGGCCCCCGAGCCTATCGGGATCGTCGGAATTGCCGCACCTGAGACCGGCTCGCTTCTGGGACTGGTGGAGCGGCTCGCCCCAGCCCTGTGCGGAGGCAACTCGGCGGTGATCGTCTGCTCTGAGGCCCATCCGCTTCCGGCGATCGCCCTGGCCGAGTGTCTTCAGACCTCGGACGTTCCCGGTGGAGTGGTGAACCTGCTCACGGGCTTCAAGGATGAGCTCGTCCCCGTTCTCGCCTCCCACGGCGACATCGATGCGCTCGATGTCTCCGGAGTTGCGCCCGGAGCCGCAGTCGAGATCGAAGCGGCCGCGGCTTCGAACGTCAAGCGAGTTGTGCGTCCCGGCCCCCGCCCCGGCCCCCACGAGGTCACCGCCTTCATGGAGATGAAGACGGTGTGGCATCCGAAGGGCACCTGAGCCGCCACCTCCGCTGAACGGCAAAGGAGTGAATCGCGAGCAGCGCGCTTGCGAGTACCGATTCGGGGCGGACTCAAGCGGTCGACGCAACAAACTCACAGAGCTTCTCCGCCGGCGTCCTCCAATGAAGGGTCTCTCGCGGTCGACCATTAAGACCGTCGGCCGCAGCCTCTATGTCTTCGGTGCTGA
>JALZJN010000076.1 GCA_030859735.1 Actinomycetota bacterium
TACCACCCTCTACCTCGACGACGAGATCCTCCAGGCCACGCGTGCGCTGGCCGCGCGCACCGAGCGTGACGAGTCGAGTGTCGTCGAGGACGCCGTGCGCAGCTACCTCGGCCTCGACGTTGCCCAGACGGTCTGGCGGCGCAGCGATCTCTCCGAGGAGCAGGCACTCAAGCTCGCCGACGACGAGAAGCACGCCGCGCGTCGGTAGTGGCGCGTGCGGTCTTTGACCCCAACGTCCTATCGAGCACGCCGCTGCCTGGAAGAGCGCGCGCGAGCGCCCAGCAATCGTTGAGGAGAGCGCGATGCTGCTCGGTAGAGGGCACCCCTGCCATCAACGAGATTCTGCCAGCCCCGCGCCGCCTCGCGTACACGCGGTCGGGGTCGAGATCCTCCTCCTCCGCTAGTCGCAGATTGCCAATGGCAAGGGGGCCAGCGGCACGCCGCGCTCGCGTAGCCGACCCGCGCTGTCGTGACAGGTCTCAGCGCTGAGAGTCCTCTCCCGAAGGGGTCAGGTTGGGAGCAGGCGGGCAGTCCCGGCCGCCGACCGTGGCGAAGCCCTGCGACTGGGATTCGTCACGAGACGGACACCCGGTTGTGGTCGGCTCAAGCGGCGGCCAACAGCTCCTAGCACGGGTCGACTTACTCGTCATCGCTGCCGTCGCTGCTGGCAGATCGGGGGGCGTCGAGAGACGGGTCGTCCGTAGCCGTGAGGCGGAGGTCCGCAACCGAGGGTGGTCCCTCGGTATCCCAGACTCGGGCATAGGCCTCTGCAACGAGCGGCCAGACATGTTGTAGGCCGTCTTCGACCGACTCGATCTCGTCGGCTAAGTCTCCGAATACGACGAACTCGTGTGGGATTACGCGGCCAGATGCATCTCTTCGCCCCAACGGATCGGGGAAGCGCAGCGCGACCTTCCCGGCGCCGCGATGACAAGTCGTCGGCTCGCCCTCGAGACCCGCGAAGCTGCGTTCAAAAACCAGGAGTGGCTCGGACAGCCCACCTTTGAGGAGGAACCGGAAACCCCAAGACCGCCCTCGAGTGGCCCAGATGAGCCGCTCAGGTAGGTCCTTATCAGGATGCACTACTTGCTCCTGATGAGCAGTCCGTCCGTCTCGCCTTGGTCTAGGTCCACCTTGAACTGCGTCAGCGTCGCCGTCAGGTAATCGTGGCTCCTCTTGGCCTGCTCGTTGATCTGCCTGAGTTGCGACCCAGCCATCTTGACGGCCTGAGCAAGCGCAGGGATTGCGGCCTTGCTCGCGAGGGGGCCGACTTTGGGCAGTTTGGCCACTACCTTTTCGACGCCGAAGCCCGTTCCGCCGGCCAAGGCTATTGCCAGGGTCTCAGCGCCGTCCGCCATGGTGTCCAGCACCTTCATGGGAATCTTCATCTTCTCCTGCCACTGAACTCGGCGCTCGAGAGGAAGCAAAGAGGCCACCGGCAGGATGAGGTCAATGCCGACCCGTTTAGTCACATCGATCTCCACTGGCTCCGGGCCAGCCGAGGAGAGCTCGAACTTCGCCGAGGAGAGCAGCATGAAGTCCTCACCCAGCGACAACGCGTCGGGGGTGACCACGAATTCTTGGAGTGTCTCGCGGAGGTGCTCGATGTGCTCGCCGGCCTTCCAGATAACGAGGTCGCGGAACGAGTGGACGTCCCAGTCTGGGAAAAGGTCAGCCTTTGACAGTGCGATGATCCAGATGCGCGGGAACTCGTCCAGGCGGCCTTCCCCGGCCAGCAGGTCTTCCTTGAGTTGCAGTAGTCCTTGGCGGAAGTTCGTCAGGAGCGACTTGAGATACCGCTCCTCCTCGCCCTTGTAGTCCAGCATTTTCTGCCCATCCACCAGCAAGAGCGCGACGTCGGAACGCAGCAGGGACCGAAACGTGTCAGCCCGTCGCCTCGCCTCCTCCTCGCTGCTCGGCGACTCTTCGAACCATTCACCCGGGTAGTCGTGCCATGCAAGACGCAGGATGTCGAATGGCCGCTTCTTCGCTTTGGCCTTGCCACCGCCCTTGATTTTCACCGAGAAGTAGTAAGTCGTGCCCGCGAAGCGGGTCGGCGGGGGCGCCGTCGCATGGTCTCTCATGCCGACATAGTTCTTGTAGAGCCGATTACCCAGGCCGGTGTCGTCGGCGACCAAGTCCCACAACTCGTTCGAGAACGACTTCTCCTGCGAAGGCCCGTAGAACGAGGACGCCAGTACGGTCTTTCCTGACCCGCTCTCTCCGAAGACAGCGATGTGTTGCTCTCGGATCCTGGGGTACTTGGCCATGCCGGGAATGTACCTCACCCCCGGGATCGGACGCTGCGCTCTGAAACGCCTGGCCCCAAGTCGGCGGCTGGTTCACATTCCGCGCTGATCCCGAAGCGCGCGTCACGGGAGCCGCCGGGAGCAAGCGTTGGGCACCAGGAAGCCCGGGGTCAGGCCCAGAGGGCGAGCCGTTCGCGTAGCGCCAGCTGCCGCTTCGGACGAAGAGGGGAAGCGCAGCGACGGGATGA
>JALZJN010000084.1 GCA_030859735.1 Actinomycetota bacterium
TTGGTTCGCCGGCGGGCTCACGGTGACGCCGAATGGGACCGTCTTCAGCGCCCACGACGCTTATCCCCAGAACTACAAAGGTCAGATCGTTCTCTATCTGCTGCGTTCATCCGATGGGGGCCGGAGCTGGGATGTGATCGGCATCGACCGTTCCCGGGAGCAGCGGCCGTGTCCGGACTTCGCCGGGTGCTCGTCGGCCTTTTTCGGTGCGCAGATTGCCGTCGCCTCGGACGATAACGGGCGTGTCTACGCGTTGTGGAACGCAAGCAGAGTAAAAGCTGGGCGGGCTCGGTTGTTGCTTCGTTGGTCTGATGACAACGGCGAGACCTGGTCATTGCCCCACAATGTGGCTCCCAGAGCGAGAGTCGATCACGAGTTTCCCATGATCGACGCGACCGGGAACGGCGACGTGCGGATCGCATGGATGGACGACCGGACCGGTCGCTGGAACACCTTCTACAAGGCCTCCGCCGACGGTGGAGAAACCTGGTCGCAGACACAACGGCTCTCGAATCGAGCTGGGGGCGCGCCCTACAAGTCCGAGCGCGGCTTCAAGTTCCCCTACGGGGATTACGGAGGCTTGGCGATCGACGGAAACGGGGTCGCCCACGTAACTTGGGGGGAGAGCCGCAGCTATATCGGGCCGGGAGGGTCCTGGTACTCACAGGGGACTTAGCGGCCGGTAACCGCAGGCGTGTGGCGCGTCGGCCAACGTTGAAGCTGTACCCACACGGTATGTGGGCAGGGATCCAAAGTTCGGCACGGGCCGGTGGGAGGGCTTCACGAGTAAAGCTCGGCGATGTCGTCGGCGTACTTGTCCTGGATCGCCCGGCGTTTGAGCTTCAGCGTCGGGGTCAGCTCGTCCCCTCCCGGCTCCCATTCGTTCTTCGCAACCACGAAGCGCTTGATGCCTTCGGGGCGCGACACCTTGGTGTTGACCTCCTCGACCGCCGCTTGCATCTCCTCCTCGATGCGCGGGTCGTCCGCGAGCCGCTCCAGCGAGGAGAACTCGATCCCGTTTCGGTCGGCCCATGCCTGTGCCTCGTCTGCATCGAGTGCCAGCAAGGCGGCGATGTAGGGCTTTCGATCGCCGATTACGCACGCGTAGGAGATCAAGGGATGGCGCTTCAGCAGGTTCTCGAGATGGGAAGGAGACACGTTCTTGCCGCCCGCAGTGACGATCAGCTCCTTCTTTCGATCGACGATACGCGCGAATCCGTCGGAGTCGATGGCGGCGATATCTCCGGTGTGAAGCCAGCCGTCCTTGTCGAATACCTCTGCTGTTTGCGCCTCATCGTTGAGATATCCCGGCGACACGTTGCCACCCCTTATCAACAGCTCGCCGTCATCCAGCAATTTGAGCTCAACGCCGGGGATGGCGGGCCCCACCGTGCCGATGCGAGGGCGGCTCGTGGGGTTGATGGTGGCAGGGGCTGTGCTCTCGCTCATCCCGTAGCCCTCGGCGACCTTCACACCCAGGCTGAAGAAGTACTCCGCGACCTCGGGACTCAAGGGGGCGGCGCCGCTTAACACCACCTCTGCTTCGTCGAGCCCGATCTTGTGTCTGATCTTTCCCAATACGACGCGATCGAATAACGCGCGCTGTACGGCGAGCGAACGCGGAACGCGTTTACCCTCCTGTTCGAGCTTCGCAGCCCTCGCTCCCACAGTGATCGCGCGCTCTGCCACGGCTCTCTTGCGCGCGTCTTGTTCTTGGAGGCTCGCCTTGATTCCGGATTCGAGCTTCTCCCACAAGCGTGGAACGGCGACGAAAGCGTAGGGGTGAACTTCCCCCAGTATGTCGAAAATCTTGGGAACCTCGGGGCAGAAATGCACGAACGCTGCCTTGTATGTGCACAACCAATGGGCGGCAAGGCGCTCCAAACTGTGGGCTAGGGGAAGATAGGAGACGTACTTGAATCCGATCGGCCACGTGTGCCACTGATCGACGGACTCTGCCGTCCACAATGCGTTGTAGTTGGTGATCACCACGCCCTTGGGGGCACCCGTAGTTCCCGAAGTGTAGATTATTGTGGCGGGATCTGATGGCTTGAGTTTCTTCCACTCGTTTTCGAACTGCTCCCGGTTAGAAGACAGTGCTGCGCGGCCTATATCCTCTAACCGGCCCAGTGTCGTGAAGTCTCCCTGTGAATCGTCTGGGTCGATCACAACGATGTCCTTGAGCCCGCCGTATGCCTTGTCCCACAGGCGTTGTTGTTGCTGCGTCTCGACTACGGCAAGCTTGGGTTTGCAGGCGGCTGCGACCCCCGCGACCTGATCGGCAGAGAAAGTGTTGTAGAGAGAGACGGGGACCGCACCGAGGTGCAGGGCGGCGAAATCGCAGACGAGATGCTCAGGGCGATTGCGCGACATCAGCGCGACGCAGTCGCCGCGCCCGACGCCCGACTCCTTGAATCCCAGCGCGACGCGAGCGACCGTCTCCCGGTAGTCGCGCCAGGTACTCACCTCCCACCGACCGTTGCGCTTGAACGCGGTGGCGGGCCTGTCTCCGTAGGTCGAAGCGTTGCGAGCGAGGACGTCGCACAATGTTTTGCCCTCTACGGCGGCATCGATCCCCGCTCGCTCCGAGGCGGGGTCCCGGCCCGCCGGTCTAGTGCTCCGCACCGGAAATACGGTCAGTACCGCCGCTCGAATGCGACCGGATTTACGGGGACGTGCACCGAAGCCGCTACTTATCGTCCTTGCCGTCTTGGGCGGACTGGCTGTCCGCCTTCTTCTTGATCTCGTCCAAGATCGGTGCATTCTGCAGGGTCGTGACATCTCCGAGCTCGTTTCCGTCGGCGACGTCTCTGAGCAGCCGCCGCATGATCTTTCCCGAACGCGTCTTGGGGAGATCGTCGGTGAAGATGATCGACTGCGGGCGTGCGATCTTGCCGATGGCCTTGCCGACGTGCTGACGCAGTTCTTTCGAGAGATCCTCGTTGCCCTCGTGGCCCGAGCGCGGGGTCACGAATGCAACGATTGCCTGGCCCTCTTTGGGGTCTGTGCGGCCTACGACCGCGGCCTCTGCGACCGAGTCGTGTGCGACCAGGGCGGACTCGACCTCGTAAGTAGAGATGCGGTGTCCTGCGACGTTCATCACGTCGTCGACGCGGCCCAATAGCCAGTAGTAGCCCTCGTCGTCGAGCTTGGCGCCGTCGCCCGGGAAATAGGTCTCGTCTCCATATTTCTCGAAATATGTCTCGCGGTAGCGATCATCATCACCGTAGATGGTCCTCATCATCGAGGGCGTTGGTCGCTTCAGCACCAGATACCCACCCGAGCCCAAGCCCACAGACTCACCCTTCTCGTCCACCACGTCGGCGACGACGCCGGGGAAGGGCACTGTGGCCGAGCCCGGCTTGAGCTTGGTGATCCCGGGCAGCGCAGAGATCATGATGGCGCCCGTTTCCGTCTGCCACCAGGTGTCGACCACCGGAGCCTTCCCTCCACCGATGAATTCCTGATACCAGATCCACGCTTCGGGGTTGATCGGCTCGCCCACGCTTCCCAGCAGCCGGAGTGACGAAAGATCGTGCTTCTGCGGGTAGTCGACACCCCACTTCATCATTGTCCGGATCGCGGTGGGGGCGGTGTAGAGAATCGTCGCCTTGTATTCCTCCACGATTGACCAGTAGCGGTCTTTGTCGGGGTAGTCGGGTGCCCCTTCGTAGAGAATGGACGTGCAGCCGTTGACCAGGGGCCCGTAGACAATGTAGCTGTGCCCGGTCACCCAGCCGATGTCGGCTGCGCACCAGTAGACATCGGTTTCCGGCTTGATGTCGAAGATCAAGTGGTGAGTAGAGGAGACGCCCGTCAAGTAGCCGCCGGTGGTGTGGACGATTCCCTTCGGCTTTCCGGTCGTCCCCGAGGTGTAGAGCACATAGAGCATGTCCTCGGCGTCCATGTCTTCGGGCTCGCACTCGGCGGACTGTGACTCGATCAGCTCGCCGTAAACAACGTCGCGGCCATCGGTCATGGCCACATCTTCCGTCGTTCGTTTGACGACGATGACCTTTTCGATCGATTCGGTCTCCTCGAGCGCCTCGTCGGCATTTTCTTTGAGAGGAACCGTCTGCCCCTTGCGGTAGCCGCCGTCCGCCGTGATTAGGACCTTGCAGTCGGCGTCGTTGATGCGATCCTTGAGCGAGCCTGCTGAGAAACCGCCAAACACCACCGAGTGCACGGCGCCAATGCGGGCACAGGCGAGCATGGACGCGGGAAGCTCGGGAATCATCGGGAGATAGATCGCGACTCGATCTCCTTTGGCAACACCAAGCTCCTTGAGCGCGTTGGCGAGCTTACACACCTCGGTATGTAGCTCTTGGTAGGAAATCGAGCGACTATCGCCAGGCTCGCCCACCCAGTGGTAGGCGATCCGTTCGCCATTCTCCTCGAGATGTCGGTCGAGGCAGTTGTAGCTGGCGTTGAGCCTTCCGCCGACGAACCACTGATGATGCGGCGGGTCCCATTCGAGCGTCGTGTCCCATTTCTTGCTCCAGCTCAGACGCTCGGCTTGCGACTCCCACCACGCCTCGGGGTCCTTCTCCGCATGCTCATAGATAGCTGGATCGTTGGCGTTGGCCTGCTGAGTGAACTCCTTGGGCGGCTCGAACTCGCGGCGCTCTTCGAGGAGCGCCTCGATTGTCCGTTCAACTTCCTTTTCGACCATTTTGGTCCTCCCCGGTGGTTGAACTTACTTCTTCGAGCGTACCCCTTAACTAGGGGGCTGAATCGGCTCGATTCTGACTCCTGCGCCGCCGCGCAATCAGCCCGGCCGCTATGGAAACCGCGATCTCGCCGGGCGAGCGGGCTCCGATGTCGAGCCCGACCGGGCTCTCGATGCGCTCGATGTCCCACTCCGAGAAGCCCCGCCCGGAAAGTTGTGAGAGATGGGGTGCAGTGTGGCGCCTGCTGCCCACGATCCCGATGGAGAAGACGTCGGCCTCGAGCGCGGCCCCCAGCGCGTCCGCCACTCCGGGGGCATCGTGGTCGGTGTGCACCAGATCGGAGTTCCGATCCAGAGAGGCCTCTGCGGCGCTCCCGAGGACTCCGCCCGCCGCAGCCGCTCGGTGCTCGGCTGTGACGCGCTCGGAGCGCGGCTCGATGAGAAAGCAGTCATAACCCAGCGCCGCCCCGATCCTCAGAAGCTCGAGCGCAATCGGTGTTGCCCCCACGACCGCGAGCTTCAGTGCCGTTGCGGTGGGCTCGAGGAAGACGTGAGCGCGGCCGAGCTCGTGCTCGTATGTTCGCTTTACGGGGTCTCCACCGGCCGAAACCTGCGCGGCGTCTTTGAGGGCGGCGGCGTCGAACTCGGAGCAGCCCAACGTGCCCTCGATCGCGCGGCCCCCCGAGATCACCAGCCGCTGGCCCACCCGGCAGGGCGGCTCGCCATCGGCATCGACGATCGTCGCCACGACTCGGTCCGTCGAAACTGTCGCATCCTTCGGCGCGGAGACGAGCGGTGCCTTCGAGTGCTCGGTGTGGCCGGCCAGGAGCTGGAGCGCGTGCGGCAACACCGGAAACAGTGCCTCGAGGCTCTCCGTCGCTCCCTTGGGGCTCCCGGGAAGGTTCACGATCAGAGTCCGGCCGCTGGTACCCACGAGACCGCGCGCCAGGGCGGCATGCGGCGTCTTTTGCAGACCTGCTTGTCGCATCAGCTCGGCCAGCCCGGGCGCCTCGCGCTCGATCACTCTCTTGGTCGCTTCGGGCGTGACGTCGCGCGGCCCCAGCCCGGTGCCCCCGGTGGTGACGACTAGCTCGATGCGCGTGTCGACGAGCTCGCGCAGGAGGGCCTCGATCTCGGCCAGCTCGTCCGGAGTGACCCTTCGCTGGGTGGCCTCGATGCCCTGCTCGGTGAGGAGCTGCTGGACCGCATCGCCCGAGACGTCTTCACGCACTCCATGGGCGACCCCGTCCGAGACCGTCACCACGACGGCGCGCGGCGTGCTCTGCGTTACTGGTTGTTCCGTCATGTGCTCAGCGCCAATATGGCACAACTTGCGGGCGGACCTTGGGACACGCCCCGTGAACTCCATACGTGGACTTCGGTTTCGGTACGTGCACCTAACGTCGAAAGGAAGGTGAATCCAGGAGCTCGGCAAGGCTCTCGAGACTGTCTACGTTATGGCCCGGTACGAACACGTCGAGGTGGGGGAGCGCCGCCGCCATGCCTCGCTGCAGAGGTTGATAGCGTGCGCTGCCCTTGAGCGGGTTGACCCACACCACTCGATGGGCCAACCTTGTGAGCTTCATCATCTGCGCCGCCAGAACATCAGGGTCGCCACGGTCGAGGCCATCCGAGCACAACACCACTACCGACCCTCGCAGCGATGCGGCCTGCGAATAGCCTTTCAGTAGCTCGGCCAGCGAGTCCCCT
>JALZJN010000094.1 GCA_030859735.1 Actinomycetota bacterium
GAGACAAGCGGTAATCCAGAGGGGAAGCCGGCCATCGTCCTGCACGGCGGCCCTGGGTCTGGCTGTTTGCCATGGCATCGACGACTCTTTGATCCGAGCGCCTTCCGCGTCGTGCTGTTTGACCAGCGCGGCTGCGGGCAGAGTAGGCCGCACGCGAGCGAGCCCGATACTCAGCTTGCGCACAACAACACGCCCCACGTGATAGCAGACATCGAGTTGCTTCGAGAGCGGCTCGAGATCGACAGGTGGCTTGTTTGGGGCGGATCGTGGGAGAGCACACTGGCGCTCGCCTATTCACAAAGCCACCCCAGTCGGGTCAGCGAGATGATCTTGTGGGGTGTCACCACCGGACGACGCTCGGAGTTCGACTGGTTGTTTCGTGGCGGGGTGGCCGCCTTCTTTCCTCAGCAGTGGAGTGCGCTCGAAGCCGCTTTAGAGGACACGCACGGAGACGCCGATATCGTCGAAAAGTGCCATCGGCTATTGAACGATTCTGACCCCTCGGTCCGTCGGAGAGCGGCCCACGCCTGGTGCATGTGGGAATCGGGTACATCCGACTGGCCCCCGAAGACCGAACTCGCAGACAGATTCACCGACCCGAGATTTGCGCTGGCCTACGCTCGGATCGTCACTCACTACGTCTGCCACAACGCCTGGTTGGAAGATCAGGATCTGCTGGTCGGTGCGGCAGTCTTGGCCGACATCCCGGGGACATTGGTGAACGGACGCTTTGACTTTCAGGCGCCGCTCGGCAACGCCTGGGAGCTTCAACGAGTGTGGACACGAGCCGGACTAGTCATCGTCGAAGATGCCGGACACGCTCCCAACGACCCGTGTTTTGCGCTTGAACTGGTGCGTGCGAGCGATCGCCTCCGACTCGGCTAATACGCCCGATCCCGCGCTAGGCGTGGGTTACGTCGGAAAGACCCAGCTATCACTGTCGCGCCCGCCGCCACCACGAAGGAGGTGAGCGATGCCCCGAGCCACGAGGACGCGGTCGGCAAACTCAGCCAGTCTCCCAAGAGACTCGTCATCCATTCCGACCACCAGGAGACCGTTCCGGGGTTGATCCAATTGTATGTCAGGAATCCGATCGCCCAGGCAGCAATCAGGGGCCAGTTGACACCCGCCGCGTACCAGTACGCACCATCCCTGCGATAGAGCGCTTTCACGTCGTAGCGTCCGTCGCGCAACAGGTAATAGTGAGCCGCGAGAACCCCGAACAGGGGTACGAACAGTGCCCCGATCAACAGCAGGAAGTTCTCGTACTGAACCAAGTTGACGACCAGCGCGAGCGTCGTGCAGATCGCACCCACCAGCAACACCAGAATGCGCTGTGGCATCCGAGGAACGATGTTCTGCAACGACACCGCCGTCGAATACATGTTGGCGAACGCCTCGTCGGTCTCATCCACAAGCAGAATCAGAAGGGCAACGAATCCAACGGGAATCGCCAACATTGCACCGATGAACCCCTCCGGATCGGCCGGATCACCGCCCTGCCCCAGCACAAGCAGAACTCCGATCATGTAGAACCAGACATGCGCCACGAAGTAACCGATCCCGGCCCCCCAGAAAGCGGCCCTTCCCTTGCGAGCAAAACGAGAGTAGTCGGCGACCAAAGGTATCCAGGAGATCGGCAACGCGACGGAGAGATCGACGGCCTGCCAGAAGTTCGGCCATCCTCCCTCACCAGCGCTCGACCAGGACGCGGAGATATCGAAGCTCGAGAGCAGGTACCAGCTGATGTATGCGCTCGATGCGATGACGGCCCACACCGCAAAACGCCGTATCCACTGCCTGACGACCGCAACCGGCCCGCCGGCTGCCATGACCACTGAGATCGCCCCGAAGAGGATCACCCATACAGGACGCGCCCCGACTCCGATCATCCGTTCGCTGACCGCTGCAGCAGCCGCCGCCATGATGAACAGCTCGAACGAACCCCATCCGATGTTCTGTAGGACGTTGAAAATGGTGGGCGCATAGGAGCCTCGCATGCCAAGCGGGGCACGGTAGAGCGCCATCGTCGGTACCCCGGTATCGGCCCCGATGCGGGCCGCGGTCGCGAGCATGAGGTTGCCGATTAGCGCACCGACCACAATGGCGGCCAGCGCATCCCTGAAACTCAACGCCGGAACCAGCAACGCCCCCACGACCGGCAGCAGAAGCGAGATGCCCAGATTGCCCCACAGCACACCCATGTCGATGCCGGTGAAGACGCGCCTGTCGTCCGGAACAGGCTCGATGCCCCATGGAGGAACTCGCTCGATACGTTCGAGCACACTCATGTTGCTCACCTCCCTACGCCCGCGTTACCGGGATCAGGTTGAGGGTCCACTCAGGCCCTGCCTATGGGTCGCGGACGCCTTCGGCCCGCCTCTCAGCCCGGTTGCCCCGAGCTCCCCTGCTTGCCGTGAGTATAAGGTCGCCGAATTCGGAGTGTGTGGCCCCCAGGTTTTTCTTGCTGCCTCGACCAACCTCCTATAGGGTTTTGGGTCTGAGGAGCATTTCTCGGTGGGGGGGTCAGATCGTGCGTAAGGCTGTTCTTGCCCTTATCGTCACACTCGGACTGGCGCTGCCGGCCGGCCACTCATTGGCGGGCGCTCAGCAGCAGACTGAGTTTCAGCCTGGATCACCGGGAGTGGGTGATCCCTACTTCCCGCTCGACGGTAACGGCGGATACGACGTGCAGAACTATCGGCTGAAGCTGACCTACGATCCCGCGACCGACATCCTTACCGGGATTGCAACGATTCGCGCACTGGCCACTCAGGATCTCTCCCGCTTCAACCTCGATCTGGACGGGCTGACGGTTCGATCGATCGCGGTCAACAGGCGGCGGGCAACATGGACAAGAGATGCCGGCGAGCTGACCGTGACACCGCGCTCCGGGCTTCGCGCCGACCGCCGCTTCACCACCGTTGTGCGTTACGATGGTGTGCCCAAAACCATCGGCGGAGCGCAGTTGGGTCAGTCAGGTTTCATCCACACCGATGACGGCGCCTTGGTCGTCGGCGAGCCTCATGTTGCCGCGACCTGGTTCCCGGTGAACGACCACCCCAGCGACAAGGCCACCTACACCTTTGCGGTCACGGTACCCAAGGGCCTGGAAGCAGTCGCCAACGGCAACCTTCAGGACCGACAGTCATCGCGCGGGTGGACGACTTGGACGTGGAGGG
>JALZJN010000023.1 GCA_030859735.1 Actinomycetota bacterium
CAGGGCTCGCAGGCTACGCATGGGATGAAGTCATAGAGCGCAATCCCTGGGGATTATCTCTTCAGGAGATCGAGTTGGAGGTTTCCGTTTGGCATGGAGATCTGGACCACTACATCCCGCGCCCACACGTTGAGCGCATGGCCAGTCTGCTCCCCAAGAGCCATGCGAGCTTCTACCCGGACGAGGCCCACGGGTTAATTATCGCTCGCTGGGAGGAGATTCTGACCACGCTCATTTCCTAACCGGGCATACAACAAACGCTGAACGACACAAAGACCGAGCCACTGTTCGCGGTACCGACAAGCAGCCGTGATGCGCCTATTTATCGAGCTGGTTCGTTATTGCCGTGGTAGATCTCATTGCGGGGTGTCCGGTCCAGCTTCTTGCCGTTTCGCTGCCCTGTAAGAAGCTCAACGCTATAGCGTGTGGGTCGTTCGCGACAGCATCGTGCAGCTCGAAGCGGAAAGCCCCTAGGATGAGGTTACGTCAATGCTAGGGGAGTCATGGCCAACACGCGTAAGAAGAGTCCGGGCATCCGGCAGCGTGCGCACGACCCGCCGCTATGACCGGGCACACATGAGCGTCGACCGCTCCGCGACCTGCTCGGTCGCCTCCAACCTCGCCGCCGCATCGTGATCCGCCGGCTGCGTCGCCTCAGGCGCGCTCAGGGAGATGCTCGAGCTGCCCAGCGCGGGACTCTTGATCGCCGGCTGGCGCGCCGCGCTGCCCGCCGAGGCCTCCGGCGCGGTATCCGCAGGGGTTTGCGGTGAGTGCGGCCCCGCCCGGAGACACGCCACCGGGTGCGCACTACACCCGTTCGACCGCCTCAGAGCCGGCGCGTGAGCCGGCGGTCCCCGTACCCGGGCATGCTTGAAACTTGTCTCAAGGGGGCCTCATGGTCGGTCTACCTGCGAATCGGACGTGAGGAGGGTGATCGTTGGGGCTGCACGGCGATCCCGGCTCGACGTAGCTCGTTCCCGTTTCCGAGAAACGGCATGAGTCTCTAAACGCTTTGGCGGTCAGCTCGGGTCCGTTGTTAAGCGGATGAATGCAGGCGCCTCTCCACCGAAGAGGGCTAAGAGGTTAGCCAACCGGTACTGGCCCGAGGTCGGCAACCGACTCTTCGACGGGCTTCTGAAAACGCGGGCACGGAGCGTCACAGCTCGGTGCCTTTGCGTGGCTACTGCCGCACGTGGGCAATGTTCGGCCTCGCCTCTCCAGAGAGGACGCTTTCGAGCAGTCGCGAGCGATGCCTCTCAACGCGAAGCACGCTAAGGAGGGCCCTTTCATAAGCCGTCCGGCAAAGCTCTATCGCCTCTTTCAGATCCTCATCGGATTCGAGCGTGATCCGAAGCTGATATCTAGCGGTTACGGCTGGCACGCAGGCCTTAGCTGCAGAAAGGATGAGTGATGGCTGCCTTCCAGCCGCCGGGTACACCTGATGGATGACTCGATTCAAGCATCAACGGAAGACTTCTTCGAGCGACGATACACAGCGCCACTTGTGGACCCGCTGGCCGCCGGTGAGCCGGAAGGCGTAGCCCTCCAGGGGCAAGCCCGAATCGCGCCTGCAGAACCCTTTGCCCTCAAGGGCTGCGTCGTGATCCCGGACGAAGCCATCGAAGACGGTTACGTCGTCATCTCGGAGGCGACGATCACCGACGTCACCAGGACCCCGCCCACTGACATGCGCCTTGCAGACACAAATGGAGTGATCCTTCCCGGTCTCATCGACCTCCACGGACACCCCGAGTACAACGTCTTCTCCCCGTGGGAGCCACCGAGGCTTTTCTCCAACCGCTACCAATGGCGGGCAAGCGAAGAGTACGCCGCGGTCGTCAAAGGGCCCTGGGCCCTGTTGACTGAAGAAACAGACGAGCGGCCGTCTCTTCTGCGTGCGCTTACCCGCTATGCGGAAGCACGCGCCCTAATCGGTGGGACGACCGCCATCCAAGGGGCGAGCGGCGTCTACCCCGACCCCCACGAGTCCCTGGTGCGAAACGTCGACCGCTACATCTTCGGAGCTCACATTGGGCGTTCGATCATCGATTTGGGCCGGACCCGTCCCGAGGACGTCGGGCGGCTCAAACAGCAGATCGAAGATGGCCTCGTCGGCGCTCTGTACATCCACCTCGCCGAGGGCATCGACGAGTCGTCGCGCCGGGAGTTCGAGGAGCTGGAGGAGGTGGGGCTGCTGACGCCGGCAACCGTCATCATTCACGGGACGGCACTCGACGACAATCAGCTCGAGCGCGTCAAGGAGGCCGGCGCCAAGCTGGTGTGGTCACCTCAAAGCAATCTACGCCTGTACGGCGAAACCACTC
>JALZJN010000119.1 GCA_030859735.1 Actinomycetota bacterium
GTCTGCTCTATCCAGGGATGCTCATCGGGCGGCACGCCTTGAGCGGTCAGCTGGCCACCTATCCAATCAGTCTCCTCCGTAAGGATGACCCGGCGACCCAGTCGTGCGGCAGTCAACGCCGCCGAAACGCCACCGGCGCCACCACCGATAACGAGGACATCGGCTTCAAGTTCTCGAGTCATAGGCCCTCACACATCTCCCGGTCGTTGACGCCATAGCTGAGGCTAGTGCTCCCCGTGGAGCTATTGACTCGAAATGCGCGCGACTTCTTCCATGGCGTCTTTGAGTGCTGCGACGCGCATATCTCGAAAGAGTACGGTCTTGCGGGCACCCCACGGAGGTAACACCTGTTCGGCCGGGGTGATTGCCTTCCGGGTGCGGTCGTTCACCCCGCGACCGAGCAATAAGGGGTGGCCCTGGGACACGGGTTTGAGGGTGGGGAATTGGGGAAGGTCCACGGATATCTACTCGAGGAGGGGTGCAGATGCCTGACTGGTTGATAATCGTCATCGTCGTTGCAGCATTGATTGTGCTTGCTGTAATCGCCTTTGCAGCATCAAAGCGTGCTCGGGCAAAGAACGAGGAGCGGCAACGCGAGAAGGCGATCGAACAGCGAGACGAAGCCCAGGTACGGGCAAGAGAGGCGGGTGAAGCGGACCTTCAGGCTCGTCGGTATGCGGAGGAGGCCCAGCGCCAGCGAGAGCGAGCCGAAGAACTGGATCGCAAGGCGACTGAAACCGATCCTGGCTCCGAGTCCGAGGGGCGACCGGGACATCGAACCGGGTAAAGCGGTCCCAGGCGCCCCAGCATCGAGGAGGGTCTGGGTCCCCACCGCCGGCGAAGCCGCTGAGGGTAGGGCGTCATAGCACACCGGTTCTGGAAGTGCTACGGTCGCTCCAAGGGGAGGAGCGACGTGACCTTCCGGAACGGGGACGGCCATCTGACAGGACCAGCCGAGCGGGTTCCCCACCGGCCGAACAGGTCCCCTCACCGGTGAGCCGCCGCTTCCTCCGTGGGAGTTGATGAGGGAGGCGTATATATGACTCCGCGGAACAGCCGGTACCAGGTCTCGCGACGAAGGTTCATCCAGGGCGTAAGCGTCGCCGCCTTGGCGGCCGCTTGTGGAGGAGGGCAGGAGGTCCCGAAGGAGCAGGCGCCCTCGGAGGCCGCGCCGTCGCTGGTTTTCTCGGAGCCGTCGAGCCAGCTGTCCGGCGATCTCCGCATCCTGCTGTGGAGCCACTTCGTCCCGCAGCACGATGTGTGGTTCGATGACTGGGCCACAGAGTGGGGCGAGCAGGTCGGCGTCAACGTCACCGTCGACCATATCGATGTGACCGGCATCCCGGCGCGTATCTCATCCGAAATCTCCGCAGGTGAGGGGCACGATCTCATCCAGTTCATTGCGACGCTGTCCCAGTTCGAACCCAGCGTTCACCCTATGAACGATTTGATGGACCAGGCGAACAAGCGCTTCGGCGAGCAGCTGGGGCTGTGCCAGAGGTCGAGTTTCAACCCGACAACGGAGAGCTACTACGCCTACGCACCGGCATGGTCGCCCGATCCCGGCGACTACCGCAAGTCTTTATGGGAAAAAGTAGATCTGCCCAATGGGCCGTCGACCTGGGATGAGCTCCTCGAGGGCGGTGGAAGGATCTTCAGCGAGCAAAACATTCAGATGGGTCTAGGCCTGTCCCAGGAGCTCGACTCGAACATGTACGCCCGCGCCTTGCTCTGGTCGTACGGTGGCTCGGTGCAGGATGAGAACGAGAAAGTGACTCTGATGTCCGACGACACGATCGCGGCGGTCGAGTACGCGAAGGAGCTGTTCGACGCGGCGATGACCGAGGAAGTGTTCGCCTGGAACCCGGCGTCGAACAACGAAGGCCTCATCTCCGGCCAGCTGAGCTACATCCTCAACTCGATCTCGGCTTGGCGCACCGCGCAAGAGAGCCTTCCGGACATAGCGAAGGACATCTTCTTCGTGCCGGCGCTCGAGGGCCCCAAGGATCAGATGGCGGCCCAGCACGTGATGTACAACTGGATCGCTCCGAAGTTCTCCGCCAACTTCGATGCCGCGCAGGAGTTCCTGCTTCACTACACTGCGAACCTGGCGCGCGTTTCTTACGAGTCAAAGATGTACGACTTCCCGGGCTATCTCGACCAGGTGCCGCAGCTTGATGGGTGGCTCGACGAGGACCCGTTTGCGATCGAGGGCGATGATGCGTCCAAGCTCCGGCCCCTCAAGACGGCACTGGACTGGTCCACGAACCTCGGCCACCCCGGACCGGCGAATCCGGCTATCGGCGAGATCAACGGCACGTACGTCCTACCGAACATGCTCGCTCGTGTCGCGCGCGGTAAGCAGGAAGCCGAGCAGTCGGTCGAGCAGGCGCACGACGAGTGTGAGCAGATATTCAGGAAGTGGCGGCGCGAGGGCCTTGTCGGCGGAGGCTGAGTCCGTGGAACTAAACACGGCAACACAGGCGGGCGCTCCACGCACGGAGCCGCTGCTGGACGATGGGGAACTCAACGTGGCGCACGTCGTCGAGGTGCGGGGGCTGAAGAAGCACTTCGAGAACGGCGGTGTCAGAGCGGTCGACGGCGTCGACATCGCAACAAGCGCGGGCGAGTACCTGGTTCTGCTCGGACCATCTGGCTGCGGAAAGACGACCTTGCTGCGGGTAATCGCCGGACTCGAGGAACCGACAGAGGGTGAGGTCCTGATCGGCGGTAATGTGGTAAACGGGCTCCCGCCCCGAGCTCGCGGCATCGCGATGGTCTTCCAGAGCTACGCGCTCTACCCGCATAAGAGCGTCATGCAAAACATCGACTTCCCGCTGAAGGCGGCAGGAATGGACGCAGACGCGCGGCAGAAGAAGGTGGAGTGGGCTGCGGAGCTTCTCGGAATCGACCGGCTGCTCGATCGCAAGCCCCGCAACCTGTCCGGCGGCGAGCGTCAGCGTGTGGCGCTGGCGCGGGCGATCGTCCGCGATCCAAGCGTGTTCCTCCTCGACGAGCCGCTCAGCAATCTCGACGCGAAGCTGCGCACGAGCGCCCGCGACGAGCTCAAGCAGTTCCAGGAACGGTTGGGCACGACGACGATCTACGTGACTCACGATCAGGTCGAGGCCATGGGCCTGGGCGACCGAATCGCCGTCATCTTCAAAGGTAAGGTTCGTCAGATCGGCCCCCCAAAGGACGTCTACTCGGACCCGGCCGACACCTTCGTTGCAACCTTCATCGGATCGCCGCCGATGAACCTCATCGACCGAGGTGATCACCTCCTCGGCTTCAGGCCGGAGAACTTCCTACCGGTGGACGCGATCGGCAGCCAGGGTGACAACGTGCTCGAGGTCGACGTGCGCGTATATCGCATCGAATACCTGTCTGGCGACCGGCACGTCTATGCGACCGTTCCGGGTCTCGGCCACGACGATGCCCACATCATCTCCCGGATTCCGGCCACCGTGGATGTGGCCGTTTCGAAAGACCGGGACCAACGCTTCGCGATCCACGGGACGGACCTGCGCTTTTTCGACAGCAAGACCGGGGAACGAGCCGAGGCGAGGCCGGTGCGCTTGTGACGGCGGCGCATGCGCTGACGGATCTGGAGCCGTGAGCGTAGGGGCTCCCGCGAGGGACCAAAGGCATCCGGCGGAAACGGCGAGGCGGACATTCGCCGACCGAGAGGATCTGTTGGCGAAGCTGTTCCTGTTGCCGACGGTCGCCTACATCATCGGGCTCGTGGCGTTCCCGTTCTTCCTCGCCATCCTCTTTAGCTTCAGCGACGTGACGACCGGGAACCCGAGCCTCGACTTGGTGGGACTTCGCCAGTGGCGGACCATCCTGTCGTCGAGCGTGTTCTGGACCTCCTTCTGGAACACGATCATCTTCACCGGGATCTCTATGGTGCTGATCGTCCTGATCGCGCACATCCTAGCGACGGTGCTCGTCAAGGACTTCAGGGGGAAGTGGTTAGTCCGCTTCTGCGTATTGCTGCCTTGGACGACCCCGGTGTCGCTCGCGGCGGTCTCGTGGCTGTGGTTACTCAACTCGATCTTCAGCCCCATTGACTGGGTGCTGCGGTGGTTCGGGTTCATCGATGCGAACATGTACTACCTGGGGCGCCCGGTCCTCGCGATGGGATCGATCATCGCCGTGCATGTGTGGCGCATTGTCCCGGTCGCCACCGTCATCATTATGGCGGGGCTAATGGCGATCCCCTCGGACATCAATGACGCGGTGGAGGTGGACGGGGCCGGCTTCTGGCGGAAGCTAAGGGAGATCAGCATCCCGCTCACGCTGCCGATCACCGCGGTGGCCGTGCTCTTCGGTGCGATCCTGACCTTTGCCGATATGACGGTCGTTTACATCCTGACCCGGGGGGGTCCCACGCAGTCGACCCAGGTTTTGTCCAGCTGGGCGTTCTTCAAAGGCATTGAGGGCGGTGACCTCGCCCAGGGCGCGGCCGTCGCTCTCTTCCTGTTCCCGCTGTTGCTTGCCGCGGCGATCGCGATACTTCGAGCGGTCCGGCACAGGGAGGTGATGTAGACGATGGCGGTCGATGCGGGCGATCGTGTCGAGAGGTTCAGCGGTGGGCGCATCGACCTCACGGACAAGGACGAGGTCGAACGCCGCCGCCGGCAGCGTCGCCGTCACTCGACCGGCGGGAGAATCGCGCTCTACATCACCGCGCTCATCGCGGCGTTGACCGGAGCAGGACCGTTTATCTGGAGTGCGATCACCTCGTTCAAGGCGGATCCGGATCTCTACACGCAGACGAACAACCCGTTCATCTACAACCTGCCCCCAACCCTCGACCACTGGAGGCTCTTGTTCTACGGCACGGAGTTCCTCACATTCGCTTGGAACACCCTGTGGGTGGGGCTTGTCGTCGTCGGCATCACTCTGCTAATCGGGCTCCCGACCGCCTACGCGCTCGCCCGCCTCGATATGAAGTGGAGCGGTCCCCTTGGCATCGCCATCTTCTTCGTGTACCTGATCCCGCCGACCTTGTTGTTCATCCCGCTGACCCGGGTCGTGGGAAACTTCGGGCTGCTGAACAACACCTGGTCGATGGTGCTTATCTACCCGACGATCACAATCCCCGTGTCCGTGTGGTTGCTCATCGGGTACCTCAAGGGCCTCCCGAAGGACATCGAGGAGCAAGCCATGGTCGACGGCTACAGCCGGCTCGGTGCGTTCCTCCACATCGTGGTCCCGCTCACCTTCCCCGGGATCGTTGCCGTCATCGTCTTCGCCTTCACCCTGTCTGCGCACGAATTCATCTACGCGCTCGCCTTTGTCTCCTCGACCACGGAGAAGACGATAAGTATCGGGGTTCCGACCGAGTTGATCCGGGGCGACGTCTTCTACTGGCAGTCGTTGCAGGCGGCGGTGGTTGTCGTCGCTCTGCCGATTGCCCTAGTCTTCAATCTGCTCCTGCAGCGGTTCATCGCCGGCTTCACCATGGGTGCGGTGAAGGGGTGAGGTTGGTACCCAGGTGAGCACGGCCCGTGCAGCGCCCAGCTTCAGGGACCTGCGCCAGACCGCGGCGTGGAGCTCGTGGCCTGGGGCCCCGACTACTCGCTCGAAGGTGGCTCCTGAGGGGCGACAAAGCCCTGCCTCCGCCGGTGCTCCTGCCACGCTTTATCCAGCAACAGAATCAGCTCTTTGTCGGAGAGGTGCATAATGCGATCGTATACGGACTGAAACTCATGCCAATAATGGGAGCGGTCGTCCAGGGGGATATATCCCGCATAGACCAACAAGCTCTCCTTTTCCAAGTCCAGCACGTCTGCCAGTGCGATCACCCGCTCGGGCTCGGGTATGGAGTAACCACCTTCCCAACGGGAGACCGTTTGTTGCGACACCCCGATGCGTTCCGCTAACTCTGTCTGAGAAAGATCCAGTTCTACGCGGCGGACGGTGACGGTCTGATCGAACAACCCCATAGCGTGTCGCCCTCTCCTACTAGTAGAGCGAGTAATTACTCGCTAGGCTATCGCAAGTTGAGGCGTCTTACCACTGCCTCGGGCGATTGTGCTTCATAACTAGGGGAATTGGGGACCGGCCCCAAGCCTTCGCCTGGTCGCGGCAGGGCCTGAGTTCGCCGCCCCCGTGACGGGCGCTCTGCGAGACGAGGAGCCGCTCACCCGGGAACCGTCAGTCGTCAGCCCTTGCGGTACAAACGGGTGGTCAGCGGTGCGAAGATCGCGGTCAGGGCCACAGCCGTCGCGAGGACGATACCGATGTCTCCTGCGGACGCCGTCCCCCCCATCAGCCCTCGCGACGCGGTCGCCAGTATGGAGATCGGGTTGACCTTCACGAACTCCTCGAGCACCGTCGGCAATGTGGCCGGGTCAACGAAGACATTGGAGAGGAAGGTGAGCGGGAAGATCCCCATGAAGCCGGCGTTCATGACGGCATTGGGCGAGCGCAACACCAAACCGATGGTCGTGAAGACCCATGAGAGGCCGAAAGCGAAGAAGACCACCAACGCCAGCGCCGCAAGAACGCCGCCCATGCCGGCCTCCGGCCGGAAGCCGAGCACCACACCCAGCAGGATGATCACAGTTCCGGCGATGAGGTAGCGCACGCTGTCACCGAGGAGCGATCCCAAAAGGGGCGCCGGGCGCCAGATCGGAAGCGAGCGGAAGCGGTCCACGACCCCTTTGGTGAGGTCGGTGTTGAGGGCGATCCCCGAGTACACCGTGGTGAACAGCACCGACATCACCAGGATCCCGGGGAGGATGTAGTCCAGGTACTCACCTGTGGATCCAGCGATCGCTCCGCCGAACAGATAGGTGAACATCAACACGAACATGACCGGCGTGATCGTCACGTCGAGAAGCTGCTCGGGGACGTGCTTGACCTTGAGCATCCCGCGCCAGGCGAAGGTGAGGGCGGCCGACAGCGCGCCGGCGCGCGGCGGTCGTGAGGTCGACGAAATTGCCTTGCGGACAGCTTCTTCGTCGGCGCCGGGCGTTGGGCGGGCTTCGGTTGCGGGAGTGGTGCTCATGCTGTTTGCTCCTCCTCGATTGCGCCGGTTTGCTCAACTGAGTCGGCCTCGGCCGGGTGGCCGGTCAGGGCCAAGAAGACCTCGTCGAGACTGGGTTGGCCAAGCGAGAAGTCGGCGATCCGCACATCGGAGCGGGTAAGGTCGGCGACCGCCTCGGCGGCCCGCTTGGCGTCAGAGCACTGGGCCGACAGAGCGGCCGGGTCTGGCTCCAGGTGCAAGGCGCCGAGACGGCGGGCTAGGATCTGCTCGGCCTCCGGCCGCTGCTCGGGATTCAGCAGGCGCACGTGCAGCGCTGCCGTGCCCACCGACGCCTTGAGCTGTCCGGGCGTTCCCTCGGCGATCACCTTGCCGTGGTCGATCACGGCGATGCCGTCGGCAAGCTGGTCGGCCTCCTCGAGATACTGAGTGCAGAGCAAGATCGTCGTCCCGTTGGCGACCAGCAAGCGAATGATGTCCCACACCTGATTGCGCGAACGCGGGTCGAGCCCGGTGGTGGGCTCGTCGAGGAACATCAGCCTCGGGGTGACGACGATGCTCGCAGCGACGTCGAGCCGGCGTCGCATCCCGCCGGAGTATTTCTTGACCAGTCGCGCGCTTGCATCGGCGAGGCCGAATGCCTCGAGGAGCTCGTCCGCCCTGGCCTTCGCGGCTCCCCGCTTCAGTCCAAGCAGACGGCCGATCAGGATCAGGTTCTCGCGCCCCGTGAGGTCCTCGTCCACCGACGCAAGCTGGCCGGTGAGGCTGACGGCGCCCCGCACTGCGTCCGCTGCCTTCACGATGTCGTGCCCGAGCACGCTGGCGCTGCCGGCATCCGGGCGAAGGAGGGTCGCCAACATCCGGATCGTTGTCGTTTTGCCGGCGCCGTTGGGACCGAGGACGCCGTAGACCGAGCCGCTTTGCACGGCCAAATCGACGCCATCCACGGCGCAGGTGTCGCCGAAGGCCTTGACGAGGCCGGTGGCCTCGACGGCGAGGGGGGAATGGGATGTCATGTAGCTCCTCAGCTTTCCGTTTAAGTGAGTTTGACATTAGACAGGGTCAAGCCCAGAAACTCATCGCGGGCTGCCCCATTGGTTTGCACTGCCGGGCGGAGTAGGCGCCTGAATCGAGGTTTGGGCCAGATGTATGCCGGTGATTCTCGGTTCTCCGCCCACTACGAGGGCATTGCCCCCGGGCTGGCCCGATATGTAAGCGACGCGATCGCCGCAAATGTCGTGCGGGCTGGCGGAAGATAGGTGTTCGCATTTTTTGACTGCTCGTCTCTAACCTCCTGCCATTGCCCCCACGATTAGAAATGGCTCGGCCCCCGTTGCCACGGCCTCTGGAAGCGGGGTGTCGGGCTGTTCATGCGACAAATCCTCGCCGCAAGCAAAGTACCTGACGAATGCACGGCGCTTTTGCGTACCGTGGTCACGGATTGTCCCCCGCAGCATCGGATAAGCGACCTCGAGAGCGTCGAGCACGGAGCGCTGTGTTGCCTGTCCCTCAATATGCAGCTCCACCTCGCGGTCGACATGAGCCAGTGTCCGTAGATGTACCGGAAGCACCACGCGGATCATGGCAGCGTCTGGACTTCGACGGACATGACGGAGGGAAGGTCTCGGACGATGGGCGACCAGGTGTCCCCGCCGTCGGCCGATGCGTACACTTGCCCTCCAGTCGTGCCGAAGTACACGCCGCATGAATCCAGCGAGTCGACGGCCATCGCGTCGCGCAGCACATTGACATAGCAGTCTTTTTGCGGCAGACCGTTGGTGAGCGCCTCCCACTCGTTTCCACCTGTCCGGCTGCGATACACGCGCAGCTTCCCGTCGGGCGGGTAGTGCTCCGAGTCGCTCTTGATGGGAACGACATAGATGGTTTCCGGCTCGTGAGCGTGAACTTCGATTGGGAACCCGAAGTCCGACGGAAGGTTACCGCTGACCTCTCGCCACGACTCGCCGGCGTCGTCGCTGCGCATGACGTCCCAATGCTTCTGCATGAACATCACCTCTGGACGCGAGCTGTGGATCGCGATGCGGTGAACGCAGTGACCGACCTCGGCGTCCGAGTCGGGGATGCCCTCGGACTGCAGACCGCGGTTCACCGGCCGCCATGTCTTTCCGGCGTCATCGCTCCGAAATACTCCCGCAGCCGAGATGGCGACGAAGATCCGCTCGGGACTGGCTGGATCCTGAACTATCGTGTGCAGACACATTCCGCCGGCACCTGGCTGCCAGGAGGTCGCTGAGTCGTGGTCGCGCAGTGCGGGGAGCTCCTGCCATGACTTTGCTCCGTCGATCGAGCGGAACAAGGCGGCGTCTTCAACCCCTGCGTAGATTGTGTCCGGATCGGTCAACGATGGTTCGAGATGCCAAACCCGCGCAAATTCCCAGGGGTGCGGAGTGCCGTCATACCATTGGTGAGTGCGAGGTACGCCCTCGTATCCGAACTCGTTACCCATCGGCTCCCACGTTTTGCCACCATCGTCCGAGCGCTGGATCAGTTGCCCGAACCAGCCCGTGGTCTGCGACGCATACAGCCGGTTCGGGTCGGAGGGAGACCCTTTCAGGTGGTAGATCTCCCAGCCCGCAAATTCGGGGCCACTGACGTCCCACCGCTCGCGCCTCGCATCCGACGTCAGGACGAAAGCGCCCTTGCGTGTACCGACAAGTACCCGGACCCCGCTCATCCGTGCTCCCTTCAGGGCTTGCCGCCGGCCCTCGAGGCCCTCACTGCCCCCTCCGTCCGGCTCGGCCCAGTCTCGACCCCTGCTCACGACGCGCCCTTTTTCTCGTCCGGGAGGCGCCGGTCGCAGCTCAACAACGTTATGACGACCGCCCAGACGAGAACTCATCGCTTTCCCGGGACCATGGAGCCGGACGGGTGCTCCCAACAACTGCCTCGAAGGGTCCGGTCGCTGATTGAGGCTAATGATATTGAAAGCCTCGGGAGGTCGCTTACGCATGCCGGGCCATCCTTGGTTGAAGGGCGGGCGGCGGGGTTGGAAGATAAGCGCGAGACTGCTGCAGAAAGGAGTCCATGAGAACTGGCAGCGGTGCACGGATCGCCCGGGCGATGTGGGGGATGACGTTGGTGCTTGCCGCCGGCGACGCTCTGCTCGCACTGATGAATCGTTCCACGGAAGTGGATTCGATCGGCTTGCCGGGACAAGCCGCCGCCTTGGGGGTGGCGGTTGGGACGGTTGGAGTGCTCGTCGCCTCGCGCCGGGCTGGAAACGCCATCGGCTGGCTGTTCTCCGTCTTGGGTCTCGGACTCGTTCTTTCCGTCTTTTCTCAGGATTACGCTATCCGAGCGCTTGTCTCGTCCCCAAACTCGCTGCCGGCCGGGGAATTCTCCGCCTGGCTCGGCTCCTGGCTTCCCGCCGCCGGTGGAGCGGTCATCTTTTTACTGCTCCTGTTTCCCGACGGGCACCTGCCGTCCCGGCGATGGCGTCCACTCGCCTGGATCATCGCCGCCGTCGTGGCGGTGTTCACGACCTCGGCCGCCGTGATCACAGCCCCGCCGGGTCCGGAGGATCTCTTGGGTTTCAATGGTCCTCGCGGCTTCGGATCCGGACCATGGGCTGTGGCCCTCGGTGTCTCTTTCTTGGGCACGGTGATGGTTGCGCTTGTGTCCGTGATCGGACTCGCAATGCGACTGCGACGGGCACGAGGGCGCGAGCGGGAGCAGCTCAAATGGTTTGTCTACGCCGGCTCGTTGCTGGTCCTGGCGGTCGTAGTCTCCCAGCTGGGTGTCATTCCGGCGGCTTTGAACCGCTGGACGAACGCCATGACGTTGTTCGCCTTTGCGGGGATCCCAACCGCCGCCGGTGTAGCCATCCTCAGATACCATCTCTACGACATAGATCTCATTATCAATCGCACCGTCGTCTACAGCACGTTATCGGTCACTCTCGCGTTGGTTTACTACGCAGTGGTCGTGTTATTGCAGCAACTCGTCGGGGACCGCTTCGCCAGTTCACAAGTGGTGGTTGCGGGTTCGACGCTTGCGGCAGCCGCTATGTTCCGTCCGGTACGGACCCAAATTCAAGCCGAGGTCGACCGTCGGTTCAACCGAAGGAAATACGATGCCGAAGAAACACTCAATTCTTTCAGTGCGAGGCTCCGCGATGAAGTCGACCTCAACACACTGACGCGGCTCTTGCTTCATGCGGTGCGTGAAACAATGGAGCCAACCCAAGCTTTCCTCTGGCTAAGGACTTCGGAGGAAACACCGGAAAGGACACGAGGGCCAAGGGCTAGGGGTAAGCAATCGCACTCTGCGAGCTAGCAGGTTGAAGCGGCCGCCAGGTGGACCTTGCTGGTATCGACCCAGCTCCGTGGCGTGAGGCGGATGTCCCCCTGGGCTACACGAGAGCCCGCTTGGGCCCCGATCGTTCCCCCAACCTTACGCGCGGATCCAGCGCTGCGTAGGTCAGGTCCACGAGGAGATTGATCAGCACGACTATTCCGGAGATGACGATCACGATGCCCGACATGATCGGGAAGTCGTAGAAGTCCCTGGCCTGAAGGAGCAACGCGCCCCAACCCGGGGATGCCGAAAATGTTTTCGATGATTACGCTGCCCCCAAGCAGGAGCCCGAAGTCGAGTCCGAACATGGTGACGACCGGGGTGAGGCCGCTGCGAAGCTGGTGTCGCAGTACCCCTTTCTGATCCAAACCCTTGGCGTGGGCGGTCCTGATGTAGTCTTCCGAGCCGACGTCAGCAGTTGGCTGCGAACCGTGCGCGCGTAGACTGCGATCAGGGGAAAAGCCAGGCAGATCCAGGGCAGCCACATCGCAGCCAGCCATCCGATTGGGTTCTGAGTCAGAGGAACATAACGGTTACCCGCATAGATGCCGGTAACGCGGTAGAAGAACATGAGTCCCGCCAGTGCAATGACGAATGCGGGCACCGATAGGGCGGCAAGTGCCAGGACTTCGGGAATGCGATCCCCCCATCGACTCCGATTGCGCGCCGAGGCAACGCCGATTCCAAGCCCTCCGAACAAAGGGAGGCGCCACAAGCGATGGATGCCGAAGCCGGCAGCGCCTGCATGACGCCTATCCCACGCGAGGCCCTCGGGTTGCCTTGGGCGGGAGGGCGCCGTCGCCCAACTGTCGATTGGCCTCTCAGCAGACGGGGCGGGAGTCGAACCCGCCCTGCGACCATCCGCCTGTCAACTGCGGTGTGCTGACGTCTGGTTGCTGATCTCACAACCGCTGTACTCGTCGACGGCATCGCCGGTGCAGGTGTCGGTTTCGGGCGATCAGGCATCGCCGCGTTCGATTGCGGCAACGCGCCTGCGGCCGGCGCGCCCGCACAATGTCTTCTTGGTGGTGCGACCGCCTCGGAGCCGCCTCCGCACACGGCGCTCGATGTTGCCGCTGTCGATGAGGCGATACAGGTCGGTGCCGGGGCAGGCTGTCGAGGCGAAATCCCGATGGCCTCGGATCTTGCGGGGACTTACACCGAACCTTTTCGAGGCCCACGCAAGGACACGGACGAGGGCCCTTACCTGCGCCTTAGTGATGGACTGCTCGCTGAAGTTCCCCTCGCAGAGAACAAGAAGGTGTCCCGACGGGTCGTAGTCGGTGGAGGTGTCTCCGCGCGCCCAACTCGGGCGGCCTTTGTAGATGTTCCCGTGGCGGTCAATCAGAAAGTGGTACGCGATGTCCGGCCACCCCAGGCTCTGGTGGTAGCTCTGATGTGCCCGTAAACGTGCCGGGGCATCGCGGTTGTCACGGAGGGCCCGTGCACTGTGATGCACGGTTAAACGCTGGACTTTGTGCGGGACAAGATCTCCCCTTACCGGCTTGGCTCCCCAGGCACTCCTGCATATGCTCTCTATG
>JALZJN010000130.1 GCA_030859735.1 Actinomycetota bacterium
CGGATTATGTACTCGCGCACCTGCATTAGATCGAAGCTCCTAGGGTCGTGAGCGAGCGACTAACCCTTGTCGTAATAGCGCCACCTCAACGTCTTCCAGAGTGGGTTGTAGACAAATCCGTCAACCCAGGACCGGTAGGCTTGAGCATTCACTTCCTGAGCCGGATAGATCCACATCGGATCCTCGTAGAGCAGCGGCAGCAGCTCGGCGTAGATAGCCTCACGCTCTTCGACATCGGTCGTGGCGAAGCCACTATCGATGAGTTCCGCAATCTCATCCGGATTCTCGTAGCCGTTGGCGAAACCGAGACGTTCGCCCCATTCCCCATCGGGATGCTGGTAGGTAGACAGATAGTAGTGAGGATCGATGAACGGATCGGCGTTCTTGATCCACATCGCGTACTCGAACGGCGACGCGCCGTGAGCTTCATCAAACTGGCTTTCCGAAACCGTGAGGACATTTACCCTGAATTTGGGATTGAGCGCCTCGATGCTGTCCTTCAGGATCAGCCCGATCGGCTCGAACGCGGGGTTGTCCTCGACCAGCACCGACACCGTAAAGCCCTCTTCCCACCAGCCGGCGTCCCTCAAGAGCTGCTCTGCCTGCTCGAGGTCCTGGTCGTAGACCGGTGCCTCCGGGTCATAGCCGAGTACTCCCGGCGGAATGTAAGTGGCGGGCTCTCCGAGCCCACCCAAGATTCCTTCGCTGAACGCGTCGTAATCGAAGGCAAAGTTAAAGGCTTGCCTCACCCGCTTGTCGTAGAAGAAGTCCGTTGGAATCGTGTCGCCGCGAGGAAGGGCTCCCTCCGGGATGTTGAGGTTGAAGGCAAGCTGGAACGGCTCCAAGAGGAGCCCGCTTGTGTCCAGCGTGATGCCCTCCGCGTTCTCGAGCTCGTCCGCAAAGGTTGGCTGGAACTGAATCGCGTCGTAATCACCTGCCCGCAGGCCGAGCACAATGGCGCTCTCCTCGGGAACGTTCTGCCAGCGTGCGTCGAGTGCAGCGGGCTCGCCCCAGTAGTCCTCGAATATCTCGAAATTGAGCTGCTCGTTGCGCTCCCATGAAATCAGTTCGTGGGGGCCCGTTCCGACCATGTTGCCGTCCATGAACTCGTTCGGCTCCCCCGCGGTAACTCCTCCATTGTCTTCGACCGCTTCCATGCTAACGATTGCCGCCGGGGTCGAGTAGACGACGGAGGTGATAAACGCTGCATTTGGCCCTTGGAGTGTGACCTCGAACGTCAGGTCGTCGACCGCCTTCGTTTGCGCAACCGTGTCACTCAGCGTGGACGCCTGTCCCTCTGGGAGGGCCATCTCCATGGCGCGATCCCACGAGTATTTCACTACCTCCGCCGTTAGGTCGGAGCCGTCGTGAAACTTCACTCCCTCACGGAGCGGGAACCTGTAGGTCAGCCCATCTTCCGATACCAGGCCATTCTCAATGGTCGGGACCTTGGTGGCCAGGCCGGGTACAGGCTCGGGGGCATCCGGACCGACATCGACTAGGAACTCGTAAGCCTGGATGATGGCTTGCTCACCGTATTCGCCGAGGGCGGCGCGGGCCGGATCGAGCGTGATCGGCTCTCCGTCCAAAGCGTGGACGAACACTCCCGCGTTCTTGACCTCGCCGCCCGCTGCTTCTCCACCCACTTCGTCCGGATCAGTTGCCGCTCCCGAGCAAGCGACCGCGAACAGCAGGGCCGTCGCAAGCAGGGCAACCCATCTGGTCGACTTACGTTTGGCCGGACCCCCCGCGCCGACGGCAGATCCTCCGATGACCCATCCCATCCCCGGGCTCCTTCCCTACCGCTCCGATGAGGTCACAGCTCCCGGTCGCCCTCTGGAGACCAGCGGCCAAACGTCGAGTCGCTGTGCCGTGGGCGCCGATCCTATGTGCTCGAGGCGACTTATGCAAACGTTTGCTATCGTCATGGCCTGCCCCTTCGCAGAGATTGAGATGGAGAATTATGCGAACCTCCAAATTTGAAGACGCCCGCGGATCGCTCGACAGCAAGGCGAGCTTTGCGAACCTCGTCGACACCCAGTGGCATCACGATGCTGTATACGAGAGCTTCTCGGACGCCGAATATCGCCGCCGCTACCAGGCGGTATACGAGCAGATGGACGCCCTCGGTCTCGACGCCCTCATCGTCGGTGGCGGACCAAGTCACTGGAGCTCGGGCGGGGGGATGCTCTGGCTCACCGGTCACTTCGAGTGGCATGGGATGGCGTGCTACGTGCTGGTCCCGCGGCACGGAGAGCCCGTCCTCGTCTACTCGATGGGCGGCAGCCATCTGGAATCCGTCCGGCTGGTGTCGTGGGTCAAGGACGTCCGCCCGTCGGGCAACGGCCGCTTCGGCAGAGTACTCGTTGAGGCAATCGAAGAACGAGGACTCGAGGCAAGACGCATCGGCCATCCGCCCATTGATCCCCGGCACATGGACTACATGCCGGTCAACCAGCATCGGGATTTAGAAGAGGGCCTGCCAGGAGCAGAGCTCGTGCTGATCGAGGACATCTTTCACGAGTTGCTCGTAATCAAGAGCCGAGAGGAACTCGATTGCGTCCGCAGGGCCGGCCAACTCTGCACCGACGCCTTCGACGCCATGGTCGAGCGTGCTCGCCCCGGGGTGAGCGAGGAGCAGCTGCGATCCGCCGCTGCAACCGCGATTTTCGAAGGTGGAGGGGACGTCGACTTCCTAATCATCGCGTCGACCTCGACATATGACCCGCATCTTATCTTTGGCAGCCCGCGCCCTTCACGACGGCTACTTGAGGGCGGGGACGTCATCTTGAACGAGCTTGCCGCCGGGTACCGCGGGTACACTGCGCAGATCGGCATGCCGATCTTTGTAGGTGAACCCGAAGCTTCTGTTCGCAAGTTCTTCGAAGAGATCGCCCTTCCAGGGTTCTTGAACATGGCTCAGGAGCTGAAGCCCGGCAAGAGACTCACGGACGTCGAGAGGGCAGGTCGGTTCTTCAGAGACAACGGCTATCAGTCACGCCCGATCCACTTACATGGAATAGACCTCGTAACGGGACCACCTCACGTGTTCGCCGGAGATGCCCCCGACGAGGAAATCAAGCCGGGCCAGGTTCTGATGTTGGAGCCCAACCCCATTCGCGCAGACGGCAACCTCGGCCTGTTCTTCGGCCATACCTTCATCATCACTGAAGACGGAAACGAGATGGTGACGAAGTATCCAGCCGGCATGGTCGTCACGGGTTAGGACAGGTCTCAACTTGCGCGCGATCGCATGAATAAATCGCACGATAACTGGAGGTGAGCATGACCGAGCGCTCTATGCGGCCGGCTGGTTGGTTGTTCCATTCGGGAAAGCCTGTAGTCAAGCCACTCGACCTCGATGTCGAGCTGGGCGGCGACCCGCCTCTAACTCTCCACATGATCTACACGCGCGACGGCGCCTACGTCCCCGCCGTTATCCGCAAGCCCTCCGGATTCGGTCCCTGGCCTGCGGTGATGTGTCTACACGGAGGATCGGGAGGATTGGGCTACGCGTTCCTTGTGGAGCAAATGCGCAGCCGGGGGTTGCTGTTCGATCGCCTGATTGAAGAAGGCTATCTGGTCTGCTACACGGAGGGCCGCATGGAGCTAGAGGACGCTTACGGCACCGATTTCCCAGCCGTTCTAGATCACCAGGACGTTACCGAGGCCTTCCGGTATTTGCAGCGTCTGCCCGACGTCGACTCTGGAAGAATCGGCACCTTCGGGGTCAGCCACGGAGGTGAACTTCAGATGAAGCTCATCTCGGAGATTGGAGAGGGCCCGGCCGCGATGGTTCCGACTGAGCCTGCCGTGATCGAGTATCTGGGACTCAAACATGAAGGACGTTCGGAAGAGGCTTGGTCGGTTGAGGATAGCTCTGGACCTCGACTCGAGGAAAGTTTGCAGTTTCGGGGTCAGGTGTCAGACGACGACATCGACTTTGCCCAGGCATGGAAGCGCGTGCAACGCGTCTCTGATTCGGTGAGAATCCTCGTCATGGGTCGTGACGATGATCATCTCCAGGGCCTCTTCAAGAAGCTGCACGAGCTCTTGTCGAGATCTGGAAAGCATGCGGAATGGGCGTCCTTCGACCACCCCGAGCACGCCTATCAGTGGGGACCCCAAATCGCGTCGGGCCGTTATGAGCCTGATCGTATCCAGCGAGAGACCTTCGACTACCTCGTGGATTTCCTGAACCGGAACGTGCGCGATAGAGAAGTCAGTGAGGCCTCGCGTCTCTGATCAGTCCGGAGTCACCTCTCTCCGGAAGTCAAACGCGCGTTTACGCGCGTAGGAGTACCGAATCGGTACTTGAGAGCGCGCAACGCGCGATCGACTACCTGGCCCGACACCGCCGGCACTTGCTGCCGGATTGGCGACTGGGGCCGGTGCTCACGTAGCGGTGGCGATGACCTCTCTCACCTCGACGGAGCGGCCCTCACGCTGCGACGACTCCAGAGCGGCCCGCACCACCGCCAGGGCGGCAATGGCCTCACTCGCTCCGACCTCCACCGCGGACTCACCTCTGATCGCCAACCCGAACTCGTCTAGCTGCTCGAGGAACATGTCGCTGGGAGGAAGCTCGACCTGAGAGCGTTCGGACTCGCCGTAGAACTGAGAGCGTAGGGTGCTGTATTTGTCGGCCATGTGCGACTCGTTCCAGTGGGTGAAGTCAAGATCGTAGAAGAGGTTCGCCTTCGTTCCCAACAGGTTCATCGAATAGACGCCCGGGGAGGCCCACCCACAGCCGAGATAGCCGAGGCAACCGCACTCGAACTCGCATAGAACCATCGTGGCATCGGGCACCTCAGCGCGCGTGTAGAGACGCTTGACGTTGGCGTTGACCGACTTCACCGGCCCCAGCAGGAACTGCAGGTTGTCGGCGTGGTGCACACCTAGTTGTATGAGCGAGCCCCCAGGGCTCTTGTCGGCATAGAAGCGCCACGTCTTCTCGGTGAGCTCCAATCCCCGTTCGTTGGAGAAATTCGCCTCTGCCAAGGAGATGTCGCCCATGCGGCCCTCCTCGAGCCATCTCTTCATCTGGCGATGGCCGGCGAGGCGGCGCGCACTATGGCCGACGGAGAAGACCCGGTTTGAGGATGCAACTACTGCGGCGATGGCCATCGCATCCTCCAGCGTGTGTGCAATTGGCTTGTCTGTGTAGACGGACTTTCCGGCCTCGAGTGCCTCGACGATCACGTCTTTGTGGGTGTCGTTGGGAGTGGTGATGATCACACCTTCGACGGAATCGTCGGCGAGGAGCTCCTTGTAGGTGCCGGCATCTCGGGGGACGTCGAACTCTTGAGAGAACGCAGCACGTCTCTGCTCGTCGCGGCTGAAGCAACTCACCAGCTCGATGATCGAGCTGCGCTGCGCCGCATGCGCGAGCACCCTCGCCCATCGCCCCAACCCCACGGAAGCCAGCCGCACCTTGTCACTCATGTCATGCCCTCTCATCCTCAACGACCACGTCTTCAAGCTCCTCGGTAGCAGAGGCGACGTCTTCGACCGGAAAGAAACAAACCAGCTCCATCGCGGTGCCGGGATCGGGAATCGTCGCATGCGCAACACCGGGCTCTATGAGGGCGGAGTCCCCCTGCTCGAAGACATTGAAGATACCGTCCTCCCATAATCTTCCCGATCCGGCGATCACGAAAATCACTTCCTGGCAGCCGGGATGACGGTGAGCGGATCGCCGCCCACCGGACAGAGACACGACACGGATCGAAAACCCGTGGGGAGTCGTTCCTTTCAGCGGGTCGGCGGATCTGCGGCCGGGCAGGTCGATGTAACGTCGTTGGGTACCCGGAAGAATCACGCCCCCGCCCCCAGCGCGCCGATGCTCCTGAGACGCTCGGCTATTGCTGCCGCAACCTCGGCGGCAAAGCTTGCGGCGTGCTCCTCGGTGGCCCATTGAGGATCGCCGTACCAACCTTCTTCTGCGATCTCTGTTACATCGGTGACAAATCCGTAGACGTCGCGCCCTCTGCGCATCTCATCCGCCTCCGCCGCACCGGCGGGGCGCGTCGGCTCACCAGCCTCCGCCAGGTTCAACAATTCTTTATCACGCGCGAGCACTGCAAGCGCTTCGATACCTCCCCCGTGAGTCAAGGACCCTCCGTCTGCAGCGTAGATCCTCTCGGCGACGTAACAGGCCTGGGCCACAAAGAAACGCGCCTCGGTGCGCTCCTGAAGATCTGTGGCCACTGCGTTCAGAGAGGGTGTGTTGAGCTCATGCCAGTTCACGAACACAATCGTTCTTGCACCCATGGCAACGAGCTCGACGCAGACATCCTCCACGAGCGCCTCGAACGTCTGACGTCTCAGTGAGATCGTGCCGGGATGACCCGCGTGGAGGGGGGTGATCCCGTAGGGACAAAACGGCGCGTAGAGCCCTCCACTAAGCTCAACCAACGCGCGCGCCACGAGCTCGGCTGCGATTGTGTCGGTGCCGCAAGGTAAGTGGGGCCCGTGCTGTTCGATGCTGCCGAAGGGAATGACTGCGATCGGCGCTTCCTCCAAGAGTGCCGCGACCGAAGGGCTCGAGAGCTGTTCCAAGGAACTATTCATGGTTGGCCCTGAGGACGAGTGGCGACGTGCAGCGGAGGCCGTCCCTCGAGTATTCGCAAGGCCTCTTGGGCGGCCTTCTCGCGCAGGTCGCGTTCTGACTCCTCCGTGTACCAGGCCATGTGTGGCGTGAGGATGACATGTTCGGAGACGCTTTCGAACACGGCCTCCGGAGGCTCCGGCGCAAACACGTCGAGCGCAGCCCTTGCCGGCCGCCCCTCGCGCAGACCCCGCGTCAGCGCATCGAGATCGATGAGCGAGCCGCGCGCAGTGTTGACGATCAGAGACCCCTCCTTGAGCCATCCCAGCTCTCTCGCTCCGAGCAATGCGCCTCCGTCGGAAGGTCCCGGTACGTGAAGTGTGACGACATCGCTCACACGCAGAAGCTCTTCGAAGGACGCCGGCTTGAGAGGAGGTTCCACAGTCACCGCGTCTACCGCGACATCAAACCCCAGCAGTTTGAACGAGAAGGGGCTCAGTAGCTCGGCCACGCGGCGCCCAATACGGCCCAGGCCGACGATTCCTACGGTCAGAGCCTGGGGGAGATGGAGTGGCCGCAGCTCTTTCAGGCCCCAGCCGCCGCCCTTGACCAAGGCATCGGCGGCCATCAGCCCACGCAAGGAGGCGAGCAGGAGCGAGACCGTGTGGAGTGCGACGGCATCGGTGCCGTAGTCGGGCACATATGACACCCACATGCCGGAGCGAGAAGCTGCGTCGAGGTCCACCGAATCCACACCGACCCCGTAACGGACGATCGCGCGGCAGTTGAGGCGTTCTATGACCGCAGCGTCGAATTGAGGGCTGCCGCCGGCGAGAATCAGCTCCGCGTCACCGGCCTCGGCCACGATGTCGTCGGCAGAGGCGCCCATCCCGCTCCTCAGACTCACGCCGAGGCCCCCGAAGACACGCTCTTCAATGGCGAAGTCTCCATAGCGAGTGCCGAGAATGGCCACGGTCGTCGTTGTCGTCACCCCTTCCTGCCGAGTCGCGCCTGCACCGTGCGGGCCTTGCCGTTGTTGCAACTTTGAGTGCACCTTCGCAGGAGCAACTGACGGGAGTCCGCTGCAAGCGCTCGCAATCGTTTGCAGTATTCTCGGTCACGTCCGCCGGTGTCAAGCGAGTGCCGCGCCATACCGGGGCGCCACGCCACCAGCCGCGAGGGAAAGGTGGGTCGGGCTTTGGCAGCACCTGTAGTCACCTTGCGCGACGTCGCCAGAAGCGCCGGGGTACACGCCGGTACGGTGTCGCGCGCGCTGAACCCGCGCACTCGCTACCTGGTGAGCGCAGAGACCGCTCGACGCGTCATGCGGGCCGCCGACAAGCTCGGCTATCAGCCCAACTCGATTGCTCGCAGTCTAAAGACCAACCGCTCTCAGACGATCGGCGTGTTGTTGCCGGATCTCACCAATCCTCTGTTCCCCCCCATCGTCAGGGGAATAGAGGACGCGCTGGCAAAGGCCGGGTACACCGCGCTGCTCGCCAACTCGGACAACGATCCTGCGAAGGAGCGATTGCATTTCGAGACCATGAGGGCACGTCATGTGGAGGGCTTCATCATGGCGACCGCCCACAGGGAGCACGCCTTGATCGAGGACGCTATTGCCGCGGCGGTACCGATCGTGCTCGTCAATCGCACGGTGGACAGCGGCCGCGCCTTTGCCGTTATCACCGATGACCACAAAGGCGCGGCCCTTGCGGTGGGCCACCTGGTAGAGCAAGGACACGAGCACATCGCCCACATCGTCGGGCCGGAGGCGTACTCGACGGGCAGAGTCCGTCATCGGGGCTTTGTCGAAGCGATGAGGGCCGCCGGCCTGAAGGCGGACCGCCGGCTGATCCGCTTCACTCGCTCTTTCACCGAGGACGAGGGGGGCCGGGTGTTTCGAAAGCTCTTGGACGACAAGAGGAGCTTCACGGCGGTCTTCGCAGGCAATGACCTCCTCGCTCTCGGTTGCTACGACGTCCTCGCCGAAATAGGCCTGCGCTGCCCCGAGGACATCTCGATCGTGGGCTTCAACGACATCCCCTTCCTCGATAAACTGAGCCCACCGCTCACGACCGTGCGCGTTCCCCACTACGAGATCGGGAGCCGGGCGACTGAGCTGCTGTTACGACGGCTCGAGGACCCAACCTCTGAGCCCGTGACCATCCTGCTGCAGCCGCAGTTGGTCGTTCGGGGCTCCACCAGCGGCCCATCGGGCGCGTGAGCCCCTCAGCGGCGCCTTCTCCTGAGCACCGAAGCTCTTTGTGAGCCGCAGCCGAGTGTAGGAAGGCTTGAGATCGACGACGTCGGTGGCGAACGCTTGAAGCCGTTGTTAGTCGCCAGCCCCGAGCGGCCCACAATTCCGTTGCAAGGCTTGCGGTGAGGTCCCCGGCTTGACATCGGCGCGCCGAGGCCACTACCTTCGTTCCCACCACCGCAAACGTTTGCAGTGGCCGTTTCGCAGGGCTTGAGAAGAGGGAGGGAGCAGACCATCGACGAGCTGGTGGCCGGCGCCATCGCGCACTGGAAGCCTCGTTTCACCGCCAACGGAGTCACTCCACCCGACTTTGAGCGCATCACACAAGCCGTTGATCGGTGGGCCGACTGGTGCGATGCCTGGTCCGAAGCGGCGGCAGTACACGAACGACTCGGCCGCGACGCGCTGACCGCGGGACACTTCCGGTCCGGCGGGGCCCACCTGTCCCGCGCAGCGCTCTATTGGCATTTTGCCAAGTTTGTCTTCGTCGTCGATCCCGACAAGATGAGGAGGGCGCACATGAGGGCCGTGGCATGCCTCGACGATGCGCTCCCCCATCTCGACCCGCCCGGAGAACGCCACGAGATTGCCTTCGAGGGCGCAACGCTGTACGGGGTGCTGCGGCGACCTGCCAACAAAGCCCGTTCGCCTGCGGTCGTCCTGGTGCCCGGGCTCGACTCCGCCAAGGAGGAGCTTCAAGCAAGCGAAGCGCTGTTCCTGAACCGAGGGCTGGCGACGTTCACCGTTGATGGTCCCGGGCAAGGCGAGGCCGAGTACGAGCTTCCCATCCGCGGCGACTGGGAGACGCCGGGCCTGGCCATCATCGAGCATCTCTGCGCGCAGCCCGGGATTGATCCCGCCAGGATCGGAGTCTGGGGAGTAAGCCTCGGTGGCTATTACGCTCCGAGGTTAGCGTCCGGTGTCCCCCAGGTGCGAGCATGCATTGCGCTCGCGGGCCCGTATAACTTCGGCGCCATATGGGAGAGCCTGCCGCAGCTCACCCGCGACACCTACCGCGTCCGCTCAAAAACGGGCAACGAGGAAGAGGCGCGGGCACATGCGCTCACGCTATCGCTCCAAGGCCACGCGGAGCGAATCACTTGTCCGCTCCATGTGGTGATGGGAAAGCTCGACAGGATCATCCCCTGGACCGAGGCGCAGAGGCTTTGCGCAGAGGCGTCGGGAGAGGTCGACTTTCTGCTGCTCGAGGACGGCAACCACGGCTGCGCAAACGTCTCCTACAAGCACCGCTACTCCAGCGCCGACTGGATGGCCGCGCAGCTGGGGGCCGCGGGATGAGTGGCACGGAGCTCGAAGCCGACGTCGTCGTCGCGGGGGCCGGCCATAACAGCCTCATCGCGGCCGCCTATCTGGCTCGAGCCGGCTTCGAGGTGATCGTGCTCGAGGCCCGCGACGTCATCGGCGGAAACACCGTGACCGAGGAGCTGACCCTTCCCGGCTTCAAGCACGACTCTTGCTCGAGCGCACATGTGCTCATCCAGTCGAACCCCTTGCTGCGAAACGACGAGCTCGAGCTCGGCCGCTATGGGTTGCGTTACATGTACACCGATCCGGCCGTGGTGATGCCGTTCGAGGACGGCACGAGTCTGACGATGTGGCGCGACCCACGGCGAACCGCTACGGAGATTGCACGCTACTCGAAGTCCGACGCTCAGGCCTACCTCGAGCTTCTGGCGCAATGGGATGGAGGCCTCAAGAAAGTCCACTCGCGCATCAACAACCTTCCACCTTCAGAGGAGGCTCCCGACAACAACGAAACCCGCACCTATTCGAAGTTGAGTGCGATGAGCGCGCAAGACTTCGTCTTCCACCATTTCGAGCACGAGCGCATGCGCTCATTGATGTTGTGGCTTTCCTTTGCAACGATCCAGGATCCGCAACGTGCCGGCACCGGCATCCTGCCCCTTTCCGTCGCGGCGGGACGACAGGAGTTCGGGTGGGCGACGCCGGTGGGTGGCTCAGGAGCTCTCCCGAACGCACTGGCCCGGGTGGTGAAAGCCCAAGGGGGCCGGGTAATCCCGGGCTCGCCGGTGACCGAGATCATGGTGGAGAAGAACCGCGCAGCCGGGTGTGTGACCGCGTCGGACGGCGTCTATCGCGCTCGCAAAGCGGTGCTCTCGACGATCCACGCCGCCCGCCTCGCAGACTTCCTGCCTGCCGGTGATGTACCCGAGGACTTTCGCTCAGCCATGGCAGAGTGGCGACCCGGTCTGACGCTGTTCGCGCTTCATGTCGCCTTGAAACGGGTGCCCTCCTTCTGTGTCGAGGAAGGTGTTCTGATGTCAACGGCCGGCGCCTACGGCTCACCGGCCGGGCTCATCGAGCAGATCGGCACGCATGACGAGGGGCGGACCTCGGATCGGGACCCGTGGATACTGGTGGTCAACTCCTGCGCAGTAGATCCCGGACGCGCCCCCAACGGCGGAGCAACCCTGAAACTCCTGACGATTGCGCCGCGCGCGCTCCTCGACACGAGTTGGGACATCGAACGCGATCGCTTCGGCCGGGCGTTGCTCGCGCGGGTGGCCGCTCGCATGGACTTCGAGCCCGCCGACGCTTTGGCGGTCGTGGCCGAGTGCCCGCTCGATCTCGAGGAGCGGAATCCTCACAACTATCTCGGCTCCTGTCACGGCGGTGAGCTCTCGCCTGAGCAGTCTGGCGTCAACCGGCCCGCGCCCGGCTACTCCGGTTACCGCCTCTGGCTCGACGGTCTTTACCAGACCGGTGCGAGCACACACCCGGGGGGCTCGGTTTCGGGGCGCCCCGGCCGCAACGCCGCGCGCGTGATGCTGTCGGACATGGGCGTCGACCCTTCGAGCCTGATGCGGTGACATTCGGAAGCATCGCCATCATCGTCATCGCCATGGGGGTGGGGGCCGTCATAAAAGGCGCCACCGGGCAGGGTCTGCCTCAGATCGCGATACCCGTGATCGCCACGTTCATGGGAGTGGAGGCGGCGGTGGTGATCATGGCCGTACCCGGCATCATCAGCAACACCTGGCTGATCTGGACACATCGCAGCTTTTTCTCGCGCACTCGCGACCTGCCGGCGCTGCTCGTGATGGGAACGGCGGGGGCGATTCTAGGAACGATCCTGCTGGAGAGCCTAGACCCCGATATCTTGTCGCTCATCCTTGCGGGCATGATCGGGCTCTACATCCTTGTCTACTTCCTCCATCCTTCGTTGCGTCTGACCCCTGCGATAACGCGGTTGACGTCACCACCGGTGGGGGCCGCGGCCGGCGTGCTTCAGGGTGCGACCGGCATCTCGGGCCCGCTGATCTCGACCTATCTTCACGGGTACAGACTGGACAAGGAGATCTACGTCCTGTCCATCACCACTGTCTTCCAGGTCTATGCCGTGGTCCAGGCGATCACGCTCGCAGCAGTGGGCCTCTATACGACTCGCTTGTTCGTCTTGAGCCTGCTGTCGCTGGTGCCGATCATGGCGTTCCTGCCGCTCGGATCTCGTCTCACCGGCCGGCTCTCGCGCAAGACGTTCGAGTACGTCATTCTGGCGGTGCTAGTGGGGTCGGGCCTGAAGCTCGTCTTCGACGGTCTTACCTAGAGAATCGATCGATGGGACGTGACGTCAGGTCGGCTAATTGGACGGCTGGTTTGGAGCGAGCAGGGCCGGAGCAGCCGATCTTTTCCTTCCCCGTGATAGCGTCCATCTCTGATCCGTCCCCTGATCAGGAGGCCGCCGCCATGCCGTCCACGCCGTCGGACACCGAGCTCAAGGCGCGTCACCGCGCCATGTGGGCCTCAGGTGACTATGACTCGATGGTCGAGACCTTCCTCCTGCCCCTGGGGCCGGTTCTCGTGGAAGCCTGCGGGATCGGTCCGGGGATGCGTGTGCTCGACGTCGCCGCCGGCACCGGCAACGCCTCGATCCCTGCCGCCGAGCGCGGCGCGGCGGTGGTCGCGAGCGACCTTACCCCCGAGCTGCTCGAAGCGGGTCGCCGTCGCGCTAAAGGCGTCGAACTCGAGTGGAAAGACGGTGACGCCGAGCAACTTCCCTTCGATGACGAGGACTTCGACGTCGTCATGTCGTGCATCGGCGCGATGTTCGCTCCCCACCACCAGGATGTCGCCGACGAGCTCGTACGCGTATGCCGTCCCGGCGGCACGATCGCCTTCTTGAACTGGACGCCGGAGGGGATGATCGGCGCTCTGTTTCGAACGATGGGTCCGTTCGCCGCGCCTCCGCCGCCGGGCGCCCAGCCGCCGCCGTTATGGGGCTCGGAGAACCATCTCCAAGCCCTTTTCGGTGACCGCGTCGCCTTCACCACATTGGAACGCGGCGTGCTCGATATAACCGCCTTTCAACGCCCTCTCGACTACCGCGAGCACTTCAAGGAACGCTATGGGCCGACCATCGCGGTGTTCGCGAACGCCCGCCGCAACGAGCGGGAGCAGGAACTCGACGAGGCGCTCGCGAACTTCTGCCACGAGTGGAACCTCGGCACCGACGAGGAGGCGCGCTTCGAGCACGAGTATCTCCTCGCGATCGGGACGCGCGCGTAGAGAGCCGATTCTC
>JALZJN010000133.1 GCA_030859735.1 Actinomycetota bacterium
GTTTCGGGTCGGCATCGCGCAGCATCGCTGCGTCGAAGCCCATCCCAGCCATTATGACGAAGCATCCATGGGGGCAGGAACCGACGTCGATCGTTCGAGATCCACCCGACAGCGCGACCTCCAGGGCCCCTGAGAGATCCCGCGGAATGTCGAGATTGGTGGCCAGAAGATTGCCCGTGCCGGCCGGCAACAGCGCCAACGGAACCCCAGTGTTGGCAAGAGCCGTGGCGCAAGCCATGACCGTACCGTCCCCGCCCGACACCATTACGAGATCGGGCGCCTTTTCGAGGGCGCCTCGCAGCATTTTGGTGCCGGGATCCTCTTCGGTTGTCTCCAACCACGTGTACTTCAGTCCTCTGACCTCGATTGCCTCTCGAGTGGCGCGTCGGCGCTCGTCGGCCTCATGTCTGCGGGCGACCGGGTTGAACACCACAACGGCCCGGCGCGTCTCTCTCATCCGCGCCTCGCGGATCGCCAACTCCTGAAAGGCGCCAACACACGAGCCGATACGGTGAGCCACACCGTGCCTAGCACACCGCCGCCGACGACGTCGGTGAAATAGTGCATGCCTCGGTACATCCGGGCAGCGCCTACCGCGAGCGGAACGACGATCGCAAGGAGCCACAACAGCACGACGACTACGCGGCTGCGCAGATGTCGTGATGCGATGATCGCCACCACCCCGTAGAGAACGATTGCAGCTGCCATATGGCCGCTGGGAAAGCTCGATGTCGGAGGCGCCACATCAAGGCGATGCACCATGGGGCGGTTGCGATCCACCAGAACCGTGAGCCCCAGAAAGATGACGACCTCGCCTGCGAGAGCGGCGAGCACCAACAATGAGTCTCCCCAGCGCTTCCATGTCAATCTGGTTCCAACGAACAGCAGCACGCCTAGACCGATGACAGTAGTTGTCTCGGCAAGATAGGAGAGGATCTCGGTCGTCTGGTTAAGACCACTGCTGCGGTTGCGCGCCAGATAGCGCGCAAGTCCTCGGTCCATGCGGCCGAGGGCATCATCCCCCAGGTAACGAGAGATCGCTAGGCCCACCAGCAGCAGGACCACGAACAGCAAGAGTCCGGCCCCGACCAGAAGGATGAACGTAGACCGGCGCGACCTTCGTTCAAACAACAACTCTTACCCCCGAGTAGACAATCACCAAAGCCATCCCCCGGCATCGGGCTATGGCGAAAAGCTCAATATAAAGGGTGGTTAGTGCTCCGCAGCGGAATTACGGTGAGGACCGAGAGCGCCACTGCGCCTCAGTCGCAAGGGGCGTAAGCTACAGATTGGGTCCCAATTCCGACCTCGGCGGAGCCGTGGAACGCTGCGGCCGGGGATACAGAGGCGTCGAATACCACCCTATCTATGGGAGGTGCACTTAGTCAGATTCTTGGAGGCGGCGCTCGAGGTCGGCGATCTGCTCGTCCAAGGCGTCCTTGCTCGCCCGGCCCCCGCGCTGCTCGAAGTCGACCATCCGCTGTGGGTATCCGATCACCGCAGCATCGTAGAGAGGTATCGAAGCCTGAGCGCAGAAATCCTTGGCGTCGCGCGGCCCCCTGATCGCGCCGCGCATCGAATCCCCATAGCGATCAACCAGCAAGAGAGTGAGTGGCTGCGTCGCCGTACGGGGTTCAATATAGCCCTCGACACCCTTGCGCTCGGCTGCAAACGTCCGCAGGGGGCCGAGGTCGGGCGCCCGGCCCCGATTGAAGAACCTTCGGAACGAATCAGAAAAGCCCATCTCTATCCTTTGCGAATCTCTTCGATGAGCTTGGGCAGAAGTTCGAGGGCATTGCCGACCACTCCCAGATCCGCCAGAGAAAAAATAGGGGCATCCTCGTCCTTGTTGATCGCAACGATTCTCTTAGCTCCCTTCATCCCCACGACGTGCTGGGTCGCTCCTGAGATGCCGAAGGCTAAATAGACTTCGGGCTTGACCGTGCTGCCCGTCTGCCCGATCTGGTACGAGTACGGAACCCACCCCGCGTCGACCACGGCCCGGGTACCTCCCACCGCCGCGCCTGGGATTGACGCTGCAAGCTCATCCAGGAGACGGAAGTTCTCGGCCCCCTGCAGGCCGCGCCCCCCGGCGATCACCACGGATGCGTCCTGAAGCTTCGGACCCGCGGCTTCAGCCTCATGTCGTTCGATGATTCTGGCCCTCTTGAGTTCGTCGGGAACCGAGCTCTCGATAGCAACCGTCACGCAATCGCCCGGAGACTCCACTGCCGCGAAAGACTTGGGTCGCGCGAGCACGAGCCTGAGAGTTCCCTCGAGCCTCACGTCCACACGTATGGAGCCACCCATGATCGAGGTCTGAACTACGTCGAGACTCGGGACATCGACGGCGTTCGCTACAAGAGTCGCTCCGGTCAGGGCCGACAGTCGTCCGGCGACGTCTCGCGAGTCGTAGTTGGTGGCGAAAAGAATGAGGGTGGGCTCATGCTCGGCCACGAGCTGTTGGAGTGCATGCGTCTGAGGCTCGGCGACGAAGTCCGCGTAGACGGAGTCGTCGGAGCAGTACACAGTTGCCGCACCATGGCGGCCGAGCGCCGCGGCCGCCGCGGACGAGCCCGGGCCCAACGCGACCGCAGCGGGTTTCGGATCCAGAGCCCGCGCCTTGCTCAAGAGCTCGAGCGCGCTGGGATCGATCCCGCTCTCCGTTACCTCGGCGTAAACCCAGACTCCACTCATTAGTGCTCCTGCGCCGGAGTTTCGTCGCAAAGGTGCATCAAATGACTTTCGCCTCATGCAGGAAGGCAGCGACTCGGGAAGCCGCATCGCCCTCGTCCACGATCACCTCTCCAGACCTGCGCTCTTCGGTCTCACTCAATTCCACGATCTCCTGAGCTGGGCGCGCAGCGTCGGCCGGCAATCCGAGGTCCGCGAGCGCCAACCGCTCGAGCGGCTTCTTCTTCGCCGCCATGATCCCCTTGAATGAGGCATAACGAGGTTCGTTGATACCCGCCGTCACCGTGACCAGCGCCGGCAGCTCGCATTCCACGACGTGGTAGCCGGTGGCCGTCTGCCGCTGAGCCCGAAGCGTTCGATCGGTGATCTCCACCTGCGTGGCAAAGGTGACCTGAGGCCACCCCATGAGCTGTGCCAGGGCGGCCGGCATCGTGCCGGTGTATCCGTCGGTGGACTCGACCGCGGCAATCACGAGGTCAGGCTCGGCTCGCTCGATGGCTCGCCGCAGCACTCGGGCGGTGACGAGGGCATCCGCCCCCTCGAGAGCTTCGTCCGAAACGAGGATGGCCCGGTCCGCGCCCATCGAGAGGCCTCGGCGCAGTGCCTCGGCTGAAGACTCCGGCCCCATCGACACGAGAGTCACTTCGGCACCGTGCCCCTCCTTGATCTGAAGCGCAGCTTCGACACCGAATTCGTCGCCGGGGTCCAGCACGCCCTGAACGCCCGCCCGCTTGAGACGAGTGCCGTCCATCTCCATGGGGAGGTTGGGATCGGGGACGTGCTTGACGCATACGGCGATGTTCACTAGATCTCCACCTGAGCTCACAGCCTGGACGAATACCGACTCAAGGGTATCGGAGCACGACCACTAGTGGCCCGAGAACTCGGCCTGGCCCGGCCCCTTCTCGATGAATGAAGCCATCCCCGTCTTCTGATCCTGGGTGGCGAACAGTGCGGCGAAGGCCCGCTGCTCGAAGAGCAGACCGGAAGTGATGTCGGTCTCCATGCCCGTCTGCATCGCCTGTTTGGCGGCTGCCAGCGCCACCGTCGGCCCGCACGCGAAAACAGATGCGACGGAATGTGCGCGCGCGTGGACCTCGGCGGGCTCCACTACCTCGTTCACCAGACCGATCTGAAGTGCTTCGACCGAGTCGAGGGTGCGTCCTGAATAGATGATCTCCTTGGCCCGGCCGGTGCCGACGAGCCGGGGCAGCCGCTGCGTGCCACCGGCCCCGGGGATGATCCCGAGGAGGATCTCGGGCTGGCCGAGCCGGGCGTTGCTGGCGCAAACTCGCAGGTCGCAAGCGAGCGCCAGCTCACAGCCGCCACCCAACGCGTAGCCGGTGATCGCCGCCACCGTCACGATGGGCAGTTGCTCGAGCGCGCTCAACCCCTCCTGAAACGGAGCGATGTGACGCTGTATAGCCGCGGGGTCGAGGTCTGACATCTCCTTCACGTCCGCACCCGCGGCAAACACCTTCTTGCCGCCCCACACCACCGCTGCCCGGATGCCCGGATCATCCCGAATGGCAGAGACGCAGTCGCCAAGCTCCTCTGCCAGCTGCCGGTTCAATGCGTTGACCGGAGGGTTCTCCAACCGAATCTCCCCGACCCCGTCGCTCACCTCCAAACTCACTAGCCGACCCACGTAGTCCCTCCTGTTTATCGTCAGACCAAAAATCCCATTTATCGTCAGACCAAAATCCCATTTATCGTCAGACCAAGATCCCAAGGCTACGATGACCGACCGTGATAAGTGATTTCGAGCGCCGGCTGTCACGTGCCCTCTCTGCCCGGCCACCCCTCCGAGGCGAGGCCTCGGAGGGGCGTGCGGCGGCCGTGCTGATTCCCGTGCTCGAAGGCTCGGACCCCGCCCTGTTGCTCACCTTGAGAACCGATACCGTCTCGACTCATAAGGGCCAAATCTCCTTTCCCGGCGGCTCGCTCGAGCCGGGCGAGAGCCCCGAGAAGGCCGCCCTGCGGGAGGCTCACGAGGAGACCGGGCTGGACCCCTCCCAAGTCAGGGTGCTGGGTCACCTCGATCAGACCCCGACCTTCGTCTCCGGCTACGTGATCACGCCGGTAATCGGCTGGGTGGCCCCCCAACCCCTTCTCGAGCCGAACCCGAGCGAAGTGGAAGCTTTGATTGTGGCACCGATCGCCCGGCTGACAGAGGAGATCCGCGTGGAACCGGGCTTCGTACACGAGGGGTTCACCTACCCGACAGAGGCATGGATCTTCGAAGGGCACATCGTCTGGGGCGTGACCGCGAGATTGCTGCGTATGTTCCTGGGACTCCTGGCCGACGCCGGTCTCGCCGCGGCCCCCGGCGAAACCGTGTCCCCGTGGCCCGTTTCTCGATGACGCGCCCTGAGGCCTGGCCCAAAGAAGTCTGGCTCAAAGAGGACTTCTGCGGGTGGTTGTGGGCCAAGGTTCAGCCGCAACAAGAATTCGTGCTGCTGTGGATGGGCCTCCAGGCCACGCCCACTCCGACTCCCGAACCCTCGCCCACCATCATCCAAGCCCCTCCTGCAAGCACCCTTGAGATAGTCGGGGCGGTGGTGGCGATCGTCTTCGCTCTGGCGGCCGGGTTTCTCGGCTACCGGATCATCCGCGGGGGCCGCGGACTGTGACGGGCGCCGAGTAAGGCGCGTTTCACGACCGAATCGGTGGTCGATGACGCGTTTACGCGCGTTTCAGGCCCCCACCCGCTGCTATCCTCTGCTGTTCATGTTGTCAATGTGATTAGAGTCCAGCAGTGTTAGAGTTTGCCCGGACGAACCGTGAAGGGAGATTCGCCATGCCCTCCGAAACAACCTCCAGCGTCAATCGCGAGCTCGAGAGGATCGGGCTCCACGTCAAGCACGCCAAGGAGTTCATGCAGATGGGTCTCCCCTATTCGGAGGACCTGCTCGGCGAGCTGACCCAGATAGCAAAAATCTGCCAGAAGGCGGTCGGCAAGGTCGAGGACGACGTCAAGCGCGCGGACACGCTCGAATCCCAGGCGAACGCCCCCCACTACTTCGACGGCATCCTGGACGAGGATCCCCTCGCCGTCTAGACGGACTAGAGCACTAGAAGGCGGGGGGCTCGGAGTAGATGCCCCAGACCTCTTTCAGGGCACCCACCATCTCGCCCAACGTCACATAGGCCTTGGCGGCGTCGATGAGGACCGGGATCGAGTTGGTGTCATCGCCCGAGGCCATCTCCTTTAGCGCCGCGACGGCCTCATCCACCCGGCCCTGGTCCCGGTTGGCGCGCACCTCGGCAAGCGCCTTCTTCTGACGCTCCTCGATCTCGGGCCCGATGAGCAGAACCTCGGGAGGTGGCTGCTTGGTATGGGTGAAGCGGTTCACCGAAACGATGACCTTCTGGCCCTGTTCGAGCAACCGCTGATAGTGGAACGCCGCGTCGGCCATCTCCTTTTGGAAGTAGGCGCGCTCGATGCCGGCCAGCATCCCGTCGAGGATAGAACCGTCGCCCATTTCCTCGATCGCTGAGAAGTAGCCTTCGGCTTCCGCCTCCATGCGATCCGTCAATGCTTCGATGAACCACGATCCCCCGAGCGGATCGATGACGTTGGCGGCGCCTGTCTCGTAGGCGATCACCTGTTGCGTGCGAAGGGCCACCTCGACGGCTTCTTCGGTGGGTAGCGAAAGCACCTCGTCCAGCGAGTTCGTGTGCAGCGACTGAGTTCCGCCGAGCACCGCGGCTAGAGCCTCGGTAGTGGTTCTGATTACGTTGTTGTAGGGCTGCTCGGCAGTGAGGGAAACGCCCGCCGTCTGCGTGTGGAACTTGAGCATCCACGAACGCGGCTTTGTCGCCTTGTAACGCTCCTTCATCCAGCGCGCCCAGATGCGACGGGCGGCCCTGAACTTGGCAATCTCTTCGAAGAAGTCGATGTGCGAGTTGAAGAAGAAGCTGAGGCCCGGAGCGAAGTCGTCGACATCGAGCCCGCGCCTTTGACCCAGTTCCACGTGCGCAAAGCCGGACGCAATCGTGAAGGCGAGCTCCTGCGCAGCAGTCGAGCCCGCCTCTCTTATGTGGTAGCCGGAGATCGAGAGGGGATGGTACTTGGGCACCTCTGAAATGCAGTATTCCATCATGTCGGCGGTCAGCCGCAGATGAGGCTCGGGAGGAAACAGCCACTCCTTCTGAGCGATGTACTCCTTGAGAATGTCTGTCTGGCAGGTCCCGTCCAACCTCGAGACATTGGCTCCCTGTTTCTCGGCGGCGGCGACGTAAAGGGCGAACAGCATTGGCGCGGGTCCCGAGATCGTCATCGATGTAGTAATTGCCTCGATGTCGATGCTCTCGAACAGGATCTCCATGTCGGCGAGCGAGTCGACCGCAACTCCACAGCGGCCGACCTCTCCCTCCGACAACGGGTCGTCGGAATCACGGCCCATGAGTGTCGGCATGTCGAAGGCGACGCTAAGCCCGGTCTGGCCGTGTTCGAGAAGGTACTTGTAGCGCTCGTTGGTCTGCTTCGGAGAGCCGAACCCAGAGAACTGTCGCATCGTCCACAGGCGTCCGCGATAGCCGGAGCTGTAGATCCCACGAGTGTACGGATACTCGCCGGGGACGCCCACGCGTGGGTCGATTTCCTCGGGCGAGTAGAGCGGGTCCAGAGGGGTACTCGAGAGCGTGTCGAAGTCGACGTCGTCCCGCAGCTTGGCCGCGTCGAAAGCCTCCTGCCAGCGCTCTTTGGGGTTTTCTTTCATGTGCAGGATTCTAACTTTGGCGAGAGCCACGCTCGGCGGTGTGCTCGAGCAGGCGGTCGGCGGCTTCGTAGGGATCACAGCGCCTAGCCTCGACATCCGAGGCCAGCTTTTCTATGAAGGCGGTCCCGTCCTCGTCGAGGTGAGAGCGGTAGCGCTCGAGCGCGATATCCCTGATCTCGAGCGCGGCACGCCGAAACCGCCTCTGGGACAAACGTTGGTCCTGCTCCAGATAGGAGCGATGGCTGCAGATCGCCGTCCAGAGCTCATCAACCCCCTCGTCTTCTGTGGCCACGGTGCGGATGATCTCGGGTGTGCGCTCGAGGTTCGAGAGCTCGAGCATCTGATTGAGCTCTCGCTCGGCTTGTGCGACCCCGTGCCGGTCGGCCTTGTTCAACACGAACACGTCCGCCACCTCGAGCAGTCCTGCCTTGGCGACCTGCACCGCATCGCCCCAACCCGGGTTGATAACCACCAGAACCGTGTCGCAGGCGTCTGCAACTCTCACCTCGGCTTGGCCGACACCGACCGTCTCGACGAGGATCAGCTCGAGCCCGAAGGCATCGAGCGCCCTCATCGCCTCGGGCGTGGCCAGCGCAATGCCGCCGAGGTGGCCACGGGTGGCCATCGAGCGTATGAACACCCCGTCGTCGGTGGCGTGGCCCTGCATCCTCACCCGGTCACCCAGCAACGCTCCTCCTGAGAAGGGGCTGGAGGGATCGACGGCTAGGACCCCGACCGAGCTGCCATCCTGGCGGGCCCTGGCGACGAGGCGATCGGTCACAGACGACTTGCCTGCACCGGGCGCTCCGGTGATCCCCACGGCGTGAGCCCGGCCCGTGTGTGGATAGAGCGTACGCATCACCTCGGCCAGATTCGGCCCACCGTCCTCGATCGAGGAGATGAGCCGGGCCAGAGCCCGCCGCTCGCCCTTTAGGACACGCTCTGCAAGGCTCAAGCCTCGATGGCGACGACTTCGGTGACCCCCGGCACGCGCTCCCGCAGGAGTCTCTCGACGCCCTGCTTGAGCGTGACGGGGGAGATGGGGCAAGTTTCGCAGGTGCCGAGCAGCATCACGGTCACAACGCCGTCCTCGACGCCGTGGAGTTCGATGTCGCCGCCGTCGAGCTGGATGGCGGGCCGGATGACCTCCAAGGCC
>JALZJN010000144.1 GCA_030859735.1 Actinomycetota bacterium
GTCACGAGGCAGACGACATCATCTCGTTCCTCGCCAAAAGGGCGGCGTCCGAAGGGATCGACGTTCGCATCGTCACCGGCGACCGCGACTTCTTCCAGCTCGTGAACAACGACATCCAAGTCCTATATAACCGCCGCGGGATCACCGACATCGTCGAGATGGATCGCAAGGCGGTCGAGAAGCGCTACGGGGTGCCTCCTACGAAGTACGTGGATCTGAAGGCGCTGGAGGGGGATTCCTCCGACAACTTGCCGGGAGTCCCCGGGGTGGGGACGAAGACGGCGGCGAAGCTGGTGCAGCGCTACGGCTCCGCAGAAAAGGCCATCGCCCACGCCGACGAGCAGACGCCCAAACTCGCCGCCAACCTCGCTTCCCACGCCGAGCAGGTGGTGCTCAACAAGAAGCTGTCCACCCTCGCCGAGGTGCCGCTCGAGGTCGAGATCTCTGACCTGGTGATGAAGCCGTGGGACATGGGCGCCGTCAAGGAGCTGTTCACCTCGCTCGAGTTCCGCAGCCTCTTGGAGCGACTCCTGTCCGATCTCCCCGAGGCGGCCGAGGGCGAGGGAACGCCGTTCGAGCTCGAGATGAGGGTCGCCTCCTCTGCAGATCAGCTGGCCGAGCTGGCGGCCGAGCTGCGCGCCTCCGACGGCATCGCCTTGGACGTCTCTGCGCCGGCCCCCCGAAAGCCGCCCCGCTCGATAGCTCTGGCATGGGGCCAGGACAAGGCCGCGTTCGTCCCTCTCGACCAGGCCGGCGCTTCCCTCGAGGAGCTCGCGCAGGCTCTCCTGCCGGTGCTGTCGGACGCCTCCATCCCCAAGCTCGCGCACGGGGCGCGCACGGTCCTTCTCTCTCTGCGGGCGGCCGGAATCGATGTCAGTGGAATGAGCTCCGACGTGGAGATCGGGGCCTATCTGCTCGACCCCGGGGGTCAGCCCTTCGAGCTCGACGGGCTTGCCCGCAAGTACGCGGGCCGGGCGCTCCGGACGACCGACGAGGAGCCGCCTCGCGTGGGGGAGGGAACGCAGCTGGCGCTCGAGCACGAGGCCGACGACGAGGCCCGCGCGCGGGCCTCTTGCCTCCGGGCCCGGGCCGTCTTCGAGGTGTCGGTTGCCCTCCACCAGGAGCTCGACAGGCTGGGCATGGCTGCGCTCTACCGGGACATCGAGCATCCTCTGATCGAGGTCCTCGCCGCGATGGAGCAGGCGGGGGTCCGCATCGATCTCGACTATCTGGGCACCATGGCGCAGGAGCTGGACGTCCGCATCGAAAAGCTCGAGGACGAGTGCTACGCGCTCGCCGGCGAGCGGCTCAACCTGGGATCTCCGGCTCAGCTCCGTACTCTGCTCTACGAGAAGCTCGGGCTCACGACGAGACGGCGCACCAAGACGGGCCTGTCCACCGACGTCAGAGCGCTGCAGACGCTGGTCGAGGAGCACCCCTTCGTGCCGAAGCTTCTTGAGTACCGGGAGCTGGCCAAGCTCAAGAACACCTACGTGGACGCGTTGCCCCCGCTGGTCGATCCTGAGGACGGCCGCCTGCACACGAACTACGATCAGACGGCGACCACCACCGGGCGGCTGTCGAGCACCAACCCGAACCTGCAGAACATCCCGGTCCGCACGGAGATCGGCAAGCGCATAAGGCGCGCCTTCATCCCCGAACCCGGCTGCCTTCTGCTCTCCGCCGACTACTCGCAGATCGAGCTCAGGGTCATGGCGCACCTCTCAGAAGATGAGATCTTGCTCGACGTCTTCGCGTCCGGCGAGGACATCCACGCAGAGACGGCCGCCCGCATTTTCTCGGTGGAGCGTCCGGCGCTCACCAACCGACACCGCTCCGTGGCCAAGATGGTGAATTACGGGCTGTCCTACGGGATGGGGGCCGCGGGCCTGGCCGAGCGCCTGAACGTCCCGGTGGCCGAGGCACAGGACGTGATCGACGCCTATCTGGCCCAGTTCTCGGGAGTGTCCGGCTTCCTCGAGCAGGTCGTGGCCCACGCGCACGCCGACGGCTTCACCACCACGATGTTCGGCCGCCGCCGCTATCTGCCGGAGCTCGGTTCGGGCAACCCCCGGGTGCGAGCCATCGGAGAGCGCCAGGCTCTCAACGCTCCCATCCAGGGCTCGGCCGCCGACATCATGAAACTGGCGATGATTGCAGTCGAACGAGCTCTCGAAGAGCGCGTCCCCGGCGCGCGCATGATCCTGACGGTGCACGACGAGCTCGTGTTCGAGGTCGAGGAGGGCCGTGAGCAAGAGGTGGCCGAGCTGGTGGAGCGGGCCATGACCGGAGTGTGTGACATGAAGGTCCCGTTGGCCGTTGACCTCTCTTGGGGGCCGACTTGGTCCGACGCCAAGAGCTGAGCGCCCTCTACCGCGACCGCAGCGGGGCTTCTGAGGGAGCCGACTGGGGCCTGGTCGGTGGCCTGCTGGTAGTCACCTCGCTGGGCCTGTTGGACCTGATCACGAGGATCGACCTGTTGGGCGCCTTGCTTGTTGGGAGCATGATCGCGGCCGCTCTCAGCACTCCGCCTCGGACCGTCGCAGTCGCGCTCTATGCGGTGGCGTGGGCGCTATTGCTGGGTGCGCCCGAGCACTGGACCGCCGCCCACTTCTTGCGCCTCGGCCTCAATGTCGCAGGAGGAGCGATCGGCTACTCGATTGCGCGGCTGCGCGTCACCAGGGAGAAGGCGCTGCGGCGCATGATCCGCATCGCCGAGATCGCCCAGCAGACCGTCCTGCGGCCCCTGCCGGACATCCTCGGAGAGGCGGAGCTGGCGGTACGCTACGCCTCCGCCGCCGAGGAGGCGCTCATCGGAGGCGACCTCTACGATGCAGTCGAGACCCCTCATGGGCTCAGAGTCATCGTCGGCGACGTGCGCGGCAAGGGCCTCGACGGCGTCCGTCTGGCGTCGGCCGCGCTGGGCACTTTCCGGGACGCCGCTTTCACGAGGACCCTCTTGGCGGACGTGGTATCCGCCGTGGACGACTCGGTGGTCCGGTACGTGGGTGACGAAGACTTCATCTCGGCCGTGCTGGTAGAGCTCTCGAACCATGAGCTCAAGGTTGTCAACCTCGGCCATCCCTCGCCGCTGCGTTACCGGCTGGGGTCAGTCGATGTGCTCGATCCTCAGGTCCGCTCGACTCCCTTCGGGCTTTCCCCCACCCCGCAGCTGGA
>JALZJN010000171.1 GCA_030859735.1 Actinomycetota bacterium
TGCGCCCTCCGCGGCCAGCTTCTCGGCCTTCTCCCTGGTACGGTTGTGAAGCACCATCTCGTAACCGGCCTCCATCAGGTTCGAAGCCATGGGACCGCCCATGCCTCCCAGCCCGACGAAGCCTACCGTCTCAGGCAATCCGCCTCCCCTTTCCGCGATCTGGTACGGTCTTCCGCAAGCCCCCGAGAGGCGATCCCGGGCTCGATCCCATGGTACCGGCATTCGGCGTCGAAGCGAACCGCCATCTCCTACCGCCGGTCCTCGACGCCGAAGACGGCCGTGCGGAGAATAACCTTCCTTCGCCTTTGTGCCCTCTCGAGCCCGAGGGCCGGTGGTCAGTCAAAGTATGCCCCCGCTTACGACGAGGATTTCGCCGGTGACCTAGACTGCGGTGTCCGAAGCAAGATCCTCTCCGCCTGCCGTGGGGCGCTTGGGTACGCAACTCGAGGGTTTCGATCCTGGTTAACAACCTGCAACGCTCAAGTGTGCCCTCCACCTGTGCGATAACAGCAATTGACGCGTGCGCCTTTGGCGTTGGTTTCGGACCTTCCGGGGAGCGTACCGGGCTCAGCCGAAGGCGGCCATCGAGCGGTCGGTCATCCCAATTGGCGCCCTGGGCGTTGTTCCTCGCTATGATCCAAGCGTAGGAAATATCTTGGATCATCCCGTCGATGGGTGGGTAGACGTTACACATGGTGTCACACTCATAAGGCCAGCCGTCTTCGAAATCTCTGCCGGGGTTCTCCAGCCAGACGTGGGAGATTCTTCGGTGGGATTTCGCAACGGTTCACTCCGCGCCGGTTCTTGGAACTTGATCGGACAGGTACGCAGAGAACGCATGCAGGTAGGCGTGGGCCGCCGCCTCGACCACATCCGGGCTCGAGCCCCGCCCCGCGTACTTTCGGCCTTCGAAGTTGACTGTGATTCGTGCCTTCCCGACCATGTCGTAATCGTCGAAAGCGTAGATGCGAAGGCCCGTGACCTCACCACGGACCCCGATCGCGGCATCCGTGGCGCGGAAGAGTGCGTCCATGGAGTCGTCACCCTCGGCTTCGGCTTCGGCATGACCGCGACCACCCCGCGAAATCCTCACTGTGGCGCGGCTCTGACAGCCAGTGGAGGAAACAACCCGGAAAGCCACCAATGCCAACTTGTCCGTCGTCATCCGTGTGACGCTTCTCCCGTCATGTTACACGGTCCCTTACCCTCAAGAACCTAGGTCTACCACGGCGCACCGTCGAACCTCTCGATGATAGTTCCCGGATCAACGGTAGGATGCGCTTGTCGACAGGAGCCGTGTCGCGCCGGCCACCACGTCGGCAGCGTCCGTGAACGCTACCTTCTGCACTATTGTAGAGGGGTACCGGAGCGATCGGCGCGCTCCTCAAGGATTCGGCGCACGATCTCCGCAACTCTCGCTCATTAATACGTCGTCTCGCAACCCCACAGAACCGATGACAGGGACGTCGCCTTCGACATCCCTCGCGACCCATCGTGGAGGCTCGCCCTGTTCACGACTGAGGCGTCGGATACCCGATGAGACAGTCAAACGCATTGGGTTCTCGTCGTTGCAAGCGGGCCTGGACCTTGCGTTTCGCAGACGCCCCCATAGGGTTGAGCAGACGGAGCACCGGACATCTGTGTCCGAAAATGTCCGGTGCCACAAGTACGATACGCGCGTACGCCAGGGCAATGGCATGCTAGCAACTCGCTGACCAGCTCCGGCAGCACCTCCGGATGGCGCGGCAAGCCGGGATCGAGGAGCAATCCCAGGCACGTGCCACTATGTGTAGCCACCACCCCTAGTGCGTCATAACGTGCGCGTAGGTCCAGGAACAGCTCGAGGTGCTCCTTGGGTAATACGTCTTGGTTCAGGATGGCGCTGCGGGTTGCGACATCACCCACTGACGGCAGATGACGCTGTTTCACTGCACGTCGGAGGTCCTGCAGTAACCTCTCGTACTCGTCCAGCCTGCCTGCGCTGTGGAACCCGCGGTCCTCGCACAACTCCGTCGTCTCCGCCCCGCCTCCCTCATCGAGCGCGACGATGGTCAGTGAGGGCAAGGTCCCCAGGCGACCGTGCACGATCCCTTCTCGCTGGTGGAAGGATACGATGCCTTCGTACATCACGCCGTCTGAGGGCTCTATAGCGCTCATGATCCGGGCCAAAGAATGACGGGAAATGTGGATCCCGAATGCAGACTCGATTGCGCGGGCCGTGGCGACCATGTCGGCCGATGAACTGGCAAACCCTTTGCCTTCATGCAGTTCGCTCTCGATGCGCAACTCACCGCCCGCCTCCAGGTTGTAGAATCGCAGCAACCCCTCCGCCAATCGCCGCGACTTCTCTTTGTGCGGAGGAGAAACGCGTACACCCTCAAACCCGCGCACCGCCGTGAACTCGGCGGTCGAACCTTCAGTGATCGGGAGGGTAACTAGAAATTCCCGTCTTTCAGTCGGAAGCACGCCCTGGAGCAACTCTCCGAACGTCCCGAGGCACCAACCGATGCCTGTTCTCGGGCTACCCATTGTCACCCTATGACGCGATATGTAGTTGCCGCAAGA
>JALZJN010000183.1 GCA_030859735.1 Actinomycetota bacterium
AGAGGCCCGGGCTCCGGCGTCGCCGGCAAGGTCCTCCTCGGCCCCCAATGTCCGGTCGAGCAAGCCGGAACCCCCTGTCCCGACAAGCCGGTGGCGGCAGAGGTCCAAGTCTTCGCCGCGGGTTCCGAGGAGGTGCTGACCAGCACTGATTCCACCGAGGCTGGCCGCTTCCGCATCGATCTCGAGCCGGGCTCCTACGAGTTGCTCGCCGTCGGCTCGGATGCAGGCGGGCTGCCCTTCGGAACGCGCGTGCAGGTGAGAGTCGAGCCGGGTGTGTACGCCCGCGTGACGTTGAGCCTCGACTCCGGCATTCGCTAACCTGCTCTCGAGTCACACACAATCGCCGAGTGGTGGATAGTGGTTGATATGTAGCCATTTACCACCACTCGGCCCGAACGCAGGGGCAGCCGGTGGAGCTCGAAAAACTATTCGGCGTTCACGAATTCGAGTCCTTGGCGCGAGACAAGCTCTCCGCCGAGGTCAATGCCTACGTTACCGACGGGGCCGGGGGTGAAGTCACGATAGCCGAGAACGAAGCCGCCTTTTCCCGCTACCGGCTGCGTCCCCGGGTTCTCGTCGACGTTTCGGAAATAGACCCCTCGGCCGAGCTGCTGGGCCGGCGGGTCGCGTTGCCCGTTGGACTGGCGCCGACCGGGTGGCAGCGGTTCGTGCATGCCGACGGCGAGCTTGCGAGCGGACGGGCGGCCGGACGTTGCGGGGTGCCCCTGTGTCTGTCGACCGCCTCGAATTTCTCTCTCGAGGATGTGGCCGCGGCGCACGAGGAGATGGGCGGCGGCCTCCGCTGGTTTCAGCTCTACTTCAACCGTGACCGCGGCCTCGTGGAGAACCTCCTGCACAGGTCCAAAGAGCACGGCTACGAGGCGATCGTGGTCACGGCCGACCTCCCGGTCTTGGGCTACCGGGAGTCACAGTTTCGCCACGAGATGACCCCGAGCGAGAACGTCGCTCCCGCCAACTACGACGCCTACGCTCGGGACCGCTCTCTTTCGTCGGCCGAACTCCTCGAAGGCTTCACCGATCCGAGTTTGACTTGGGACGACTTGCCCTGGATCGCAGAGGTCTCGCAGCTCCCCGTGGTCGTAAAGGGAATAATGACCGCAGAGGATGCCCGAGCTGCCGTCGAGCACGGTATCTCCGGCATCGTGGTCTCGAACCACGGCGGGCGTCAGCTCGACCGGACCTCAGCGGCGATCGACGTCCTCGAGGAAGTCGTCACGGCCGTCGAGGGCCGGGCCGAGGTCTATCTCGACGGGGGAGTGCGGCGGGGTGTCGACGTTCTCACCGCACTGGCTCTGGGTGCGCGAGCGGTGTTCGTCGGCCGTCCCTACCTGTGGGGGCTCGCCGTTGCGGGGGAAGCCGGTGTCGTGCGCGTTCTCGAGATACTGCGAGACGAGGTCCTGAACGCCATGGCACTGCTGGGCGTGACGAAGCTGGACCATGTGGATCGCACAAAGGTGTGCCGGGCGAGCGGGGTCTAAGGAGCTTGTTCGGCGTCGTCGCGTGCGCGCGTGCGGCTGAGGGCCACCAATAGGGGGAGGCACGGGGCCTCCGACCGACGCGTCGTGTGACCCCCAGCGGGCTTGTTGCTCCTCCACTGCTAGCGTCTGAGGCATGACGGTTCGCACGCGCATCGCTCCGGCCCCCTCCGGCTACATCCACGTGGGCAACGCCCGCACGGCGCTCTACAACTGGCTGTTCGCCCGCCAACAGGGCGGCGTGTTCGTGTTGAGGGTCGAGGACACCGACGCCAAGCGCGCCACTGAGGAAGGCTTCGAGGGCGCGCTGGAGGACCTGCGCTGGTTGGGTCTGACATGGGACGAGGGTCCAGGAGCCGAGGGCGAGTACGGGCCCTACCGGCAGAGCGAGCGCTTCGAACGCTACGGTGCAGCGACTCTCTCGCTGCTCGAGAACGGCCACGCCTATCGCTGCTATTGCACCCCCGAGGATGTGGCGGCGCGGCGCGCCAAAAGAGGGGGAGGGCCCCAAGGCTACGACCAGCACTGCCGGAAGCTCACCGAAGCCGAGCGCTCCGAGCTCGAGCGCTCGGGCCGGCCCTCGGCCGTCCGCTTCAAGGTTCCCGGCGGCCGAACGATCTCTTTCGACGATGTCGTTCGGGGCCGGGTGGAGACCAGTAGCGAGCAGATTGGGGACTTCGTCATCCAGCGCTCGGACGGCTCACCGACCTATCTTCTGGCGGCGGGCCTCGACGACATGCTGATGAACATCACGCACATCATCAGAGGAGAGGACCTGATTCCGGCTACGCCCCGCCAGATTCTTCTGCGCGAGGGGATGGGAGCCACCGATGTTCCTGTGTTCGCGCATCTGCCGCTGCTTGTGGACGAGCGCGGCCGGCCCTTGTCCAAGCGTTGGGGAGATGTTGCGCTGCGCTCCTACCGGGAGCGCGGCTTTCTGGCCTCGGCGATGGTCAACTATCTGGTGCTCTTGGGATGGTCCTACGACGACCGCACCAACATTTTCTCCGTCGAGGAGCTCGTCGAGCGTTTCTCGCTGGAGCGCGTCGGCCGCAACCCTGCCGCCTTCGATCTCAACAAGTTGGAATGGCTGAACCTCCACTACATCAAGCAGACTGAGCCGGCGGAGCTCGCGCGTGAGCTGGTGCCGTTCTGTGCCGCCGCCGGTTTCGAGGCCGATGTGCAGACCTTGGAGGCGGTGGCGCCGCTGCTGGTCGAGCGCCTGCGGCGCCTGGACGAAGCCCCGTCCATGGTGAGGTTCCTGTTCCAGGAGGTGGCTCCCGACGACAAGGCCCGCAAGGTGCTCGGGGGGCAGGAGGAGTATCTGAAGGCCGTGTTCAACGCTTTGCGCGGCCTCTCCGCGTGGAACGCCGACGCCATCGAGGATTGCCTGAGACGGCTGGCGGCCGAACGCGAGCTGAAGCCGAAGCAGGCATTCCAACCCATCCGGGCCGCGGTCACGGGAACCCTCGTGTCGCCGCCGTTGTTCGAGTCCCTTGAGATTCTCGGCCGAGCCCGCACGCTGCAGCGAATCAAGCCTTGACAACAAGCGCAGGAGAGTAATGGCCTGCTGGGGGGAATCGAGGGGGCCGAGCCCGAGCTGCTGTCGCTAGGGCGCGGCTCGCGCCCCAGGCACTGATATTCTCTGAGCCGTCTGTGGGGCGTGGGGTAACCTGGCAGCCCGGCGGATTCTGGTTCCGTTAGTCCTGGTTCGAATCCAGGCGCCCCAGCGAGCACGAGGTTGCGCCGCAAGACCAGGGCGGGACCACCGCTTGGCCCGGTAGTCTAGTCTGGCTCAGGACGCCGCCCTCTCAAGGCGGAGATCACGGGTTCGAATCCCGTCCGGGCTACCAGAAGGGCCGAGGCGGCCTGCAACCTCGGCGAACGGCGAGCACCGGAAACCCGGCAAGTCCGGTCAAGACAAGGAGTTGGAGATGAACCCGACCGACGTGGTCGAGAGGCCCTATCTGCGCACGGACTTACCAAATTTCCGGGCGGGGGACCGCATCAGAGTGCATGTCCGTGTGGTCGAGGGTGAGCGGGAACGGATCCAGATCTTCGAAGGCATCGTTATCCGCCGCCGCGGCAGCAGGCTGTCGGAGACGTTCACGGTGCGCAAGGTCTCGTTTGGAGTCGGAGTCGAGCGCACCTTCCCCGTACATTCGCCGATGATCGCCAAGATCGACGTCGCGGCCTACGGAGCCGTGCGGCGGGCCAAGCTCTACTACCTGCGCGAGCGCGTGGGCAAGAAGGCCAAGGTCAAAGAGCGCCGCCAAGCCTAGGGTGCGCCTCCTCCTCAATGCGGTGGCACCGCATTTCCGGTGCGGAGCACTGAGTGCAGTGCACCCGATTTCCGGTGCCGAGCACTAAGCTCTGACCCAATGCGATCACGAACGGAGCCCCCTCGGAGCGCGCCGCCCCCGGGCCGGGGTTCCGACGTCACCGAGACTCACGAGCAACCTCCGGAGCGCGGCCGGAGTGTCATCGCCCAAATCGCCGAGTTGCCGCTGCTCGTGTTGTTCGCATTCTTCATAGCGGTGATCATCAAGACCTTTCTGATCCAGGCTTTCTTCATTCCCTCTGGATCGATGCTCCCCACGCTCAGGGTGGGCGACCGCGTCCTGGTCGAGAAGGTCGGCTACCGGCTCGGTGAAGTGGAGCGTTCCCAGATCATCGTCTTTGCCCGCCGCGCGGTCGTCTCCGATCTTCCCGATCTCCCCTGGTACGAGGACGCTCGCAACTTTCTGCGCGAGCTGTTGGGGCTCCCCACCGGAAGCGAGAACGACTACATCAAGAGGGTGGTTGCCCTCGAAGGCGATGTCGTGCGCTACGCGGGCAAGCCGCGCCAGCTCTCCGTGAATGGGGAAGTCGTTGCCGAGTCCTACATCAAAGGGGGCCGCGACACAAGCAGCACGTCGGTGACCTCACAGAGCTGCCCGATCCGGATGAAGCGTTCCGGCAATGGTTGCTTGGTGCCGAAAGACCGTCTCTTCGTGATGGGGGACAACCGCTCGAACTCGCAGGATTCCAGGTTCATCGGGCCCATCAAGACCTCCGATGTCGTCGGTAGGGCGTTCGTGGTGTTGTGGCCGCCGTCCCATTTCGGCGGTCTCTAGAAAGTCCGACTCGCACATGTCCGCGGATGCCACAGGTGCCTTGGAGCGAAGACTGGAGGCGGCCGGCTTCGGTCTTGTGGCCGGCGCCGACGAGGTGGGCAGAGGAGCACTGGCCGGTCCACTCGTGGCGGCCGCTGTGATTCTTCCCGCAGGCGCTCGCATCGAGGGAGTACGCGACTCCAAGCTGTGTACGCCGCTGCAGCGAACCCTTCTCGCCGAACGGATCCGGGCCGAGGCCCTCGCCGTCTCCATCGTCCGGATCTCGCCCGGGCGCATCGATCGCCGCGGGCTCCAGCGCTGCAACCTCGAAGCGCTGAGGAGGGCGCTGGCGGGCCTCGATAAGACTCCCGACTACGCTCTCTTGGACTGCTTCCGGCCCCGGCGTCTGCCCTTTCCCTCTCTGGGGGTAAAGAAGGCCGACGTCGTGTCCTGTTCGGTGGCCGCAGCTTCGATCATCGCCAAGGTCTACAGAGACGCCGCCATGCGGCGTTATCACCGCCGGTTTCCCGGCTACGGCTTCCGGACCAACGTAGGCTATGGGACCAGGCAGCACTGGGCGGCGTTGAACCGACTGGGGCCATGCGAGATTCACCGGCGTTCCTTCTACGGGGTGACCGGATTCGGCCGAGAGGGTGTTCGGGAGCCTTCGGAAGCGCGAAACTGCTGGGGACCGGAAGACGTCGAGGCGAGGGGGAGTGATGAGCGTCGAGGACCTCGAGAAGTATGAGGCCGAGATGGAGCTCCAGCTCTATAAGGAGTATCGGGACGTGCTCCCGATGTTCAAATACGTCGTCGAGACCGAGCGGCGCTTCTACCTCTCCAACGAGGTCAAGGTCGACACCCGCCACTCCGGCGCCCGCACCTGGTTCGAGGTCGAGCTAAAGGATGCCTGGGTGTGGGACATGCACCGCCCGGCTCGGTTTGTCTCGCACGTCAAAGTGGTGACCTTCCGGGACTTGAATGTCGAAGAGCTGTCGCAGCTCGCCGAGCGCGACCTGCTGCCCCAGCCCCCCGGAATGGAGCGCTAGAGCTCTCACCGTCCCAGGGCCCGTCTAGCGTGGCGCGCATGAGCGCGCACCTCGAACTGGGCAAGGCCGGAGAGGACGCCGCCGCGGCCTTCTACCGCAGGCGTGGATACCGGATCGTGGACCGCAACTATCGGTGCCGCGCGGGCGAGATCGATCTCGTTGTGCGCCGCGGCCGCCTCTTGGTCTTCTGCGAGGTCAAGACCCGAACATCGGCGCTCTGGGGCGCGCCGGCGGAGGCGGTCGGGCCACTCAAGCAGAACCGGATCCGGCGTTCGGCCGGCATCTGGCTGGCAGAGCACCGGGGGAGCCGGCGCGAGCTGCGCTTCGATGTGATCTCGGTGGCCGTGGCCGAAGGGGGCCTCGAGCTCACGCACCTCCCGGGAGCTTTCTGAGGGATTTGGGGGGGCCCTCCCGTTTCCGTCTCCTGCAAGCGGGGGCAAATGGCCACGGTGTGCGTTTACCCACCGTTTTTCGTGTGCAGGGGTCCACGGTGGGCGTTTGCCACTTTCACCTTTTCCCCCGGGGCCGGGAGCCGGCCCCCCAAAGCCTGTCACAGTCCTCCGCTAGCCTGCTCCCAGTCGCGCTTTCAGGGCCGGGACCGGAGGGTTCGTGGTCGCAACCTCAGAGACGATTGCGATAGTCGGGACGGAGGCCCGGCTGGTTCAGGTCGAAGTTCACATCGGGCCGGGCATCCCGAGCTTCACGATTGTGGGACTGGCCACGAGATCGGTGAAAGAGGCCGAGCAGCGCACTCGCGCCGCGCTGTTGTCCTCGGACCAAGCATGGCCCGCGGCTCGAATCACAGCCAACCTCGCCCCCGGTGCCCTGCGCAAGGAGGGAACCCACTTCGACCTTCCTCTCGCGCTCGGGCTCCTGGCCGAGCGGCGCGCCGCCGATCCGGCTCGCCTCGAAGGCTGGGTGTCGCTCGGCGAGTTGGCCCTGGACGGCTCGGTCAGGCCCGTGCGCGGTGTGCTCGCGGCCGCCATAGCAACTCTTCGTGCCGGCAAGAAGGGCCTGATCTGCCCCCTCGCCAACGCCGGCGAGGCGTCGCTGGTCGAGGGGGTCGAAGTCGTGCCGGTGGCCTCACTCCAACAGTGCCTGGCGTGGCTCAGGGGGGCCGAGACTCCCTCCTCGCCGGCCCCGCGCCCACCGGTGTCGGAGCCTTGTGAGGACCTTCGTGAGGTACGGGGCCACCCCTCCGCCAAGCGTGCCCTCGAGGTCGCTGCCGCGGGAAACCACAACCTTCTGTTGGTCGGGCCTCCCGGTTCGGGCAAGACGATGCTTGCCCGCCGCTTGCCCGGCATCCTCCCGCCCATGACCCGCGACGAGTCGCTCGACGTCACCAGGGTCTATTCCGTTGCGGGCTTGCTCTCGGAGAAGGCTGGGCTCATCTCCCAACGTCCTTTTCGGAGTCCCCATCACCACGTCTCTGTGCCGGGGCTGATCGGCGGTGGAGCGGGCTTTGCGCGCCCCGGCGAGGCAAGCCTTGCTCATCGCGGAGTCCTGTTCTTGGACGAGCTGACGCTCTACCGGCGGGATGCGCTGGAGACGTTGCGGGCTCCGCTCGAGGAGGGAGTCGTGCGCATCGCCCGCAGCGGTGCGTTCGTTTCCTATCCTTGCCGCATCTGCTTGGTCGCCGCCATGAACCCGTGCCCGTGCGGCTATCTGGGAGACGCGGTGCGGGCATGTCGGTGCACGCTGCCGCAGATCGAGAGCTACCGGCACAAGCTCTCCGGCCCCTTGCTCGATCGGATCGACCTTCACGTAACCATGGGCCGGACCCCGTCGGCCGACCTCATGGGGCTTCCCCAGGGCGAGTCCAGCGCCGCGGTGGCCGCGCGCGTGAGCACGGCCCGCCGGCTTCAAACGACTCGTTACGGGCAAGACGGCCTGACCAACGCCTCTTCCCCCAAGGCGATGCTTGAGGCGACACTTCATCTTCAGGACCCGGCCCGCGGCCACGTCGGGATGGCGATCGAAGCCTTCGGGCTCTCGGGGCGCGGGCTCGACAGGGTGCTGCGGGTGGCTCGCACGATCGCCGACCTCGCGCGGGAGGAAGAGGTATCCTCGGAGCACGTTTCCGAGGCGCTCTCCTATCGCCGAGCCGCTACCGAAGGCGCCGCCGCATGAGCCGCGTCGTCTCTGCGCGCGACGCGGAGTGGCCTCGCCGCCTCAGCGAGCTGGGACCTTATCCACCCCCCGGTCGTCTGTACGGCGATGGAGGCCCGCTTCCTCCAGACGATGCCCTGGTGGTCGCAGTGGTCGGCACCAGAAGGCCGACCAGCACCGGCGTGCGTGTGGCACAGGAGCTCGCCACGGACCTCTGCGCCGCCGGCGCAGTAGTCGTTTCGGGCCTCGCTGTAGGTATCGATGCGGCCGCCCACAGGGCCGCGCTCGATGCTTCAGGGCACACGGTGGCGGTGCTCGGATGTGGGCTCGATGTCGACTATCCGCACCGCAACTTTCGTCTCAAGCAGAGAATTGCCCGCTCCGGCACGCTCGTGTCCGAGTACCCCGACGGCGTGCAACCTGCTCGCCACCACTTCCCCCGCCGTAATCGCATCATCGCTGGCCTCAGCGACGGGATCGTAGTGGTTGAAGGTGCCGTCACCAGTGGCGCCCTCGTCACCGCGCGGCTGGCGCTCGATTGCAATCGCGAGGTGTTCGCGGTGCCGGGCAGCGTTCGAAACCCCATGGCGCAGGGCCCCAACGAGCTGATCCGCACATCTCTGGCGGCGCTGGTTACGTCTGCGACGGACATCCTCGAGGAGCTCGCCCCCGGCTTGGCCGCCATGGCCCCACCGCCCGCCTTCGCCGAACCCTTAGCTCTGAGCTTCGAAGAGGAGGCGCTGCTGCGCGCGCTCGATGATGTCCCGCTGTCGCTGGAGCACATCTGTGCCTCGGCACAGCTCGAGCCGGGGGCCGCGGCCGCAGCATTGTCGCGGCTTGAGTTACGGGCGCTGGTCGAGCGCACGGTGGCCGGCTACAGCAGGGCTGCCCCGAGACGATCTTGAATGTCCTGCTGACCCTCAGGGGGATTCGCACCCTTTGGCCCCGGAAGAGGGGGTCGGCCGGAGGCACCGGTCAACCCCTTCCCCTCCGAAGTTCCGGTTGGAGCCCGCCCCCCCGTCAAGCGAATCGTCGGCGGGCCCTCCACGAAGGTCATCGTTTCCTTGACCGCCGAACAGCGAGTCGTTCCCCGGGGGCTCGTCGGAAGAGAAATAGCGTCCCTCCCCCCACAACTCATCGGAGCCTGGGCCTCCCCCGAGCACGTCATCCGCTGCGTCCCCCTCGATGCGGTCGTTGCCCCGGGATCCCCGCAGCTCATCGGGTCCGGGACCTCCGCGCAGGGAGTCGGCCCCGCTCCCTCCGTGGAGAAACGCTCCCACCTCCGCCGGGCTGGGCCCGTCGTGGCCGACATTACCCGCACCCAGGGAATCGGCCCCGCCCCCTCCGAAGATGCGGTCGTGTCCGCCGGGGCCTCCGACGAGGCGGTTGTTTCCTTCATCGCCCCTGAGCTCATCCGCGAAGCGGGAGCCGACCAGTCCCTCGATGCCGATCAGCGAGTCGGTCCCCATCCCGGTCACCCGTCCAGTAACCAGGTTGCCGGCGACCGGGCCCTCGGACCCAAAGTAGTGAGCGGTGTCGAGGCCATCCCGGCCGGAGAGAAGGTCGTCACCCTTGCCGCCCGTCAGGTGGTTCACACCGCGGCCTCCGAACAGCCGGTCGCTCCCCGAGCCGCCTCGCAGCACGTCCCATCGGTTGCCACCGTAGACCCGGTCGGGTCCCGAGCCGCCGTCGAGGAAGTCTCTGCCCGGCCCTCCATCGATACGATCCCCACCGCCTCCTCCCGACACCCGGTCCTTGTCCTTGCCGAAGACCCCGCCCGAGCAGATCCGGTCCCCCCCTCCGCGCCCTGCTATCGAGTCTTTCCCCCCGAGCGAGACGATGACGTCGGCTCCGGAAGTGCCCACGAGGTCGTCGTCGCCGCGTGTCCCGACGATGGTGGCTCGCTCCCCGAAGCACATAGGGGTAGCTGCACTCGCCGCGGCGACGAAGGCTTGGCCCGCAACGAGTGCAGCTCCCAGGGCTAAGGTGGCAGATCGTGACGACATGGGGCTTCCTTTCAGTTCATTGGCATTCGGGTCAAGGCTAGGGGAGCATCGCTTCCTTAGCCGTTAGCTTCCTTACAAGTTGGCTGTTGGACGCCTAACAAAGGCCGCTTCCATAGATCGCGGCCCAGCTTCGCGTCCGGTGTTGGAGCAGCATGGCAGTCGGGGCCAAGCGGATAAGCTGGTCGAGCGCACGGTGGCCGGCTACAGCAGGGCCGCCCCGAGACGATCTTGAACATCTCGTACCACGCGCCCAGGCGCACGGCACGGGGGGACAAGCCACTATTAGCGTTTCCTCATGGAGCTCTCATGATCGGCTAATGAACACCTCCTAGAATCTGGAGAAGGGCCAACCTTGAGAGGAGCCGTTCAGAGTCTCAAGGGCCAAGACAGGAGGAAGTGATGAAAGGCATCTCAGTATCTTTGGTTGCGATCGCGATGTTATTGGGTCCGCCGGCGGCGGGAGTCGCAGAGGAGAAAAGCTGCAGAGGATTGATTCGATCGAAGACCCTCGACAACGTCAAGGTGCCGGCGGGAGCGACTTGTACGCTCAGAGCCGTCAGGGTGAAGGGGACCGTCACGGTCGGGCGCAGCGCTCGACTGGAGGCGATCAGGGTGCGAGTGATCGGGAACATCCAGGCCGAGAATGCCCGTAACGTGATCGTGCGGGCAGGCTCGAAGGTTGGAGGAAGCATTCAAGTCGTCCAGGGTGGGAAGGCCCGAGTCAAGGGAACCAGAGTCGGCGGCGACATCCTTTTCGACGACCAGGGCCGTGCCCTCCTCGCGCGACGCAACGTGGTCGGAGGGAACCTACAGGCATTCCAGAATAGCGGCGGGATCACGATCAAGGGCAACAAGATCGACGGCAATCTGCAGTGCAAGGAGAACAAACCTGCTCCCAGAGGCGGAAACAATCGAGTGCAGGGCAGCAAGGAGGACCAGTGTTCTAGGCTGTAGCTTCGCGCCGGGCCGCGCTGCTGATGCCATCCTGAGCTATCGAGGGAATCAAAGTCCTCATCTGAAATCGTTGCAACAGTCGAGTCTGCCCGCACGCAGCCTCGAGACGGTCATGAGCTTTGGGCCGAGTGGTTACATAGCAACCATTAATGACCACTCGCCACCGATTCCTTTAATTGGGAGGAGATGAGCACGATCTCCTCGTCGGACAAAAGGATCTTCGACATTCTGTCCGAGCGCCCCAAAGATTCCGGCGCCCTTGAACGCCGAGGGCCAGATCAGAAGCGCAGGCTACCAAGATGAAAATGGACGTGTTGGAATCCCTGCATCTCGGCGAACTGGATGAGATATTCCTTCTCACAACCGAGATGGCGGTGAAGCACTCCACTCAAGAGGCGGAGGAGATCGCCCAGCTCCCTTAGCTCGTGCTGCTCGAGCTCGTGAATGGCATGAGCATGGCGACGCAAGGCGATCACCAACCATCCCGTAATGCTGGTTGGATATGCATGCTCGACATCCCAGTATTCGCTTCTCAGAATGCGATCACCGGGGGTAAGCCGAATCCGATCTTCGGCTGAGGCGCAGGAGAGGCAATCAGTCGCCATCGGGGTGATCTTATCTACACCCACCACGCTCGCTTAGCGAGCCTCAAGTTGAAAGGGGTAACGATCTCTAGGCGCGCCTCAGGACCAGAAGGTCGAGCGTGGTGACCACCGGCTCGGGCTCTTTCTCCGCAGCCGCAGCCTGCTCCAGAGATCTCATTCCGCGTTCGAAGTCCTGATCTGAGACCGCTGCTAGTGTCGAGTCGGCCCGCACGCTGACTCGGCTTGCGTACTCGGCCAGGCACAAAGCCGTTTTCTCCTCCACCGGCTGGAGTTTCTCGAGGATGAAGCCGGCAGGCTCGAAAGCTGCGAGCACCTCCTCCACAGTCGGCCAGCGAGCCTCTGCGGCTCGTCGCACATGCGCCCCGAAGTAGTGCAGCCAAGGAATTCCCCTGGTGCGCCCGGAGAACGCGTTGCGGATCAGAACCCAGGCCCCCGGAGCAAGCACTCGATGTAGCTCTCTTGCCAACCCTTCGAGGTCTGAGACATGGTGGACAACCGTTGAAACCCACGCGCTCTCGCAGGAACAATCGCGCAGCGGCAAGCTTTCTCCCCGTCCGCCCAGATAGTCGATCGCCGGATGGCGTCGTTTTGCCGCCGCCTCCCGAAGCATGGCTCGGGACGGCTCAACCGCGACCACTCTTGCGGAGAACCAATCGGCTAGAACCACCGCCCAGTAGCCGGTGCCGCAGCCAACATCGAGCACCGGAAGGTCAGACCGTCCCAGGAACGGTTCGAGAGCGTCACGCCAGGCAACTACCCACTCGGTGGGAGCCTTCCTTGAAATGTCGTAACGAGATGCAATCCGTTCATAGTCCGTCGCCGGTGGTCGCCCTGCGCGTGCAGGAGTCGTTGCAGGCGACCATGTGATGTTCATGTACTGCCTATGTCGGTGCACCTGTAGATGTCGTGCCGGGGGAAGGGGTCCCCGTGTCCGCTTGTGGTTGTGTGGAGGCAGACGGCGATGTCGAAGCGAAACAATCGCTGCTCCTGGATGCCGGGTGGATGCTCGTTCATGCCGCGCTCGGAAACGAACTGGGTCTCGACTCGCCGTCGGAATTCGGGCTCGTGCACTTCCGTTGCTTGTCCCGTGATGTAGAAGGCATCCTCATTCCGCTCGGCGGGAAAAGAGTGCATCGCATAGCGCCCGTCACGGATCAAGTCGTACATTTTCGGACCTGGAACGATAAGGCCGGCTATTAGATCGCCGACGATGATGGGGCACATCGGATGAACTCTTGGGCCGCCGTCCCGGCGCGTAGTCGAGAGGAAAGCGAGCCCAACCCCCCACTGATAGAGCAATCCCTTCCCCGCGTGCGTGAGTTCGGGCCGTCGCTCCTCGAGTTGCCCCCATGTCAACATATGACCTCCTCCCCTTAAAAATGAGCCTCGGATGCTGGCCCATACCGCGTGTGCCAACTCGCCGGCCGAACCAGCTCAGCCCGTCGACGTCTTCTCTCGGCGGATCGCGGCTTGGCGCTCGAGCTCGGCGTTGAGCTCTCCACCGATCAACACGGCCAGCGCAGTGATGAAGAGCCACAGAATGAGGATGACCACCCCGGCCAGGGCGCCGTATGTCTTTGCGTACTTCCCGAACTCGGTCACGTAGAACTGGAAGGCGACGGTCGCTGCCAGCCAAATCAGCACCGCGATGATCCCGCCGGGGCTCACCCATTGCCACCGGGGAGACGGCCGCTTCGGGCCAAGGAAGTAGAGAGCCGCGAACATCACGCTGAGACTCATGATCGCCACGGCGCCGATGGCCACCAACCAGATGATGTCGAAAAGAGCACTGGGCAGCGGCACGAGTCCATTGACGAACTCGCCCAGCGGTTTCCAGAAGAGGATGAGGGTCGCGGGAACCACACCGAAGAGGAGCATTAGCAAGAGCATGAGGATGCCGATGGCCCGCTTGGGGAGGAACTTGCGGTCTTCGGGGACGTCGTAGGCGACGTTGAGTCCGTCCTGGAGCGCGCCCATGCCCGAGGATGCGCTCCACAGCGCTATCACCAATCCGATGATGGCGGCCCTCCCCGCTCCTGTAGAGGACTCGGTGGCGCTGTTCACCGCGTCACTGAGCACACTAGAGGCCCCCGGAGGCAGCGCACTCCTGATCCCATCGAGGATGTCTTGCACAACACGCGGGTCGAGTTGGAGGAGCGCGATCATCCCCACCGCGCCGATGAGCGCCGGGAACAGCGCTAGAAACCAGTAGTAGGCAAGCCCACCGGCGGTCAATGTCACACGGTCTTGCTTCATCTCCACCGCGGTGCGCTTCAGCGTCTGAAACCAGTCCCGGGGCCCTAGCTCCGTCGGAGAGTCCGGTTCTCCGACCCCGCCTGCCTGGGTGGGTACGGCATCCTCACTGTTTTCAGCGTTGGTCCGAGTCATCTATCCGTCCTCTCTCTGATCCGGTCCACGACGAACCCCAGTCGCGGGTCATTCCTTTCCCCAGGTGGGCGAGGCCACTCCTGCACGCCCGTTGCCGGCACGCCGGCGCCGTTTGACCGAGGCTCAGTCTGGGCAGAACAAGGCAATCAAATGAGCAGCCGCACAAGGGGGGAAATCGTGAGCAAGAAGAGACCTATGAGGCGCTACGACAGGCGAGAGTTCCTGGGCCTGGGGGCGGGGGCCTCGGCCGCGGCCCTGCTGGCTGCCTGTGGCGGCGGGGGAGCGGCAAACAATCCCTCTGTCCAGAATCAGGGCGGAGGATCCTTCGGGGCGGGGGACACCTACAACGGACCCAAGGTCGAGCTCGACTTCTGGAACGGGTTCACCGGAGGCGACGGCCCCTACATGCAAAAGCTCATCGGCGACTTCACCGCCGAGAACGACAACATCGCCGTCAAGATGAACACGGTCGAATGGGACACCTATTATCAAAAGGTTCCCGCCGCGGTCCAGGTCGGCAAAGGCCCCGACATTGGAATCATGCACATCGACCAGCTGCCGACCAACGCGGCCCGCAATGTGATCATCCCTCTCGACGACTTAGCCACCGCGCTCGATCTCACCAAGGACGATTTCTCCGGGGTGGTCTGGGACGCCGGCATCTTCAACGGGGCCCGCTACGGGGTTCCCCTGGATGTGCATCCGCTCGCCTTCTTCTACAACAAGGCGACGATGGAGAAGGGTGGTCTCGATCCCAACAAGCCGCCACAGACTCAGGACGAGGTGACCGCCGCGCTCGAGCAGCTCAAGAGCCAGAACATCCAGGGAATGTGGATATCGCCTTTCCTGTTCACGGGCGGCTTCATGTGGATGACCGTGACATGGCAGAACGGGGGCGACCTCTACAACTCGGATGCGACTGGTGCTGCCTTCAACTCGGATGAGGGCGTCACTGCGCTGGAATGGCTCGTAAGCCTCATCGAGCAGGGCTACAGCCCCAAGAACGTCGCCCAGGACGCCGAGAACATCGCCTTCATGGACGGGCGCAACGCTTTCGTATGGAACGGCGTGTGGAACATCAACCCCTACGACGACGCCGAGAACCTCGACTGGGGAGTGGCGCCGATACCGCGCATAGGACAACAGGATGCGGCTTGGGGCGGCTCGCACAACTTCGTGATGATGAACAAGCCCGACCAGGACCCCAACAAGCTGCAAGCCGGCAAGGTGTTCATCAGCTGGATTTCTGAGCATTCCGCCGACTGGGCGAAGGCAGGCCAGGTGCCGGCCCGCCAGAGCGTGCAGGAAAGCTCGGCGTTCAAGCAGCTCGGCCCTCAATCTATCGTGGCCTCCCAGCTCCCCGATGTGCACTTCCAGCCGCCCGTGCCCGGCATCGGGGATGCAGTTCCGATCTTGGAAGGTGCCGTCGGTGATGCGGTGTTGCTCAAGAGCTCTCCCGAGGATGCTCTCGCCAAGGCGGAACAACAGGTCAATCAGCTGCTCGAGGAGAACGCCGAGAAGTACGGGAGCTAGGCAACAATGGCTGTGTCATCGCAGGAGGCTGAGGCTGGCACTCGCAAGGCCGCCGGCGAGCAGCGGTCGGCCGCTTCGCGCCACGGCGGACGTTTCACGCCTTACTTGTTCCTGGCGCCCTATCTGGTGGTGTTCGGCATCTTCGTGCTGGCGCCTGCCGCCTACGGATTCTGGATCAGCCTGCACGCCTGGGACTATCTGCTGCCGGGAAAACCCTTCGTAGGACTCGAGAACTACACCGAGTTGTTCTCGCCGGTGTCCCGTTATGGCCCCGACTTCTGGGAGTCAATGCGAGCCACCGGGATCTTCACCATAACGAGTGTCCCGTTACTCGTAACGATCCCCTTGGGAGTTGCGGTGGTGCTCAATCAGCAGTTCCCCGGCCGCGCCTTCTTTCGCGCCGTCTACTTCGGCCCCTACGTTCTTGGCGTCGCTGTCATCGGCGTGCTGTGGCGCTTTCTCTTGGATCCCAACGTGGGTGTCGTGAACTTTTACCTGGGCAGGCTCGGGCTCCCCGACAACATCCCGTGGACCACTGCGCTACCGTGGGGGTGGGTATCGCTGGTGGGGCCTACCGTGTGGTGGACGCTGGGTTTCAACACCGTCATCTATCTCGCTGGACTGCAGGACATTCCTCGCGAGTATTACGACGCGGCGAAGACCGACGGGGCCAACGCGTGGCAGTCCTTTCGCCACGTCACTCTTCCCGGGCTGCGTCCCGTTGTCGTCTTCGTGCTCACGATCACCGTCCTTGCCTCAGGAATCATGTTCGGTCAATCGCGACTGATAACCCAGGGTGCGCCGTCGTTCGAAACGCGTTCGGCAATCTGGTTCATCGCAGATACGGGACTGCGCCAATTCCAGATGGGTGACGCCGCGGCGATGAGCTACATCCTGTCGCTCTTTCTCATAGTTATCGCCATAGTGATCTTCAGGCTCCTGGGAAGAAGGGTGGACTGATGGCTTCTGCGACATCTGATCGAGCGCACTTGCGCGAGCAGCTCCAATCGGGAAAGAGAGTCAAAGTCATCGTTTCATATGCCTTGCTCGTCCTCTTGTCGCTGCTCTATATCGCGCCCTTGCTGTGGATGCTGTCGACTTCGCTGAAAACCAACAGCGACGCGGTGCAGTGGCCGTTGTCGTGGATTCCGGACCAGATCACGACCGAGGGTTATTCCACGATCCTCGACCCGGCTACCTCTCAACCTGTGATCAGGTGGTTCATCAACAGCCTCGTGGCGGCCACCGCACATGCAGCCGTCGTTTTGGTTGTGGCCGCTCCTGCGGGCTATGCGCTGGCGCGTATGCACTTTAGTGGCAGCCGCCTGATCTTCGGCACGCTCGTGGCAACGCTGTTCGTTCCGCCGGTTACTTTCCTGATGCCGAACTACCTCATAGTCGACGGCCTCGGATGGCTGGACACTCTGTGGGCCATCGTCGTACCGGGCGCGGCGGGTGCCTTCGGAGTCTTCTTCCTCCGCCAGTTCTTCACCTCGCTGCCGGTCGAGCTCGAAGAGGCGGCGTTGGTGGACGGCGCCAATCGCTTTCAGATATTCATGCGCATTGTCTTGCCCTTGTCGAAGCCGGCGCTCGCCACGCTCGCGGTGTTGAGCTTTCTGACGAACTGGAACGACTTCTTGTGGCCCGTCTACGTTTTGTTCAGCAAGCCCAACCTGACTCTGCAACCGGGGCTCGCCATTCTCCAGGACGCCTATAGCACCAATTATCCGATTGTCATGGCCGGTGGCATCATCGCTTCCATTCCCGTGCTGATCCTGTTTCTCGTAGCGCAGCGCTACGTCGTCGAAGGAGTCGCTCGCTCCGGGCTCAGGTGATCAACATAGAGGGGACAAGACTTGGGGATGCGGCCAGCTCGATGAGCCGGTCGAGCAGGGCGGTCCCCAGAGGATCGCGCCCGTAGCCGTCGAGCAGCGGCATCGTGCATACGATTCCATACCCGCTCCCCGCTCTGAAGACCCCCACGGTTGCGGCCATGTCGCGCAGCCAGCCCACGTAGTAGCCGCCGAGGATGTCTGTCCGGTCGGCCGGCGAGTAGCCGGTGACTACATGGTCCGCGGTAAGGCCCTCGAACAGCGAGGAGACTCGCGGCCCGGTGCCCAGCGTCTCGTGCAGCTCGGGACGCAGGAAGCCCATGCCCTGCGCCCAGTCCCCCTCCCAGCGGCTGCCGGCGCGCGCACGTACGGCGAGTTTCGTCTCCTGAGGCAGGGCGACTTCATCGCGGGCCAGGATCACCGCCCGGCCGCCTGCGGACACGAAGTCGGCGAGCTCCGAGTTCCATCGTTCTGCGACTGCGACGCTCGAGCTTTCGAGATCGGCTGTGAGCTTCCACCCGCATCGCCCCAGAGCCTGCCGGGCCACGGATGTCCACACCTCCAGGTCCGAAGCCGCTCGCCGGGCCGGAAACAGCAACAGCCCGAGCCCGGCCCGTGCCACGAACCGGCCGCCCCCGTCGCGCAGCACCGCCTCGAGCTGCAGAATGGTAGGCCTCGCCACCGGGGGGGCCTCGAACGAGCAACGCCCGGCCTCCGCTACATCGCCGCGCCCGACCGCGCCCGAGATCGTCCCTTCATGCTCGGTCCCACCCATCCGCCATTGCACCGAGAAATCGCTGAGATCGCGCTCGGAGTAGTGCGATACCAGCACTTCGAACTCGACGGTTTCGCCCGACGAGTAGCGGCGGTGCCGGGGCCTCAGTATCAGGACATCCTCGGCATTTACCTGGGAGAAGCGGTGGTGATAGCTCTTGGGATTGCGGGCCATGTCGAGGAGCCCGTTCGCCTCCCAGTGGACGTCGGTGAACTCGGTGATGACATAGCCCGCGATCTCCCTGTGGGAGCGCAGGTCCCAGATCGACTCCCGTAGGGCGTCGAACTGATGTTCCTGGCTGTGTACGACGAAGTCCTGCCATGAACCAAAGGTTTCGGTGAGTCCCCAGCTCTCGAACCTCTCCAGCACCCCCTCAGGGAGCGCGACGCCGTCGCCGCGCTCGGCCCCCGTTTGAAACCACCAGGGATCGGCGCCCTGCTGGTCGCGCAGCTCGAAGACGTCGGGAAGTCCCCAGTTGCCGAACTCGGACAGGACCAGCGGCTCGTCGCCACTGCGATGTGCGTCGCCGTGGGGGCTGTAGGTGGCCGAGGGGTCGGCGACCCACGCCTGGGTCCAGGCTCGCCACGAGCGTGCGTGGTCCGGGAATGCCCGATAGAGGTGGAAGTCGTTGAGATCGGAGCGAAGGTGGAAGTTAGGCGGACAGGCGGAGTTGTCGACAACCAGGCGGGTGGGGTCGAGCTCTGTGGCCCACACGTAGGCGTCCTGGAGCCAGCGCCGCTGGGACTCATCGCTGAGATCGAGCCCCCAGCTCTCGTTGGCGACCGTCCAGATGACGATGCTGGGATGGTTGAAGTCCCTGTCGACCATGCCCTCGAAAGTGGCGCGCGCCCGTTTCCTGGTGACCTCCGTCAACAGGTTCCAATTGGGTAGCTCCGCCCACACCAGCATTCCGAGCTCGTCGGCGGCGCGGAGGTATCGGGGATCGGGGACCTTTATGTGGCACCGCAGACAGTTGAGGCCGAGCTCCTTCGCAAGCAGCACCTGGCGCCTGAGCAGGTGAGCTGACGGCGGCGTGGTGATCGTCCCGAGGTAATAGTCCTGGTCCAGGGCACCTAACAGGTAGAGAGGCTCGCCGTTCAGCAGCAGCGCGCCGTCGCGGGTCGCGATGGAGCGGAACCCGAAGCGGTCGGACCACTGATCGAGCAACTCCCCGTTGCGGCTTAGGCCAATTTCGAGCCCATAAAGGGCAGGGGTCTGGGGCGACCACGCCTCGATGTCTGAGACCTGCAACACGAGTTGTGCGGTGGTGGCTCCGGGCTCGAGCTCGACCGGCCTCCCGCGCCAGGTCTGGGTGCCTCCGGGGGAGATCGCCCTGCCAAGGAGGACGTCCGAGGCCCCGGCAGGACCGCCCAGCCGCACGTCCACCGAGACCGCCCCCGAGGCCAGCTCCGGGCGGATCAGTGCGTGTTCGACGAAGGTCTTTGCGGTGGACTCCAGGAAAACGCTCTGCCAGAGGCCCCCGAGCGGGCCGTACCAGCTCTGCTTTCCGTGGGGAATCTCGTCGAAGGAGACCGGCTCGGCGTCGCCCGGCCCGACGTCGATCACGACCACCGTTATCTCGTTGAGCTCGCCGAAACGGAGCCAGGCGGTGACGTCGAACCAGAAGGGCAAGTAGCCGCCCTCATGGTCACCGGCGGGCCGGCCGTTGACGAGCACCTCACAGAGGTAGTCGACGGCCCCGAAACAGAGTCTTACCGTCCGGCCGGCCCACGACGAGGGGACGGTGATCGAACGCCGATAGATCGCTCTCCCCGAGAACCCCCTCAGATCCTCGAACTGCGCCTGCCATGCTCCGGGCACCTCGATCGGGCGCTCCCGGCCGCCCTCACCGCTCAACTCCGCCCGGAATTCCCAGGTCCCGTCGAGCGAGATCCGCTCGCGCTGCCACCCGGCCCCCGACTGCGATTCGCTCCTCACTGGGATTCTGAGGACGAATGCGAGTGACTAGAGGCAGAGACTGCGCTAGTCAAAAAATCAGCGAGGCGACGGCGACGGGGAGGCGCTTCATCCGCTCATCCTCCCACCCACGCGCCGTGTGAAGCTTGTGTGTCATGGAACAGCGCATTCCGGCCCGCCTCAAGGCCGCCGCATCCTCCACCGAGGTCTGTCGCCGGGCCCCCGGCCGCGCCAATCTGATCGGCGAGCACACCGACTACAACGACGGTTTCGTGCTCCCGATCGCGCTCGAGCTCTCTACCTACCTGGCAGGCCGCCGCGTACCGGACGTCGTGCGGTTGCGCTCACTGGACGAGCCGGGCGAGGTCGAGGTGGACCTCGCTTCCGGGCGCGGCCCCCGCCACGGCTGGGGCCGCTATGTCACCGCCGTGGTCCGAGCGCTGAAGGACGACGGGGTTGAGCTCTTGGGTCTCGATGCCGTGATCGCATCAGATGTGCCGGCGGGCTCGGGGCTGTCGTCGTCCGCCGCCCTCGAGGTCGTGGTGGCACAAGCCCTCGCCTCAGAAGAGATCGAGGAGGTGCGGCTGGCGCGTCTCTGCCGGCGGGCGGAGAACCACTACGTGGGCGTCCAGAGCGGCATCATGGACCAGCTCAGCTCGGTAGCGGCTCGCCGCGGGCACGCTCTTCTGATCGACTGCCTCGACGACGGCGTCGAGCATATTCCTATTCCCGAGAACATAGTGGTCGTGGTGATCGACTCCGGTGTTCGAAGAGAGCTCGCCGACGGTGGCTACAACCGGCGCCGGGACGAGTGCCTCCAGGCGGCCGAGGCCCTCGGCTTTGATTCATTGCGCCGGGCCCACCCCTCGGATCTCGCCCGCCTGGACGGCGACCTGTTGAAGAGAGCGCGCCACGTGGTGACTGAGAACGAGCGCGTGCAGGCTCTAGCGACCGCCCTGGAAGGCTCCGAGCCGGAGGCCGTCGCCGAGCTGTTGTGGCTCTCGCACCGGAGCATGGCGACGGATTTCGCCATCTCTACGCCGGAGATCGATGTCCTCGTCGCTATTGCCGAGCGCACATCGGGAGTTCTGGGGGCCCGCCTCACCGGCGGAGGCTTCGGAGGTTGCATCGTGGCCCTGGTCTCGCCTGAGGACGCAGAGGGGGCCGGGCGCAGTATCCTCTCTCGCTACGCCGACAAAACGGGGCGAACAGGACGGGCGTGGGCATCTCGCCCCGCAGCGGGCGCCGGTCCGGCGACCGCCTGAGTTCGAGCCCGGCAAAACGAGGGAAGGAACGGCTACGAACGACACCTCGATCGAACGCGCTTCCGAGCTATTTTTGCGTTCCCTGCGGGCGGAGCGGGACCTGTCCGAGCACACGCTCTCGGGCTACACGTTCGATCTCGCCCAGTTCTCGACCTGGGCGGGAAGAGGAGGCATCCTTTCACTCGCAGCCCTCGATCGCCGCCTCCTGCGACGCTATCTCGCCTATCTTTCCGAGCGTGGATATGCGCGCCGGTCGATCGCTCGCAAGCTGAGCGCGCTCAAGTCGCTTCTCCGCTGGACCGTGACTCATGATCTCCTCGCCGCGAGCCCTGCCGATGAGCTCTCCTCTCCGAAGCTCGACCGCCCCCTCCCGAAGGTCATCAAGGTCCAGGACGCGGCCAGACTGTGCGAGCAGCCTTCCACCACGGAGCCTCGCGGACACAGGGACCGAGCAGTGCTCGAATTGCTTTATTCGTCGGGCCTGCGTGTCGCCGAGCTGTGTGGGCTCGACCACTCGGACCTCGATCTCGCGGCCGCCTCGGTCGTAGTCACCGGCAAAGGACGAAAGCAGCGCAAGCTTCCGCTGGGCGATCCTGCGGCACGGGCGCTCGGTGCCTATCTCACTCACGGCCGCCCCTTTCTCATGGGAGAAGAGCTGACCCCTGCCTTGTTCTTGAACCTCAGGGGCGCCCGCCTCGGTCCCCGCAGCGTCAGGGCCCTCCTCGTCCGCCATGAGGCCGCCGCCGGGAGGAGGGGGTCCGGCCCCCACGCCCTCCGGCACTCGTTTGCCACCCATCTGCTCGACGGTGGGGCAGACTTGAGATCCGTGCAGGAGCTACTCGGGCATGAGAGCCTGGCAAGCACGCAGATCTACACCCACGTGTCCACCGAGCGCTTGAGGTCCGTATATGAGCAATGCCATCCCCGCGCATGAGGCGCGTTCTATGAGCCTCTTTGATGAGTCGCCCGAGGACGCGATTCGGGCGTGCTGGATCGACTACAAAAAGGAAGGCACACCTTCTGCACGTGACCAACTGATCCTCAACTACTCACCGTTGGTCAAGTACGTGGCCGGCAGAGTCGCGATCGGTCTCCCTGCGAACATCGAGCAGGCCGACCTGATCTCATACGGGATCTTTGGGCTGATGGACGCGATCGAGAAGTATCAGATCGACCGGGGAATCAAATTCGAGACCTACGCCATAAGCCGAATAAGGGGTGCCATCATCGACGAGCTGAGGGCGATCGACTGGGTTCCTCGCTCGGTCCGCTTCAAGGCGCGCGAAGTCGAGAAGGCCTATACGAGCCTCGAGAACAAGCTCAAGCGGCCCCCTTCGGATGCGGAGATCGCCGAGGAGATGAACGTCACCAAGGACGAGCTGGGGCGCATCTATACGCAGCTTTCGACCGTCTCGATGGTTGCTCTCGACGAGCTGATGTCGGTAGACGGGGAGCGGGGGGACAGGCTCTCTTTGGTCGAGACCCTGGAGGACACCAAGACCACCGGCCCCGTCGACGCCCTCGAAGCCGAGGAGATGAAGGAAATCCTCGCGGGGGCAATATCCCGGCTCCCCGAGCGCGAGAAGATAGTCGTCACTCTCTATTACTACGAGAACCTGACCCTGGCCGAGATCGGCCAGGTCCTGGGCGTCACCGAGTCGCGCGTGTGCCAGCTCCACACCAAGGCGGTCCTGGGCTTGCGGGGCAAGATCGCCGACGCCACCTCCCCAGACTAGCCCCCCACCTGGGCCACCAAGACGGTGGCAAATGCTCACAGTGTGCGCTTACCCACCGTTTTCTGTGTGCAGAGGTACACGGTGTGCCTTTGCCACCTGTCCAGTCCCCCCGGCCCGACCGACTCGGGCACGGACCGGGGTCTGGTAGCATCGCAATCGCTTCACAAATCCACACGTTCGTCTCTCGCCGTGGCGCGCCGCGGTGAGCTTCGGTCCCATCCTGCCCCTCCGGGGCCGTGATGGGTTTGACGAGCGGAAGCCGGCTTCGAGCCGGGATAACCGAACAAGGAGGAACGACACACATGCCCGTCGTGACGATGAGGCAACTGCTCGAGGCGGGGGTCCACTTCGGGCACCAGACGCGCCGGTGGAATCCGAAGATGAAGCGATTCATCTTCACCGAGCGCAACGGCATCTACATCCTCGACCTGCACCAGACCATGCAGGGCATCGAGAACAGTTACAAGTTCGTGCGCGACATGGTTGCGGGAGGCGGCACGATCCTCTTTGTTGCAACCAAGCGACAGCTTCAGGGGGTGCTGGCCGAGCAGGCGGAGCGCTCGGGGATGCCCTACGTGAACTTCCGCTGGCTCGGCGGCATGTTGACCAACTTCCGCACGATCTACGAACGCATCAAGCGCATGCGGGAGCTCGAAGAGATGGTCTCAGCCGGTGCGCTCGACTCGCTTCCCAAGAAAGAGCGGATCAGGCTCGAGCGCGAGCTCGTGAAGCTCAGTCGCAACCTCGCAGGCATCCGCAACCTCGACAAGGTTCCCGACGCGATCTACATCCTGGACATCAAGAAAGAGGAGATCGCGGTGCGCGAGGCGAAAAAACTCGGCGTGCCAATCGTTGCGGTGCTCGATACCAACTGCGATCCCGATGATGTCGACTACGGCATCCCCGGTAACGACGACGCCATTCGTGCCGGCAAGCTGTTGACGCGCATCATCGCGGATGCAGCCATCGAGGGCCGCTCCATGCGCGGCGGAGACGGGACGGAAGCAGTGCCCGGCTCGCTCACCGCGGAGGAGGCCGAGGTGCTTCCGGGGGCCGCAGCGCAGCCCAAAGCCGAGTGGGAGCTGCAGCTCGAAGCGGAAGAGGAAGCCGAACGCGCGCGCACGGAGCCCGCAGAGGAGGCAACGGCTTCTGCGGCTCCTGCAACAGAACAGAGCTGATCAAGGACTACCGATTATGACGCGATCCTCCAGCGGATCGCTCATGGAAAGGTATTGAGCAATGGCAGAGATAAGCGCAAAAGACGTAAAGATCCTGAGGGATCGAACCGGCGCAGGCATGATGGACTGCAAGAAGGCGCTGACGGAGGCGAAGGGGGACCTCGACGCAGCGACGCGCATCTTGCGCGAAAAGGGACTTGCCGATGCAGCCAAGCGCAGCGGCCACTCGGCCTCCGAGGGGATCGTCTACGCCTACTTGCATACGCCGACGCCGAATTACCCGCCCAAGCTCGGCGTTCTGCTCGAGCTCAATTGCGAGTCGGACTTCGTCGCCAAGACAGAGAGTTTCGAGCGCCTGGCCAAGGACATCGCGATGCACATCTCGTTCGCCGATCCCGGGTGGACGACGCGTGACGAGATACCGCAGGAGATAATCGACGACGAGTCTCAGATCTACGCCAAGCAGGCCAAGGATTCTGGCAAGCCCGAGCAGGTCATCGACAAGATCGTCCTAGGCAAGATGGAGGCGTTCTACAAGCAGAACGTGCTCATGGATCAGGAATGGATCCAAGACAAGAACAAGAGCATCGCCGATCTCATAGACGATGCGCGTGCGTCCATGGGAGAGAACATCTCGGTGGGTGGCTACAGCCGTATCCGGGTGGGTGAGACCAGGGGCGCTTAAGCCTCCTTTGGCGATGAGCGAGGTCGAGGTAGCGCCCAAGTACAAACGAGTGCTATTGAAGTTGTCTGGGGAGGCGTTCGCCGACCCCGAAGACGGCTTCGGCATCGACCCGCGCATCGTCTCTTCGATAGCGCGACAGGTGGCCGAGGCCAAAGCGCTGGGATGTGAGCTGGGCGTGGTCGTCGGCGGCGGCAACATCATTCGCGGTCTCTCGGCCAGCGCGCAGGGCACCGCGCGCACCACCGCCGACTATATGGGAATGCTCGCCACCGTCATCAATGCGCTGGCGCTCCAGGACGCTCTCGAAAAAGAGGGGGTGCAGACGCGTGTACAGAGCGCGATCTGGATGCAGGAGCTTGCCGAGCCATATATCCGCAGACGGGCGATCCGCCATCTCGAGAAGGGGCGCGTTGTGATTTTTGCGGGGGGAACCGGCAACCCCTACTTTTCCACCGATACCTCGGCGGCGCTCCGAGCGCTCGAGATGGGGGCCGAAGCGATCCTCAAAGGCACTCGCGTAGACGGCGTCTATGACTCAGACCCAGAGATCAATCCCTCGGCGCAGCGGTTCACCTCGCTCGACTACATCGAAGTCCTGCAGCGGGGACTCAAGGTGATGGACTCGACCGCGATCTCGTTGTGCATGGACAACAACCTGCCGATAATCGTGTTCGACCTTCAGGGCGAGAACATCCTGCATCTGCTGCTCGGACAAGAGGTCGGCACGTTGGTTCATTCGGACTCAGGCGGAGACAGGGGGGGATATGGCTGAGACCAAAGACCAGATCCTGAGCCAAGCGGCGGACAAGATGCACAAGGCGGTTTCGGTGAACCTCGAGGAGCTCAGTGCGATTCGATCGGGCCGCGCCTCTCCCGCGCTGCTCAACCGCGTCACCGTCGATTACTACGGCACCAGGGTTCCTCTCAACCAGATCTCGAACCTGTCGGTGCCCGAGCCTCGTGTGCTGATGATCGTTCCTTATGATCCCAACTCGGTGTCGGCAATCGAGAAGGCGATCCTGGCATCCGATATCGGCATCACTCCGAACAACGACGGAACGAACATCAGACTGGTCTTCCCCCAGCTGACCGAGGACCGCCGCAAGGAGCTCATCAAGGTCGCCCACAGCCGGGCCGAGGAGGGACGGGTCGCCATCCGGGCGATCAGGCGCCACGGCAAGCAGGATCTCGAGCAGCTGCGCAAGGACGGCACGCTTCCCGAAGATGAGGAGCGAGCGGCCGAAGCCCGGTTGCAGCGGCTGACCGACAAGCACGTAGCAGAGGTTGACGGGAACCTCAAGCGCAAGGAACAAGAGCTGTCCGAGGTGTGAGGGTTGATGCACCTCCCGTAAATCCGGTGGTCGTCCTTCCAGCGCGGGGCACTGAGTGAGAGAGGGTCCCGCAGGCGAGCCGGTCGTGCCCGCCGCCGCGCCCGGGCGCTCGCTCCGCCAGGCGATCGTTACGGGGGCAGCTCTGGTCCTAGTCGTGGGGTTGTCCGCGGCCTTCGGCGCCGCCGCCTACTTCGTACTGATAACTCTCGCCATAGCACTGGCGGTGTTCGAGGCAATCGACGCGTTGCAGCAGCAGGGCAGGAGGCCGAGCCTGGCATTCGCTCTCGCCTGTTCGCTGGCGTTGCTGGTTGCGGCCTACACCTCGCGACCCGCCCTCTTCGGAGTCGTGCTGGCGTTCGCTCTCTACGGGGGTTTCGCCCTGAGCCTGAGGCCCTCGAGGGGGCCGAGCCCCGTGAGCGATGTCGCCTGGACCCTGCTGGTGGTGGGTTGGATCGGTGGCGGGGGAGCGGCCGCCACCTCACTTCTCGTCGCCCCTTCGGGACGTTCGTTGCTGACCGCATTCATCCTGGTGGCGGCCGCCGACGACATCGGCGCCTTCTTTGTGGGACGCAAGTGGGGCGTTCACAAGCTCGCTCCTAGGGTGTCGCCGGGCAAGACCTGGGAGGGTTTCGCCGGAGGTCTTGTGGCGACGGTCGCCGCCGGCGCACTGGCGGGAACCGTGGTGGAACCCCTCGGCCTCGTGGGCGGCGTGGTTCTCGGCCTCCTCTGCGGGCTGATCGCCCCTGCGGGAGATCTCATGGAGTCGTTGTTCAAGAGGGAGATGGGCATCAAGGACTCGGGGAGGTTGCTGCCCGGCCACGGAGGCGTTCTCGACCGGCTCGACGCCCTGATCTTCTGCGCCCCGGCCGCCTACCTCTACGCCATCTTTTTCATCGCATGAAGCCCATCGATCCAGGCCGGGGTACTCATAAGCGCGTGGCGCGCTCTCTGGTATCGAATCGGTACTCCAGGGCGCGCTGCGCGCGCTTCGCTACTCTCTTGGCGGCCGACGAATGAGAACGCGCGTGGTGGTGCTCGGGGCGACCGGCTCGATTGGCCGCCAGGCGATCGAGGTGATCTCGGCCCATCCGGACGACTTCGAGATAGCGGCGCTCTCGGCGGGCTCGGACGCGGTCGGCCTCGAGAGCCTTGGCCGCGCCCACGGCTCGCCCCCCATGGGGCTGGGAACCGACGCCGCGGTGGAGCTGGCTCAGCTCGAAGACTCGGACGTGGTTCTGAACGCGGTAGTGGGGGCCGCCGGCTTGAAGGCCTCTGTGGCCGCCCTCGAGGCCGGCAAGACCCTGGCGCTCGCAAACAAGGAGAGCTTGATCGCCGGCGGCGAGCTGTGTCTCGACGCAGCGAGGCGGGGCGGGGGGCGTATCGAGCCGGTCGACTCGGAACACGCTGCCATCGCTCAGTGCCTGAGCAACACTCCCCGGGATGATGTCGCTCGCATAGTGCTCACCGCTTCGGGGGGCCCCTTCCGCGAGCGAGTGGACCTCGCCGGGATCACGCCCTCGGAGGCGCTCGCCCACCCCACCTGGAGGATGGGTCCCAAGATCACGATCGATTCCGCCACCCTGATGAACAAGGGCCTGGAGATCATCGAGGCCCACTACCTGTTCGGTCTTTCCTACGAGCGGATCGGGGTGCTCGTGCACCCCCAAAGCATGGTGCACGGCATCGTCGAGCTGGTCGATGGTTCCTCGCTGTTGCAAGCGGCGCCCGCGGACATGCGCATCCCGATCCAGGCCGCTCTCGCCCCCGATGGGCCACGGCGAGAGCTGAGCGCCCCTCTCGACCTTGCCTCCGCCCCGGCCCTGGAGTTCGAGGAGGCCGACCTCGAGCGCTTCCCGGCGCTGGCTCTGGCGCGCGCCGCGGGGCAAGCGGGGGGAACCTGTCCCGCGGTCCTGAACGCAGCCAACGAGGAGGCGGTGAAAGCCTTTCTCGACGGGGCCACCTCCTTCACGGGCATCGTGGCGACGGTGGAGGCGGTCCTGGCGCACCACGAGCGCTCCGAGGCCGGGAATCTCGAGCAAGTCTTGGAGGTTGACAAATGGGCGAGGCGGCGAGCCCAAGAGGTAATGAGGAGCGCCGCAGGCGCCGATAGGTCTCTCGATGGATAGGAACCGCATCGTGTTAGGAACGTCCAGGTGAACGCCGGAGTCCTGCTCTTCATCGTGGCGATCCTGGTCGTCGTGATGGTGCACGAGACCGGGCACTTCCTGGTCGCAAAGCTGTTCAACTTCAAGGCCACGAAGTTCTTTCTCGGATTCGGGCCCACTGTGTGGTCGTTCACACGCGGCGAGACCGAATATGGCATCAAGGCCATTCCCGCGGGGGGCTTCGTGAAGATCGTCGGAATGAACCCCTACGAGGACATCGCCCCCGCCGACCGGGAGCGCTCCTACTTCACGAAGCCTCGTTGGCAGCGCGCGCTGGTTCTGGTGGCGGGTTCGGCGACCCACTGGCCCGTCGCTTTTCTTATTCTGCTGGTCACCTCGATGACACTCGGATTTCCCACCGGCAAGGCCAGCACCGAGGTGGCGGCGGTCTCCGAAGAGAGCCCCGCCCTCGAGTCGGGGCTCAGAGTCGGTGACGTCATCACCGGTGTCGAGGGACTCGAGACCAGGTCGTGGGAGCGGGTCAGCGCCTACATCCGCGCCCATGCAGGCGAGGAGGTGACGTTCACCGTCGCCCGCGGCGGCGCCGAAGAGCCGGTGGAGGTCGTCCTGGGCCGGGCGATTTACAGCCCGCGCCGTGGCCCTGTGGACTATGCGTCGGCTTCCGAGGAGTTGCGGGAGCCGCGCGGCAACGAAGAGCTGGTGGGCTTCCTCGGCGTGCAGCCGACCGAGCTCTTCGAGAAGAAGGGCTTCTTCGGCGCCGCCGCCGACGCCTCCGGCAAGACCTGGGACGCTACCAAGCTGTCGGTCCAGGGCATCGGCCAAGTGTTCTCCATGGTCGTCGACGGCCGGCTGTGGGGCGCGCTCTCGGGCAGCGGCGAGCGCGCCATCGACGAGGGGCCGCTGGGGATAGTGGGGGCCGGGCGCATCGCGGGAGAGAGCGTCGCGACCGGCCAGTACCTGAACCTCATCGGGCTGATCGTGGGATTCACGGTCTTCGTGGGGCTCATGAACCTGCTGCCCTTGCCCCCGCTCGACGGGGGCCACCTGGCGGTCGTCGCCTACGAGACCGTGACCAAGAGGCAGGTGGACATGCGCAAGCTGATCCCGGTGGCGGCCGCAGTGCTCAGCTTCTTTTTGATCCTGTTCGTCGCTTCTCTCTATCTCGACATCGCGCGTCCCATTCGAACCCCCCTCTGATCCCGTGCCGAGTGGTGGTGAGGTGCTCCATATGATCATCTGGCCACCACTCGGCGCCGGACCGGCGGCTCGGACCTAGACTGGAAGCCATGTACGAGCGCCGCAAGTCCCGACAGATAAGCGTGGGGTCGGTCGCCATCGGCGGCGACGCTCCCATCTCTGTCCAGTCCATGACCACCACCAAGACAGACGACATCGGGGCAACCCTTGTACAGGTCCACCAGCTCGCCACCCAGGGCGCAGACATCGTGAGGGTGGCGGTGCCGCACGAGGCCGATGCCCGGGCGCTGCCCACGATCGTGGCCGAAGGCGGGGTGCCGATCATCGCCGACATCCATTTCTCGGTCAGGCTGGCGCTCATGGCGCTCGACGCCGGCGTCCACGGGCTCAGGGTGAACCCCGGAAACATGCGCAACCCCAAGCATGTCAAAGAGGTGGCGGACGGGGCCCGGGAGCGTGCCATCCCGATCCGAATCGGAGTCAACGCCGGCTCCCTGGACAAGAAGCTGATCGCCAAGCACGGCCGGCCCACCGCCGAGGCCCTCGTGGAGAGCGCGCTGTGGGAGATCTCGTTGCTGGAGGAGCACGGTTTCTCCGACATCAAGGTCTCGGTCAAGCATCAGAACGTCCCCGAGATGATCGCTGCCTACCGCCTGCTGGCCGAGAGTACCGACGTGCCGTTGCACCTCGGTGTGACCGAAGCGGGCACTCCGAAGCAGGGCATCATCAAGTCTGCAATCGGTATCGGGACACTGCTCGCCGAGGGCATCGGCGATACGATCCGGGTGTCGCTTACCGCCGACCCGGTCGAGGAGATCACCGCCGGAAAGCAGATCCTGAAGTCGCTGGGTCTGAGGGAAGAGGGCTTCGACCTGGTCGCCTGCCCCTCCTGCGGCCGAGCCGAGCTCGATGTCTTCGCCTTGGCGAACGAGGTCGAGGCCCGGATCGAGGAGATGGACCTGCCCCCGATGCAGATCGCGGTCATGGGTTGTGAGGTCAACGGCCCCGGCGAGGCACGCGACGCCGACATCGGCATCGCTGCAGGCCCCGGGCGTGGCCTCTTGTTCGCCAAAGGCAAACAGATCGGCTGGGTCCCTCACGACGGACTGGTCGATGCTCTTCTGGAGGAAGCCATGCGCGTGGCGGCTGAGATCAGGGCCTCGGGCCAGGGCGCCGATGACACAGAGGGCGGTGGTCCCACAGTTCTGAAGGGCGCCTCTCGGAGGCAGACGATGGCCATCGGCGGGATCGGCAGCCGCCCGAGCTGAGCCCAGCCCGATTTGCGTTCGCCCTCGCGTGCAAAAAAGACGGTGGCAAATGCACACGGTGTGCGCCGACACACGGATTTCGGTGTGCTGAGGTCCATGGTGTGCGTTTCCCCCTCTTACGGGTCCCCCTTACTCTCGGGCGCCGGAGCGGCTGTGCTATTCTGGCGCTGCGGCTGGGCATTTTGGCGCGGTCGGTAAATGACGTGGCTTTGTGGCCCCTCGGCAGAGGGGCCTCATTATTGAGGGAGGGCAGGTGGGCGCGCTCGAGGAGGTAGCGACCCTCGCCGCCGCGGTCGCCGAGAGGCGCTCCCTCAGATTGTGGGACATCCAGGTGAGCGGGAGGCCGGGTCAGGCGGTCGTCCGCGTGTTCGTCGATGCGGACGATGGAGTCGATCTCGACACAGTGGCCGAGATGTCACAGGAGTTATCGCGCGGGCTCGACTTGCACGATCCCATCCCGGGCCGCTACACCCTGGAGGTGTCTTCACCCGGCCTCGAGCGCAACCTGAGCAGGCCGGAGCACTTTCAGCTGAGCAAGGGCCGCAAAGTGGTTGTGAAGACGAGCACCGCATTGGTCCCGGAAGGCCACCGCGTGGAGGGCACGATCGCGGCCGCCAACGGTGATGGGGTGCGCATCGAGGGTGACCATGGGTCGCTGGAGGTGCCGTATGCCGAGATCAAGTCCGCGAGGACGGTGTTCGAGTGGAGTTGACGCCGCCCGGGTTGGAGCAATGCGAGTTGGAACAGCGCGCGCTGGAACAACTGGAGCAGGAGATACAGGAAGAAGGTAAGCAATGAAGGTCCCCATGGACTCTCTGAGAGAGCTCGAACGCGAGCGTGGGATCTCGCTGGACACCGTTGTGGAGGCGATCGAGAAGGCACTTGCGTCTGCCTACCTGCGGATGACCAACGCCGACGAGACGCGCGACGCGCGCTCGGTGATCGACCGCGACACCGGGGAGGTGACTCTGTTCGCTCAGGAGGTCGAGATCGATTTCGACACCGAAGAGAAAACCCTGCTGCGCGAATGGGAGGACACGCCGTCCGACTTCGGGCGCATTGCCGCACAGACGGCCAAGCAGGTGATCTTGCAGCGTTTGCGCGAGGCAGAGCGTGATCTGACATTCGGTGAGTACTCGGGCCGAGAAGGAGACATCGTCACCGGCATCGTGCAACAGCACGACCACCGCTACACGATCCTCGATCTCGGCAAGGCCGAGGCCCGGATGCCTCCCCAGGAGCAGATGCCGCATGAGCGTTACGAGCACGGCATGCGCCTCAAGGCCTACATCGTCGAGGTGAGAAAGTCGGACCGCGGCCCCCAGATCATCGTGTCGCGCACCCACCCCGAGCTCATCAAGCGCCTCTTTGAGCTCGAGGTCCCGGAGATTCTCGACGGCGTCGTCGAGATCAAGAAGGTGGCGCGAGAGCCGGGCCATCGCTCGAAGATCGCAGTGGTATCGCACGATCGCAACGTCGACCCGGTGGGCGCATGTGTCGGATCGCGAGGGGCGCGCGTGCGCATGGTCATGAACGAGCTGCGAGGCGAGAAGATCGACATCATCAAGTGGACCGACAAGCTCGAGGACTTCGTCGCCAACGCACTGTCGCCGGCAAAGGTCAAGGAGGTGCGTGCTCTGGCGGACCAGACCGCCCTCGTCATTGTGCCGGACTACCAGCTCAGCCTCGCCATCGGCAAGGAAGGCCAGAACGCACGCCTTGCGGCCCGGCTCACCGGGCTCAAGGTCGACATCAAGTCGGAGTCGCAGATGCACGGCGCCGCAGAGGCCGCCGCAAAGGCGGCGGAGGCAGCGGCTGCTGCCGCGGCCGAAGCCGAAGCCTCAGAGAAGGCCGCAGCGGGAGCCGCGGAAGAACCGGCCGCGGAAGAACCGGCCGCGGAATCCACCCCCTCGGGGGAGCCGAAGCCCGCCGAGCAACCGAGCTGAGCAGAGCTGAGTAGAATAGGACACATCCCGGAAAGGACCTGTGTGGGTTGTCGCGCTAAGAGGCCCCAGCGAGAGCTGGTGCGTCTGCACAGGGCCGCTGATGGCTCCATCCTCCAGGACGTCCGACGGGGTGAATCCGGCAGGGGCGCCTATTTGTGCCGAGAGGCGCGCTGCCTGCAAGAGGTGAGGTCCGTGCTCCTGACGCGGGCGCTACGAACGAGAGTCGAGCCGTCGCCGCAGCTCCTGGAAGGGCTGCGGGACGTGCTTGCATAGGAGATATCAGCGATGGCAAGACCAAGGGTCAACGAGATAGCCAGGGAGCTCGGGCTTTCCTCCAAGGAGGTGCTGAGGCATCTGGAGGAGATCGGGCAGCCGGTGAAGAGCCATTCCTCGGCGGTCGACGAGGACATCGCCGCGCGCCTGCGCACGGACCTGGGCGGAGCTTCCGCCACACAGCCCGAGCCGCAGGCCGCTGCAGTCGCCGAGACCCCGCCTCGGGATCCCATTGCAGTCGTGCCCGAACCCCAAGCTGTGCCCAAACCGGAACCTGTGCCCGAACCGGAACCTGTGCCCGAACCCCAAGCGGTGGCGGTTGAGCCGGAGCCCCCGGCCGAGACCACGCCTGAGGAGGCCGCTCCGCCCGAGCCCGAAGAGACTCCGGCCGTGGTCGTTCCCCGGGGCATCACGGTGCAGGACTTCGCCGCCAGAGTGGGCCGCCCTGCGGCCGAGGTGCAGCGAGAGCTGATCGGCCTCGGCGAGATGGTCACCCTCACTCAGCCCGTGTCGGACGCTGCCATCGAGCTGGTCTCAGAAGCCCTCGGCGTCGTCGTGACGGTGATCGACCCCGCGCTCGAGGAGGCACCGGCCGAGGACTTCGATGAGGACGAGGCCGAAGACGAGGGCGAGCTGGAGCCCCGGCCCCCCGTTGTCACGGTGATGGGCCATGTCGATCACGGGAAGACTTCGATACTCGACGCCATCCGGCGCACCAACGTTGTCTCCGGCGAAGCCGGGGGGATCACCCAGCACATCGGTGCCTATCAGGTGCACGTCAACGGCCGTGACGTGACGTTCATCGACACCCCGGGCCACGAGGCCTTCACCGCGATGCGGGCGCGCGGCGCCCAGGTCACCGACCTGGCGGTCCTGGTAGTTGCGGCGGACGACGGAGTCATGCCCCAGACGGTCGAGGCCATCGACCACGCCCGCGCCGCCGGTGTGCCGGTGGTGGTGGCGGTCAACAAGATCGACCGGCCCGACGCCGATCCGACGCGGGTCCGCCAGCAGCTCTCCGACCACGGCCTGCTGCCCGAGGAGTGGGGCGGCGAGACGATCTACGTCGACGTCTCGGCCAGGGAACGTACGAACCTCGAGACCCTGCTCGAGATGATTCTGCTGACTTCAGACGTTCAGCTCGACTTGCGCGCCAACCCCCATGCCTCGGCACGGGGCAATGTCATCGAGGCCAATCTCGACAAGGGTCGCGGTCCCGTCGCCACCGTGCTGGTGAAGCGAGGGGAGCTGCGCAGAGGCGACATCGTGCTGGCCGGGACCTCCTGGGGCAAGATCCGGGCGATGCTCGACGAGCGGGGCCGCAACGTCAAGAGCGCCGGCCCGGGGACGCCGGTGCAGGTGCTCGGCTGGCAGTCGCTGCCCGAAGCGGGCGACGAGTTCCACGCCGCGTACGACGAGCGCGAGGCGCGGACGGTGACGTCCGAGCGCGAGCAGCACCGGCGCGCCGCCGAGCTGGTCGCACAGAAGCAGGTGTCGCTCCAGGAGCTCCTTAGCGCGACCCAGGACGGGGGCATTCCCGAGCTCAACCTCGTGCTCAAGGCCGACACTCAGGGCTCGGTTGAGGCGCTCGACGGCCAGCTCTCGGGAATGGACCAGTCCCTGGTCAAGGTCAACATCCTGCGCAAGGGAGCCGGCGCTATCACCGAGAACGATGTGGCGCTGGCACAGGCTTCCGGTGCGACCGTGATCGGCTTCAACGTGGTCCCCACCTCCCAGGCTCGCTCTCTCGCCGAGGGGGAAGTGGACATCCGCACCTACCGGGTGATCTACCAGGCGGTCCAGGACATCCAGGATGCGGCCCGCGGGCTGCTCGGGCCCGAGACGCGCGAGGTTCCGATGGGGCAGGCCGAGGTGCGGGCGACATTTCGGGTGCCGCGCTACGGGCTGGTGGCCGGGTGCATGGTCATCGAGGGCACGATTCGCCGCAACGCCCGTGCCCGCCTGGTTCGGGACGGGACCGTTGTCTACGAGAGCAGCATCGGTTCGCTGCGGCGTTTCAAGGACGATGCGCGCGAGGTGGCGGCGGGGTTCGAGTGCGGAATCGGGCTCGAGGGCTACCAGGACGTCAAGGAAGGCGACTTGATCCAAGCCTTCGAGATCCAGGAAGTGGCCCGGTAAGCAGCAGCTCATGTTCGTCGGCGTCGCCCGTTTCGAGCTGTTCATCCCGGAAAGCTCCTCGCTCAAGACCAAGCGAGCGATCCTCCGGTCTGTGATCGACGGAGCGCGTCACAAGTTCAACGCTTCTGTTTCAGAGGTCGAGTATCAGGATCTCTGGCAGCGGGCGGCACTTGGGATCACCTGTTCCGCAGGGTCCGCGGCTCATTGCCGCGCCGTGCTGTCGGAGATCGAGGGTTTCGTCGCGCGGACGGGGGCGGGGGCCGCGGAGCTGACCGGCTCGGTGCATCAGGTTCTCAGCTTCGAGGATCTGCTGCCATGAGTCAGAGAAAACGGCGGGTGGAGAAGCTCTCGGCGCAGGTCTTGTCGGAGGAGATCGCCCGCCTCAAGGATCCTCGCATCGGCTTCGTCACCGTCACCACCGTGAGGGTGACGCCCGACCTTCACCGCGCACGTGTTCTCGTCAGTGTGCTCGGCTCGGACGAGGAGAAAGACGACACGATGCGGGGGCTCACCAGTGCCTCTGCGCACCTCAGAGCGCAACTCGGGACTCAAATCCGGCTGAAGTTCGTGCCCGAGCTTGTCTTCGAGCTAGACCATGCTGCGGAGACCGCCGAGCGCGTGGAGAGTCTGCTTGCCCGTCTCCACTCCGAAAACTCGAACGAGGAGGCCTGATGACCTCGCAGCCGGATTGGGACGAAGTGGCGTCCGCCTTGCGCGGAGCCACGCGCGTCGCGCTTGCCTGCCACGAGAAGCCCGACGGGGACGCGGTCGGCTCTCTGCTGGCCTTGAGCCTCGTCCTGCGTCGTCTCGGTGCCGAGACCTATCCGACCTGGAGCGCAGCCACGGTCGAGGCCGTCGCGCCCTACGCGTGGCTGCCCGGTAAGGACCACCTGGTCCAGGCCTCGGACATCCCGGAGGATGTCCCGGTGTTCGTGGCCGTCGACTGCGGCGCGGCGAAGAGACTCGGCGAGCTCGAGGAGATGGCTCGCCGGGCCCCCTGCCTGATCAACATCGATCACCACCCCGGCAACGATGACTTCGGCCATCTCAACGTGGTCCTAGAGACTTCATCATCGACGGCCGAGCTGGTCGCGTCCCTGGCGGAAGCTCTCGGAGTTGAGCTCGATCGGGAGATCGCCACCTGTCTCTACGTGGGAGTCGTCACGGACACGGGCCGCTTCCAGTACACGAACTCTTCCCCCCACACGCTCAGGCTGGCGGCCTCTCTCCTCGAGCACGGAGTCCCGGCCCCCACGATTGCCCAAGAGCTGTTCGAGTCCGCCCCCTTCGGGTTCCTCAAGCTGGTCGGCCGCCTTCTCGAGCGCGCCACGCTGTTCGAGGAGGAACGCTTCGTCTTCACCTGGTATCAGCGCTCAGACCTGGAGGAGACGGGGGTGACGCCGCAGGAGACGGACGGGCTCATCGACGCAATCCGCTCCACCCGGGCGGCCGACGTCGCGGCCTTGTTCAAGCAACAGCCCGACGGGGACTATCGCGTGAGCCTTCGCTCCAAGGGTCCTTCGGTCGGCGTCATCGCCCGGGCCCGGGGGGGAGGCGGCCACGAGCTGGCGGCGGGTTTCACGGCCCCGGACGTCGAGGGGACGGCCGAGGAGATTAGGGCGCTCCTCGCCCGCACCGGCTCGGATTCACGCGCTCCTCGAGCGGATCGCTCGGAGCCTGCGACCGGCCTGTGACCGGCCTGTGACCGACGGGGTCGTGGTGGTAGACAAGCCCCGCGGGATGACCTCTCACGACGTTGTCGACGAGGTAAGACGCCTCTTTCGGACCCGCAAGGTCGGCCATGCCGGCACCCTCGACCCCGACGCCACCGGCGTCCTGGTACTGGGGCTAGGGCGGTGCACGAGGTTGCTCGACTACGCACGCTTAGGGCCCAAGCGCTATCTCGCAGAGGCCACTTTCGGGGTGACCACCACCACACAGGACTCGTCGGGTGATGTGCTCTCTCGGAGTGCCTGCACCTTCACGGAGGATGACCTGCTTGCCGCGCTGCCCAGGTTCGTGGGGGCTATCGAGCAGGTCCCCCCCATGGTCTCCGCCGTCAGGGTGGGGGGCGAACGGCTCTATGCCAAGGCCCGACGGGGAGAGGTCGTGGAGCGAGCCGCGCGTCCGGTGGTCATCCATGAGCTCAAGCTCTTGTCCTTCTCGGAATCTGCTGGACCTCACGCTGCGCTCGAGGTTGCCTGCTCGGCCGGCACCTACATCCGTACTCTGGTACACGACCTCGGCGGGATGCTTGGATGCGGCGCCCACCTGAGCTCGCTCCGGCGGACCGAGGCGGCGGGGTTCGAAGTGGCCGAGACCGTGCCGCTCGCCGATCTGGAGACTTCGCACCTGCTCCCCCCACTCGAGGCGCTTCGAGGGTTGCACCGCCTCGAGGTCTCTGACGAGGACGCGGCCCGGGTCCGTCACGGCGCGCCTCTGCAGCTAGCTCAGGAGCCGGGAGAGAAGGTGGCCGTCGTGTACGGGGGCGTGCTCCTGGGTGTCTATCGGAGGGAATCGACCCGGTGGGTCGCCGAGCGCGTGATGCCGTCGTGACCAGGCGCGCCGATCTCGCCGCCTTGAGGAGGCCCCCACAGGGGGCCGCGGTCGCAATTGGAACTTTCGACGGGGTCCATCTCGGCCACCGCGCGCTGCTGAGCGCGACCATCGCCCAGGCGCACCGCCGCGGGTTGGCTCCGCTCGCCCTGACCTGGGACCGGCATCCTGCGAGCACTCTGCGACCTCAGCAGGCCCCGCCCTTGCTCACGAGCATCGCCAGAAAGCTCGAGTTGTTAAGGGAGCAGGAGCTGGACCAAGTGGCGGTCCTGGCCTTCGACGAGGATCTGGCGTCGTGGCCGCCGGAGCGCTTCGCCTCCGATGTGCTCGCCGAAGCCCTGGGAGCGAAGCTCGTGATGGTGGGTCAGAACTGGCGCTTCGGCCGGGGAGCCGCGGGAAACGTCGACACCCTGACCCGGCTGGGGGCCGAACTCGGCTTCGAGGCCCGCGCGGTCCAATTGGAACGGCCTGAGAACGATCTTGTGGTGTCCTCTACCCGCATCCGGGCGGCGCTCCGGGACGGCGACGTCGGGGGTGTCCGCCTGCTCCTGGGACGGCCCTTCGACTTTGACGGCACCGTCGTGCACGGCGACGGAAGAGGGGCGCTGCTCGGCTATCCCACCGCAAACCTGGAGGTCGATGCCGCGCTGGCCAGGCCCCAGAAGGGGATCTACGCAGGCCGCGCGCGGGTCGGCGACGACGTCTACCTGGCTGCGTTGTCGGTCGGCGTCAACCCGACCTTCGTCACAGGCGACGCTCCTCCTCCCGTCAGGATCGAGGCTTATCTGCTCGACTTCTCCGGCGACCTCTACGGGCGAAGGCTCCGGATCGAGCTCATCGCCAGGCTGCGGGACGAGCTGAGCTTCGACTCAACCGCGGCCCTGGTCGACCAGATGGGCCGCGACGTGACCGCCACCCGGGCTGTGACCGGATAGCATGCCGGTGGTCGAACGCCCAAACAGTGCGTGGAGCCACTGTTTCGGTGGCCTGATGCACATGTTTGCGGTTGACCCCCGCAAATCCGCAGAGGCCGTGGGCTGCTAGGATGCCTCGATGCCGTTGACCAAAGAAGCCAAGCAAGAGATCATCACAGACAACGCCCGCAGCGACGGAGACTCGGGCTCTCCCGAGGTTCAGGTGGCCCTGCTCAGCCGGCGCATTTCCGAGCTAACCGAGCACCTGCGAACCCATCCGAAGGACCACCACTCCCGTCGCGGCCTGCTTCGCATGGTGGGCCGCCGCCGCCGGCTTCTCGGCTACCTGCGGCGCGAGGACATCGAGCGTTATCGCGCTCTGATCGCCAAGCTCGGGCTCAGGCGCTAGGCGCCGGCCTGCGGCGGGCAAGGGAAGGAGCCGCCACCCAACAAACTGCTTTCTAGAAGGGGCCTTTGCACGGTCGGTTATCAGTTGCAAGCTCATTGCTCGGAGAAAAGATCTTGAGCAAGACAAATCTGGCGGTGGTCTTACAACTGACAACTGGCCTTTGGAGCCCTTCTTGGACAGGAAATGCCGCGCCTCGATGCGCGCGCAGTAGTCGAACTACACCCGAATATCCAAGTTGAATGAAATCTGGAGGAACAAACAATGACAGCAATGACTCCCGAGCCCAAGTCCGTCGAGCGAAAGATCGGCGACGAGGTAATCCGGCTCGAATCCGGCCGTTTGGCGGGACAGGCCAACGGCGCGGTTCTGGCCTCGATGGGCGAGACCACCCTGCTTGCAACCGCGACCGCCGACAACCCACGCGGAGATGGCGACTTCTTCCCCCTGACCATCGACGTCGAAGAACGCATGTATGCAGCCGGCAAGATACCCGGCGGCTTCTTCAGGCGTGAGGGCAGGGCAGGCGAGAAGGCCATCCTCAACGCGCGACTGATCGACAGACCGCTGCGGCCGGCCTTCCCGTCGGGCTTCAGACACGAGGTCCACAGCGTGATCACCGTGCTGGCGGTGGACGACGAGAACCCTTCCGACATCCTTTCCATCAATGCCGCTTCGGCGGCGCTGGTCGTCTCCGACATCCCCTTCCAGGGCCCGGTCGGAGCAGTGAGGATGTCCCACATAGATGGTGAGTGGGAGATCAACCCGTCCCATGAGGACCAGCTGGACGCCACCATCGAGCTCGTGGTCGCCGGCCGAGTCGGCGCATCCGGCGAGGTGGACATCATGATGATCGAGGCCGGAGGGTCGGAGAACCTGTTCGATCTCGTGGCCGCCGGCGCTCGCCGGCCCGACGAGGAGCTGCTCGCCGAGGGCATCGAGGCGTCCAAGGCGCCCATCGCAGAGGCCATAGCGCTGCAACAGGAGCTCTCCGAGCTGGTCGGAAAGCCCAAGGGAACCGTCAGCGGAGACTCCCCCGACTATCCCTTGTTCTCGGATTACTCAGACGAGATCTACTCGCAAGTCGAGGCCGAAGCCCGCGAAGCAGTTTCCGAAGCGGTGAAGATCACGTCCAAGCCCGAGCGGCGCGCGCGCCTCTCGACCATCGAAGCCGACGTGACGCAAAAGCTCTCGACCATCGAAGCCGACGACGCCGGCGAGGTGCGGGCGGCGCTGCGGTCACTCACCAAGAAAACCGTCAGAGCTCGAATCCTGGACGAAAACGTCCGGCTAGACGGCCGGCGCTCGGACGAGGTCAGACCCATTTGGAGCCAGGTCGGGATCATTCCCCGAGTCCACGGTTCTGGCTTGTTCACCAGGGGCGAGACCCAGGCACTGTCGCTCACAACGCTGGGCATGCAGCGAATGGAGCAGATGGTCGACGACCTTTCTCCGCAGGAGACCAAGCGCTACATGCACAACTACAACTTTCCTCCCTACTCCACCGGCGAGGCCGGCTTCATGCGAGGTCCCAAGCGGCGCGAGATCGGTCATGGCGCGCTTGCCGAGAAGGCTTTGCTGCCCGCCATACCGAGTCGCACAGACTTCCCTTATGCGTTGAGGGTCGTGTCCGAGATCATGTCGTCGAACGGCTCCACCTCGATGGCGTCGGTGTGCGGTTCATCACTGTCGTTGATGGATGCCGGAGTACCCCTGCGGGGAGGCAAGCACGTCGGGGGTGTAGCCATGGGCCTGATCGCTGAGGGTGACCGCTACATACCTCTCACCGACATTCTCGGAGACGAGGACGCCTTCGGGGACATGGACTTCAAGGTTGCGGGCACCGAAGACATGGTCACCGCGCTGCAGCTCGACACCAAGATCTCGGGTATTCCTGCGAACGTACTTGGGGATGCCCTTCGAGCCGCCCAAACCGCGCGACTAGAGATCATCTCTCGCATGAATGAGGCGCTCTCGGCACCTCGCTCCGACCTCGCTCCCTCGGCGCCGCGCGTTGTGACCATGACGGTGCCCGTCGACAAGATCGGTGAGGTTATCGGTCCCAAGGGCAAGAACATCAACATGATCACGGCTCAAACGGGAGTCGAGATCGACATCGACGACGATGGCACGATTCGCATCGGCTCGACCGATCAGACCTCCGCCGAGAAGGCGCGCGACTTCATCGACGAGATGATCAATCCGCACATGCCCGAGATTGGTGAGCGCGTGGTGGGAACTGTGGTCAAGACCACTGCCTTCGGAGCGTTTGTGAACATCTCTCCGGGCAGGGACGGGCTGGCCCACATCTCCAAGCTCGGCGAGGGACGTATCGAACGCGTCGAGGACGCGGTCAATGCGGGCGACGAGATCGAGGTCGAAGTGACCGACATCGACGGGGCCGGCAAGGTTTCGTTGACCCCGGTCGCGTGGCTCGAGCGTCAGGTGGCTCAGGGCAAGACGTTGGAGGAGGCACGCGCCGCCGCCGCATCTGGCTCCGGAGGAGGCAGGGGGCCGCGGCGCGACGGTCGCGACCGCAACGATCGTGACCGTGGCGGGGATCGTGGTCGCGACCGCGGCGAGCGTCGTGACCGGGATCGCGGCGGCCGGGGGCCGCGGCGTGAGCGGGCGCCGCGCGCGGACCTCTGATGTCTGAGGGAGCCACCAGGTTCAACCGCACGATCCTTCCATCGGGAGCAACGATCGTGACCGAGGCGATGTCGGAGGTGAGAAGCGTCTCGATCGGGCTGTGGTTCGACGTCGGTTCACGCGACGAGCCCGACGAGATCGCCGGGACCTCTCATTTCCTCGAGCACCTGTTGTTCAAGGGCACTCCTTCGCGATCCGCCAAGGACATCGCCGACGCCTTTGACGCAGTCGGGGGTGATGTCAACGCCTTCACGGGCAAGGAGTACACCTGCTACTACGCACGCGTGCTGGACGACGATCTGGGCATGGCCTTCGATGTTCTGTCCGACATGGTGACAAGTTCCACACTCGACGTCTCAGAGCTCGAGTCTGAGCGAAAGGTCATTCTCGAAGAGATCGCGATGCACGAGGATGCTCCGGACGAGCTCGTCCACGACCTCTTCTACAGTGCGATGTGGGACGGCCATCCGCTCGGTCGTCCTGTTCTCGGATTCAACGAGACGGTCGGAGCGGTTTCTCGGGACCAGCTCGCAGGGTACTGGCACCGCTATTCGGCCCCCAACTTGGTTGTCGCGGCGGCCGGGAACCTCGAGCACGACAGGATCGTCGAGCTGGTGATCGAGCATTTCTCCGAGGTACCCGAAGCTCGCAAGACGCTTCGGGCCGGCATCGCGCCGCGGCCGATCAAGGGAGTCAACGTTCACCGGCGTCCCACCGAGCAGGCCCACATCGTGATGGGGACCCAGGGCCTGCACCGGAGCCACGACGACCGCTATGTGCTGGCGGCGCTCGACACGGTCCTGGGCGGCGGGATGTCCTCTCGGCTGTTCCAAGAGGTGCGTGAGAAGAGAGGACTCGCTTACGCGGTCTATTCCTACAGCTCGATGTTCGCCGACACGGGCACGTTCGCGGTCTACGCCGGTACCACCCCACAGAACGCCCACACGGTGATGGACATCGTCACCAGCGAGCTGGCCTCGGTGGCCGCGGACGGCATAACTCCTCAAGAGTTGGAGCGCGCCAAGGGTCATTTGCGCGGCGCCCTGGTGTTGTCCTCGGAGGACCCGGGCAGTCGCATGAACCGGCTCGGGCGGCAACAGCTCGGGCTAGGAGAGATCATGTCCCTGGACGAGCTCATCGGCCGCTTCGAAGCGCTCGAAATCGAAGATCTCAAGCGCGTGGCCGAGGAGGTCCTGGGTGCCGGCTCCCCGCACATCACGGTGGTCGGCCCCTTCGACGAGGATGCTTTCAGCTCCTACGCGGCGTGATGAGCTCGGTCTTGCGGGTGGGCGTGATCGGCGCCTACGGACGAATGGGGGCCGAGGTGTGCCGGGCGGTGGAGGCGGAGGATGACCTCGAGCTGAGCGCCAGGGTGGGCCGGCGCGACTCGTTCGACTCGCTGTCGGGCTCGCAGGTCGCGGTCGAGTTCTCCACTCCTCGCTCCGTCAAGGAAAACGTCCTGCGGTCACTGCAGCGAGGGCTCAATGTGGTGGTGGGGGCCACAGGATTGTCCCCAGCCGACCTGGGAGAGATAGAAACCGCCGCAGGGGCCTCCGGGACCAGGGTGCTGGTCGCCCCAAACTTCGCGGTGGGAGCGGTCTTGATGATGCGCTTCGCCGCCGCCGCCGCTCCCCATTTCGACGTCGTCGAGATCATCGAGCGCCACCACGAGGGAAAGCTCGACGCGCCCTCGGGCACCGCGCTGAGGACCGCGGCTCTCATCAACGAAGAGCTTGCCCGTGCGACAGTCGCGCTGAATGACGACCGTGCGCCTGCCAGCCGGGGCCTGAACGCGGGAGGGATCCGGATCCACTCGCTGCGGCTTCCGGGCTCGGTGGCTCATCAGGAGGTCGTTCTCGGGGGCCGCGGCCAGACGCTCACCATCCGCCACGACTCCATCGACCGCTCCTCGTTCATGCCCGGCGTCCTGTTGGCGATCAGGGGGGTGGGGGGCCTGCCGGCGCCGGTGACGGTGGGGCTCGAGCACCTTCTGGACCTGGACCTCTGAACCCCTTTCTCCGCCGAGTGGTGGTGAGATGCTCTATATGGTCATCTGGCCACCACTCGGCAGCTGTGGTCGCCTTGTCGGCCGCGCTAACGCTCGGTGCGGTCTGTGCGGGCGAGGAGACGGGGCCGGGCCAGCCCCAGCTCCAAGTGTCCTTTCCGGAGCAGGTGCAGGCCTCCGAGGTGGCCACGGCGACCCTGACGGTGATCAATCCGGGTCCCGAAGAAATTGGCAGCCTGGTGGTGAGCTTCTCGCTGGTGGGCTCGGCCGGCGGGACGGTGTCGGAGCCGTTGGTCGCCTCCGGCGCCCGCAAGCAGAGCCCCTCGATCGAAGAGGTCCGCCCGGAGCCGGGCGGCGTGTCCCTTGACGGAGTGGTGTTTCGCTTCTCCGGAGACGGCTCGACGGCGGTGCTGGATGCCGGCGAGGAGATCTCGATCGAGTTCGACATCCGGGTACCGCGGCCCCCGGGCTTGAGCGCCAGCTCCGTCCAGGTCTACGCCGGAGAGAACCCCGAGCGGGCGCAGGGAGTGCGCCTCGAAACCGAGGTCCTACCCTGAGAGCGGTAGCGTGATGGGCTGCAGCTCCGATTACGACGAGCCTCACAGGAGGTTGACGCAATGACCCAAGCTCGCTTCGGGGAGGTCATCACGGCGATGGTGACCCCGTTTGCATCGGACGGATCGCTCGACGTCAAGGCGGCGCGAGCACTCGCCGCACATCTTGTCGAACACTCCTCTGAGGGGCTGGTCGTGTGCGGCACGACCGGTGAGTCTCCGACGCTGACGGCCAAGGAGAAGCTGACGCTGTTCGAGAACGTCTGCGAAGAGGTGGGGGACTCCGCCACCGTCATCGCCGGCACCGGGACCTACGATACGGCCGAATCGATTGCGCTCACGAAGGAGGCGGCGGCGATCGGGGTGGACGCCTGCCTGGTCGTGACTCCCTACTATTCCAAGCCCCCCCAGAACGCGCTCACGGCGCACTTCCTCGCCCTCGCGGAGGCCTCCGAGGTGCCGCTGATCTGTTACGACATCCCCGGCCGCACCTCCCAGCGCATCGAGAGAGCGACGCTGGTCGAGCTCGCCTCTCACGAGCGCATCGCGGCGGTCAAGGACGCGGTCGGCGATCCCGCCGAGACGGCACGACTGCGGGCAGAGCTCGATGCCGCCGGCCACCAAGACTTTGAGATCTACTCGGGTGACGATCCCCTGCTGCTGCCTCACCTCGCCGCCGGCGCCGTGGGCGTCATCTCGGTGTGCGCCCACCTCGTGGGGGACCGCCTCGAGGCGATCTTCGATGCCTGGAACCGGGGTGACATCGCCACCGCCCGCTCTGTCTATCTCGAGCTGACGCCGCTGATGACCGTGATCATGAGGACCACGACGAGTCCTATACCGGTGAAGGCGGCGCTGGCGATGCTGGGCTTCGAGGTCGGCGAACCGCGGCTCCCGCTGGTCCCGGCGACTCCGGAGGAAGAGAAGGCGATCCGCGCCGCACTCACGGCGGCATCGTTGCTTTGAGCTCCCCGCAGGAGGGGTCTACACGCATCGTCTTCCTCGGGGGCCTGGGCGAGGTCGGGCGCAACATGATGGCGCTCGAGTCCTCGGGGCGGCTCCTGGTCGTCGACTGCGGCCTGTCTTTTCCCACCGAGGAGATGCTCGGCGTCGATCTCGTGCTACCCGATTACTCCTATGTAGCGGAGCGAGCGGATTCGTGTCTCGGGGTGGTGCTGACGCACGGTCACGAGGACCACGTGGGCGCGTTGTCGTGGTTCCTGCGAGCGGTGGACGTGCCCGTCTACGGCACGCCGCTGACACTGGGAATCGCCCGGCGGCGGCTGGACGAGTTCGGGGTGTCCGCCGACCTCAGGCAGATCTCGGATTTCGACACGCTCGAGCTGGGATCATTTCGATGCAGCTTTCTGGCCGTCTCCCATTCGATCCCGGACTCTGTGGCTCTGGTGGTCGAATCGCCGGGGGGCAGGATCCTCTACACGGGCGACTACAAGCTCGACGACTCTCCCATTGACGGCCGCAAGACGGATATCGAGGGCTTCCGGCGTACCGGCGAACGGGGCGTCGACTTGATGCTGTCCGACTCCACCAACGCGCTGACCCCCGGCCGCACCCAGTCCGAGTCGGTGGTGGGGGAAAGGCTGAAAGCCGTTTTTGCCGCCGCCCCCCGCCGTATCATCGTCGCCTGCTTCGCCTCTAACCTCCATCGCATCCAGCAGGTGTGCGCGGCGGCCGAGCAAACTGGGCGCGTGGTCGCCTTCGTGGGGCGCTCGATGATTGCCAACGCCGAGGTTGGCCGCGACCTGGGACATCTCGATGTCGACGACGCCACGATCATCGGGATCGATCAGCTGGACAATCACCCCCCTGAAAGGACGGTGGTGATCTGTACCGGCTCCCAGGGCGAGCCGCTGTCGGCTCTGTCGCTGATTGCGGCGCGCGAGCACAAGTTGGTCCGAGTGGAGCCCTCAGACGTCGTAGTGCTCTCGGCCAGCGCCATTCCCGGCAACGAGTCCGCCGTCCATCGCGTGATCAACGAGTTATATCGATCGGGGGCCGAGGTCCACTCCGCGGAGTCGAGCGCGGTGCACGTCTCCGGCCACGCCTCGGCCGACGAGCTTGCCGACATGGTCACGCTAGTTTCCCCCCGCCACTTCTGCCCCGTCCACGGTGAGTACCGGCAGCTCGCCACCCACGCCCGCATCGCACGGGAATCCGGCGTGGCGGAAAAAGACATCACGATCGTCGAGGACGGCGACGTCCTGGTGCTCGACTCGGGAAGGGTGCGCAGGGGCGATCGAGTACGGGCGGGCATGGTTCTGGTGGACGGGTTGGGTGTCGGAGACGTCGGGCCGGTCGTGCTGCGCGATCGCCGCCACCTCGCCGAGGACGGGATCCTCGTGTGCGTACTCACGATCGACTCTCAGACCGGCGAGATCCTGGCCGGGCCCGATCTCATCAGCCGAGGCTTCGTGTTCATGGACAACTCACGAGACTTCTTGGACGAGGCCGCCGACGGGGTCTACGCGGCCCTGGAGAGCCTCGAGGCGGACAAAGTGACCGACTGGAGCGCGATCAAGAAGGCGTGCCGGCGCTCCCTGGGCGAGTTCGTATGGACCCGCACTCGCCGCCGCCCCATGATCCTGCCGCTGATCACCGAGATCTAGGAGCAGCCCGGCCCCCGCCCTGCCCCCGCCCCAGCCCCCGCCCCAAAACGGGGCAAAGGGACACAGTGTGCGTTAACCCACGGTTTTCTGTGTGCAGAGGTCCACGGTTCGCTTCTGCCCCCCTCCCCCCAGCCCGCGGCCCCCCCGCCCATCAGCCCTCGGCCCCGCCCAGGGCCCCGGGGCGGACCGCTCGGCTGTTTTTCGTGATAAATACTGTTACTGAAGTTGCTAGAGTGATACAACATCCCTCACCGGAAGGAGCGAGTTGGCAACACGGACCCGCAAGCGGCCCACCCCCAAGGGGGGCCGCGCACCGTCACGCCGACCCCGTTCCTCCTCCGCCGCAACCCCACCCCGCGCCGGCGGAGCTCGGGCACGGCCCCGCCCGAGCTCCGCACGCCGGCGCTCCCCGGCCTCCCGCTCCCGGCGGCATCGGATGCGCACCACTGTGAGGGCCGTCGTCCGTGCGATGTTGTGGAC
>JALZJN010000208.1 GCA_030859735.1 Actinomycetota bacterium
CTCACCTTGATGCCCGGAATCGCAGCCGACACCAGCTTCGCCATCCTGGCGGCGTCCGGCTCGGCCTCGCTGTAGACGATCTCCGTTTCCTTGTAGTTGAAGCGCTCGGCGTTGGCGACCTCTGCGACGGTGAGGGACCCCTGAGAGGTCCGAACAGCCTTCTCCAGGGCGCGCTCGGCGGCGGCGGCGGCGCCGTCCCTGTAGGTGCCGTTGTAGACCCCGACACTTACCAAGTCGGGGTCTACGTCCGGCACGCGGTCGGCCTCGGCCGGCGACTCCTCGCGGGCAAGCGCCTCGAACATCACCCTCATGGCGGGCATGTCCGGCACGACGATGGAGAGCCCGCTCGCCGACTCCCCGATGCCGAGGTTGGGCGCGGTGTAGGCCTCGAACCGCCCGGGATCGAAGGCTCGAAAGCGTTGTCCTATGCGCAGAAGATCGAGCAGGCCGGTGGACTGGTCCACCTTGATGTTCTTCTTGAGTACCTCTTGCAGCTCCTGGATCCGGCTGAGATGAAGCAGCGTGTCTACCGAGGTGATCTTGTCGATCGCCGCGGCCATGAACTTCTGCTGATTCTGGATGCGGCCCAGATCACCGCCCTCCACCGAATGGCGCGAGCGCACGAAGCGGACCGCCTTGCGCCCGCTGAAATGAACGATCCCCGCCTCAGGGATCTCGAGCCCGGTGTTGGGATCAAACTCGATCGGCTCGGGGATGCACACGTCCACGCCCCCGATGGCGTCGACGAGGTCCTTGAACCCGGCGATGTTGATCTGAACGCTGCGATCGATCTCGAGCCCCGTCAGGTCTTCCACCGTTTTGACCAGCGCTTCATCTCCTTGTTCCAGAGCAGCATTGATCTTGTTCTTCTCGTTTCCCACGGACACCCACAGGTCGCGGGGAAACTGCACCATCGTTATGTGATCTGTGACGGGATCGATCTGAGCCAGGATCAGCGTGTCGGCGCGCTCACCGTCCACATCGTCGGCGCCGAGGTCGATCTTTTCCTGAGGGGTTAAACCTTCGCGCGAGTCAGAACCCACCAACAGCACGAGCTCGGGCTCCCCTTCGGGCTTGGGGGCTCCAGAGCGGTTGCCGAGGTCCGGACCATCTTGGATACCGGCTTGGGTGGAGAAAAAGACCCAAGCCGACCAAGCAGCCACCCCAACCACCACGAGCAAGACGACTATGCCGGTCATCGCCCACTTGTTCTTGAACAGGCGCGGCAACCTGCGCTGGCGCACGCGACCGCCTCTGATCATGCCGGTCAGCCGGTCGGGGCCCAGCCGCTCTTTCCTTCTCACACCCGTCCTTCAAGGGCCGAGTGCTGGTAAATGGCTACTGTGTGACCTTTATCCACCACTCGGCAGTCGCGGCGGGACAGGTCAGTCTCGCCCGGGCACGCCGGGCTCGGTCATGGGGGCCACATCGAGGACTGTGTCGAGCTGGTCCTCGTCCATGAGCCCGTGCTCGAGGACGACCTCACGAATCGTCTTGCGATCGGCGTGAGCCTCCTTGGCGAGCTTCGCAGTGTGTTCGTAACCGATGTAGTCGGTGAGGGCGGTACACAGCATTAGCGACTGCTCGAGAAGCTCCCGGCAGCGTGCCTCGTCGGCCTCGATCCCCACCACGCAGCGCTCGGTGAACGCGCGCACGCCGTTGGTGAGAAGCCTCATTCCGAACAAGAGGTTGTAGCCAAACACCGGCCAAAAGACGTTGAGATCCAGCTGACCCCCGTGGGCGGCAAGCGAACACACCTCGTCGCAGCCGATGACCTGAAAGCAGACCATGTTCATCATCTCGGCCATCGATGGATTGACTTTGCCGGGCATGATCGAGGAGCCCGGCTGCACCGGCGGCAGGATGATCTCACCGATCCCGGTACGGGGGCCGGAGGTCAAGAGCCTGATGTCGGAGGCGATGCGGGAGATCTCGACCGCGGCATTGCGCACTGCGCTCGAGAGATGTGCCATGTCGGCCCCCGACTGGGTGAGGCGAAAGAAGTTGTCGCCGCGCCGAACCGAGAAGCCGGTGATGTCTGAGATGTGGGCCACGATCCCGTCGATATAAGCGGGCTCGGCGTTGATGCCTGTGCCGGCTGCGGTCGCGCCGACGTTGAGCTCCTCCAGACCCGTGGCGGCCTCACCGACGCGCGAGGCCGCGATGCGGACGGCCGCGCCCCATCCGGAGAATTCCTGTCCTAGGCGCATGGGCACAGCATCTTGGAGGTGCGTGCGAGACGACTTGAAGACATGATCGAACTCGTCCGCCTTGGCCTCCAAAACGTCCACGAGACTCTCCAGTGCTTCTCGCAAGCCCGGCACCAGGCGCAGAGCGCCGAGCCGCACCGCGGTGGGGTTGGCGTCGTTGGACGACTGCGCCATATTGACGTGGTCGTTGGCGTTGACCGTACGGTCGGCGCCGCGCTCGCCTCCGAGAAACTCCGAGGCGCGATTAGCGAGCACCTCATTGACGTTCATGTTGTGCGAGGTCCCGGCCCCCGCTTGCCACGGGTCGATGACGAAGTGCGCGTCGTGCTCTCCCCTGAGCGCCTCGTCGGCCGCCTTTACGATCGCGTCGCCGATCCTCTTGTCGAGCCTGCCGGTATCCATGTTTGCCAGCGCGGCCGCTTTCTTGACCACGATCATGCCCCAGAGATAGTCCGGCTGCGGCGGTTGGCCCGAAATGCGGAAGTTGTCGCGCGCCCTGCCCGTTTGCGCGCCATAGAGCGCCTCGGCCGGCACCCTCACTTCTCCGAGCGTGTCTCTTTCTGTTCTTTCGTTCACTGCTGGTCCTCCTGCTGGATTCCTCAAGGTTTGGATTCGTCGCACAGGACGGGAACCCTGCACGCTTCGAGCGACGACGCCACCTGAGCAAGCGCCACGCCGCTCAACACCAGCCCCATTGCGAGAGCCGTCGCCCACCATTTCCACGGGAGCCGATGAGCGGATCCCGACCTGGTGACGTCGGTGTCTGCAGCCGGGCCTTGAAAGGCGGCTTCGGCCAACGCGATGTGCGCGTCCTCGAGCTGGACCTTCAATACGTAGACGGTCACCGGCGCCCACGGGTTCCCACCCCCGTAGAGCCACGCGCTCGGTGCGGCGCGGTCGGTGATGGTTCGAGTCTCGATCCCTGCCTCCGTGAGCCGCCCCACCAAGAGATGGGCCTCGATGTCGTTAGCCGCTCGGCATAGACGCACCCAGCGTGAGCTTCCACCGGTCGGTGTGGTGGTGGCGGGAGGCGGCAAGCCGACGGCGACCGACATCTCAGCCGCCGAAGATGTGCCGCGCGAGAACCACCCGCTGGATCTGATTGGTGCCTTCGTAGATCTGCGTGATCTTCGCGTCGCGCATGAAGCGTTCGACAGGATAGTCGCGCACATAACCGTAGCCGCCCAAGGCCTGCACGCAATCCGTGGTCACGTCCATGGCGACATCCGAGGCATAGCACTTGGCGATGGCGGCCCAGTAAGGAAGATCAGGAGCCCCCTCGTCCACCGCAAGCGCGGCCCGATAGACCGCCAGCCTGGCGGTTTCAATTTTCATCGCCATGTCGGCAAACATGAACTGCAGTCCCTGAAAAGCGGACACAGGCGAACCGAACTGCTGCCGCTCCTTGCAGTAGTCGACCGCGACCTCGAATGCACCTTGGGCGATGCCGAGCGCCTGCGCCGCGATCGTGGGCCGGGAGAAGTCGAGCGTGCGCATGGCGATCTGAAAGCCCTGCCCGACCTCGCCTATGACGCTCTCCCGAGGAGCCCGGCAATCTTCCAATACGACCTCGCGCGTAGGCGAGCCCCTGATCCCCATCTTGTCCTCTTTGCGGCCGAGTGAGAACCCGGGCATGTCCTGAGAGAGGAGGAACGCAGTGATGCCCTTTCCCTTGGGCGCGGAGGGGTCGGTGACCGCGAAGTAAGTGTAGAGATCGGCGGCGCCGGCGCCGGTGATGAAGCGCTTGGACCCGTTGAGCACCCAGCCGTCCGAGTCCCCGACCGCCCGGCTTTTCATGGCGGCGGCATCCGACCCAGAGGCCGGCTCGGTCAAGCAGTAAGACATACGGTGCTTGCCTTCGGAAATTCCCTCGCACACAATGGTCTTCTGTTCGTCGCGGCCCTGCAGGAGAACCGGAATTGCGCCCAGCTTGTTTACCGCGGGGATCAGTGACACACCGGCCGAGACTCGTGCGATCTCCTCGACGAGGATGCATAGCTCGACCGCTCCCCCGCCCGCGCCACCGTGCTCCTCGGGATAGGAAACGGCCGCAAAACCGTTCTTGACCAGCAGCTCGTCGAGATCCCAGGGGTACTCGTCGGTGGCGTCGATCTCTTGCGCGCGCGGCGCGATCTTGTCATCGGTCAGCTGTCTGATGGACGCCTGAAACGCTCGTTGCTCCTCTGTGAAAGAAAAACTCAACCCCTGGCCCACCTGCCAATCGTACTCGGTGCTGGGGAGGGGATCAGAGCCGCGACTCAGGAGTGGTCCAGCGCCCCCCGTACCGTTTCCAACAGCTCGGCCGCCATGAACGGCTTCGGCAACAGATCGTAGCTCCCCTCCAGCACCCCATGGCGGGCGATGATGTCGTCGGTGTAGCCGGACATGAACACGATCCTGGCCTCGGGGGCGACTTTCTGGACTCGCTCGGCCAGCTCCCGGCCCGAAAGTCCGGGCATGATCACGTCGGTGAGCAACAACTCCGGCGAGCGCTCGGGACCGGCGAACAGGCTGAGCGCTTCGTGGGGGTCGGCGGTAACGACTTCGTAATGATTGGCGGCCAGGATGCGCTCCACGAGCCTCCTGACTGCGTCCTCGTCCTCGACCACGACGACTCGCTCTCCCCGTCCCCTCTTCGAGCCCTTGGCCGCCGGTTCGACCGGGGCTCCGGAGGGCTCGGCGATGGGAAAGTAGAGGCGAACCCCGCTGTGTCCGGACACATTGGCTTCGCTCACCACTGAACCACCCCACCGCTCGACTATCTCGGTCACAGTGGCCAGGTGGGGCCCGTCCGAGAGAGCCGCACTCGAGCCGGCCCTGCCATCACGCTCTCTCATGGAGACAGAGGCCAGGAGACATACCCTGCGACCGCTCACAGGTCCGGTCGCTCCGACGTCGGCTCCCTCTTGAACCGGAACGTTGAGGGTCTCTATGGTGAGACGGCCGCCCAGGGGCAGGACTTTTCTTGCTTGCACCGTCAGGGCCGCCAAGATCTGCTCCACATGCCCGGGATCGATTCGGATCCGCCACATTCCCCGGCTCAGCCTGGTCACCATATCGACGTCCTCACCGACCGAGCTCTGCAGCAGATGCTTCATGTCGAGCACGACCTCGGAGAGGTCCACGAGGCGGGGCTTGCCGGTATCTCGTCGCGAGAAGGTGAGGAACTGGCGGATCAGGGCCCCGGCGCGCTCGCTCGCTCTTTTGATCTCGTGGACATCTGCCTGCCGGGGGTCAGCGACACCTAAGGTTTCATTCAGGAATTCCGCGTAGTTGTTGATGACGCTGAGCAGATTGTTGAAATCGTGAGCGATTCCCTCCGACAACTTGGCCACGGCCTCCAGACGTTGGGAGTGGACGAGGTGGCGGGCGAGACCTCGCCGGTCCGTCACATCTACACCAGCGGCGACTACGAAGGTTTGGCCCTGGGCAGGCAGATTGACGACTTTCTGCGACCAGACCAGCCTGTGCGGGGTCCCGTCGCGCCCTATCCATTCGTTCTCCTCGATGGCGGGAACGGACTCATGCTCGAGGTCTGAGTAAGTCTGGGCCGCTACACGAGCCTCGTCGGGAGCAAGGAGCAGTTCCCAATGCGGCCTGCCCGAGACCTCCTCGAAGGAGTATCCGGTCAACTCCTCGCAGGCGCGATTGAAGCGGACGATGCAACCCCGCTCGTCGAAAGCGATGGCAAGGGCGACCTGATCCAAGGCAGCATCCAGAGCGGACGTCTGCTCGGGATCGTCGTGGCGGCCGTGAACTCGACGCCAGCGCGATTCAGGGGTTTGGTGCGTCGGTGCCATCGACTCCCAGTCACTCGAGACCACACTCAGCACGCTGTCTATCGGATGCCCCACCTCCAATCTGAAGGGGAGCAGATGGAGTACGCACTTCCAGCAATCACCAGTCTCATCGTCAAGCGTCGGGTCGCGACGTTCGATCAACCCAGTGATGGAGCCATCTGGGCCCCTGTGCGAAGGGCCAGAGGCGCCCACGAGGAGAGTGCTTCGCATCGAGAGGAAATAGTGAGCGGTAGTCACCTCAGTCGCCCTGCTAGACGGGCCGGCTTCTACTTGGCCGGCGTATCCAGCGCGGGATGGCTCCTGCTTCTATTCGTCGCTCTGAAGGGCGGACTGGGTGTTGAACGTCGTCCGGCCGAGCTCCTCGTCCTGATCGCGCTCGTCATCTGCGGTGAGCTGGCACCGATCAAAGTGGGCCGGCACTCGGATGTCTACGAGCTGACGACATCGACTACGTTCAGCTTCGCGATCATGTTGAGCTGGGGGTTTCCCACGGCGCTGCTGGCTCAGGCGGTGGGTTCCTTGTGCGCCGACCTCCTGCAGAGAAAACCGTGGTGGAAGACCCTCTTCAACGCCGCTCAGTATGGGCTGTCGCTGGGAGCGGGTGCTCTGCTTCTCTCTGCCTTTACCGACCTTCCCTCCAGTGAGCCGGGGATTAATGTTCATGATCTGGGGGGCGTCCTCGCATCGATTGTCGGGATATTCGTTACGAACGAGCTCCTCGTCACGCTTGCAATGGCTCTCCACTCTCGCGAGAGGACACTCTCATATCTCAAGCGGGAGCTGTCGCTTCTGAGCCTCGGCAACGGGATGCTCCTGATGATGTCGCCGGTTCTGGTCGTACTGTCCGACATCAGCTATCTTTTCGCTCTGTTCATCTTGATTCCCCTCGGCACCATGTCGGCCGTCTCCCTTCAAAACGCCAAGCTTGTGGGCAGACTCAAGCAACAGGCAGAGCAAAGCGAATACCAAGCCTCACACGACTCTCTCACCGGTCTGCCCAACCGCATGGTGTTGCGAGACCGGGTCGAACAAGCGGTCCTCGCCGCCGAGCGTGATGGGCTGTCAGCAGCCGTCATGATCATGGATCTCGACAGCTTCAAAGAGGTAAACGACTCACTCGGTCACCACGCAGGTGACCTCCTGTTGCAGCAGATTGCGAAGCGTCTCCGCAGCGCCCTGAGAGACAGCGACACCGTCGCCCGGCTGGGCGGCGATGAGTTCGCGGTACTGCTGCCCCGTCTGACCGATCCTATCGACGCGTCGACCACTGCCAAGAAACTGCTCGAGAGTCTTCATGCCCCGTTCAACCTCGAGGGCTTGGACCTCGAGATCGGGGCAAGCATAGGCATCGCTGTTTATCCGACCAACGGTACCGACGGTGAAATCCTCTTCCAGCGAGCGGACGTCGCCATGTACGCGGCCAAGGAACGCCGGGCGGGGCACGAGACCTACGCGGCCGAGCACGACACCTACGACCCCAGCAGGCTAACGCTAGTCCCCGAGTTGCGGCGAGCCCTCGACCTGAAAGAGCTCGACCTCTACTTCCAACCACAGGCAAACATGCGGACTCGGCGCATACGTGGCGTGGAGGCGCTGCTCCGCTGGCATCATCCGCAGCGAGGCGTGCTGACTCCCGATCATTTCATCCCGCTGGCCGAGCACACCGGCCTCATCCGGCCGATGACGTCCTATGTGCTCGAGGAGGCCTTGAGGCAGTGCAGCGAGTGGCAGGACCAGGGCCTCGGCCTCTACGTGTCGGTGAACCTCTCGGCCCAGAGTCTTCTCGATCTGAACTTCCCCGATCAGATCGCCGAGCTGCTCCAGCGCTGGGACGTGCCTCCTCAATGGCTCAAGCTGGAGCTCACCGAGGGAACGCTCATGGGAGATCCGGTGCGAGCATTGAGGGTGCTGACCAAGCTCAGCGCAATGCGCGTCAGCCTTGCGATAGACGACTTCGGGACCGGTTACTCGTCGTTCGCCTACCTCAAGCGCCTGCCGGTCTCGAGCATCAAGATCGACAAGTCCTTCGTCATGAACATGCTGGTCGATGAGAGCGACGAGGTCATCGTGCGCTCGCTCATCGATCTCGGACGCAACTTGGGAGTCGAGACCGTGGCCGAGGGGGTCGAGAGCGAGGAGGTCTGGAACCGCCTCGTACGCCTCGGCTGCGACACCGCGCAGGGCTATCTGTCGGGCCGCCCAGTGTGCGCCGCCGACATCACCGCCCGGCTGTTGGAGGAGAACCGGCTGCTGCCGTCGGCTTGAGCGGGATCTTGGTGCCGAGTGGTGGCAAATGGTCACACAGTAGCCATGAATGACCACTCGGCGGGTGCGGACCGGGACGCGTAGGATGCTGGACATGTCCCTGCTCGCCCTCGACCACGTCGCCGTCGCCGTGACCGACCTCGACGAAGCTCTGGCTCACTACCGCGACGTGTGGGGACTCGAGCCGGATCATGTCGAACGGGTGGTGGACCAGGGCATCGACGAAGCGATGCTTGCGATGCCCGGATCGTCACTGCAGCTGATCGCGCCGGTCTCTGCGGAGTCGGCGGTGGCGGGCTTTCTCGACAAGAGGGGGCCGGGGCTGCATCATGTCGCCTACGCGGTGGCGGACCTCGAGGCGACGCTCTCCAGGTTGCGGGAGCGCGGGGTGGCCCTGATCGACGAGCATCCTCGGGTGGGGGGCGGCGGGGCCCGCATCGCCTTCGTCCACCCGCGCTCCAACGGCGGCCTGCTCGTCGAGCTCGTCGAACGGCGGTGAAGGCTCCGCAAGCGCCCTCCCCCCTGCAGGTACCCGAGTTCCGCCGCCTCACCGCCATCTCGATCACGGTTGCGATCGGTTTCGGGATGGTCATCCCGGTGCTACCCGACTTCGCCCGTTCCTTCGGAGTGGGCATCGCTGCGATCGGTCTCATCCAGCTCGTATTCGGGCTTACACGGTTCTCGTTCGGGGTCGTGGGAGGCCTGGCCGTGGACCGTTTCGGCGAGCGCACCACCACCTTGACCGGGATCCTGATCGTGGCGCTCTCCTCCTACGCGGCGGGGCTGTCGCAGTCGTTCCTCCAACTGGTTCTAGCCCGCGGCTTCGGGGGGGCCGGGTCCGCGCTGTTCATCGCCGGGCTCATGAACCGGATCCTGCGCATCATCGAGCCCGCCGCCATGGGCCGGGCGACCGGCATCTTCCGCTCCTCGTTCTTGATAGGGATCGGCCTCGGCCCCCTGTTCGGGGGTCTCGTGGGCGACGAGCTGGGGCTCAGCGCCCCCTTCCACATCTACGCCACGGGGTTACTGGCAGCGGCCGCGATCGCATGGTTCGCCATGGCCGGCGAACCCGCCCGCGGGCGGGCGGAGAAGAGGACTCCACTGGACGCCCTGCGGGCCGCGGCCCCCCTGTTCTCGGATATCCGCTACACCGCGGCTCTGGCGGCGACTTTCGTGGGGTGGTGGACGATCTCGGGGCCGGCCCAGATCCTCGGAGTGGTCTTCGCCAAGGACCAACTGGGGTTCTCCGGTGCGCAGGTGGGAGCCTCCCTGACCTTGTTGTCGCTGGGCGAGCTGGTCGTCCTCCCGCTGGCCGGCCGGGCCGCCGACACCTACGGCCGCCGGGCGGTGCTGGTTCCGGCGCTGGCCCTCTCTGCGGTGTCGGTGGCGGCCGTGGGTCGCATCGAGACCACCCCCCTGTTGTTCTACGTTCTGATGGCCCTGATCGGCGCCTCGGTAGCGGCGGGCAGCACCGCGGCGGGGGGCCTCCTGGCGGACTCCGTGCCCCGCTCGGGATCGGGGGCCGCGGTGGGCATGAACCAGATGGCGGGCGACCTCGGCTATCTCACCGCGCCCAGCGCGCTCGGCTACGTCGCCCAGGGCTCTTTCCAGCTCGCCTACCTGCTGGCCGCGGCCCCCGCGGCCCTCGTGTTGGTCGTGGCGCTGAGGCTCCCGGGACGTCGGGCCAAGGGCACCGCTGCACCGGTGCAGACGGCCGAGCCGGAACCGGCCGAGCCCATCGGCTAGGTTTTGGTGGCAAATGGCCACGGTGTGCGTTTACCCACCAAAGAACGTGTGCAGAGGTCCACGGTGTGCGTTTCCCGCCTCTCGACCAGTCCGCCGGACCGGGCGGGGCGGCTGATAGCGTGAACCTGTGGGCTCTCGTTACGACGACGTCGGGGTGACAGGACAAGAACAGGCCCTGGGGGCAGTGCTCCGTCACCTCGGCCCCACTCTCGTCAACACGGCCCCCCACGACGTCCTCACCCGCTTCGGCCACTACGCCTCGGTGTTGCGGCTCTCGGATGACCTCGGCCTGGCCATGTGCACGGACGGGGTGGGCTCCAAGACCATGATCGCCTCGGCCCTCGAGCGCTACGACACCATCGGCTTCGACTGCATGGCGATGAACGTCAACGACCTCCTCTGCGTGGGGGCACGGCCCCTGGCGCTGCTCGACTACCTTGGGGTCAACACGCTCGACGCGGCCCGCACCGAGGCGGTCCTCAGGGGGCTGGGGGCCGCGGCGCACGAGGCGGGTGTCGCGGTGGTCGGGGGCGAGCTCGCCCAGCTCCCCGGGTTAATCGGTTCGGATGGATCGGGTCCCGGGGACGAGCGCGCCTTCGATCTCGTGGGCACGGCCATCGGAACGGTCGATCCCTCTCGCGTGGTGCTGGGCCAAGGAGTTGCACCCGGCGGCGTGCTGGTGGGCCTGCACTCCTCGGGCATCCACTCGAATGGACTGAGCCTCGCCCGCAGTGTCCTGCTCGACTCAGGCGCATATGAGCTTCACGAGTTCCCCTCGCCGCTGGAGCGCCCGCTGGGCGACGAGCTCCTCGAGCCGACCCGCCTCTACGTGGCCCCCGTCCGGGCGCTGTGGGACGACGGCATCCATCCTGTGGGATTGGTCCACATCACCGGAGACGGCTTCCTCAACCTGTGCCGCCTCGAGGCGGCGGTGGGTTATCTCATCGACTCCCTGCCCCCCGAGCCCCCCGTGTTCTCGCTCATCCAGAAGAGCGGCGACATCTCGGACGCCGAGATGTTCCGGGTCTTCAACATGGGCGTGGGTTTCATCGTCGTGCTCGACTCCGCAGAGGTGGAGCGGGCCCTCGAGGTCCTCGCTGAGGCGGGCTGCCCCGCCTCGGTCATCGGGTCGGTGTCGGAGCGCGCCGGAGAGGTGGAGATCGTGACCCGTGGCCTCGTGGGAAGCCTCGAGGGCTCGGGCCGCTTCAAGCCCTCTTAGCCGTACTATTCGGCCCGGATGGACCCCGAAGAGATCGAAGCGCTACGCAAGAAGAAAGAAGAGGCCCGCGGCTCCGGCGGCGAGCGCGCCATCGCGCGCCAGCACGAGCAGGGAAAGCTCACCGCCCGCGAGCGCATCGCCGTCCTGCTCGACCCCGAGAGCTTCGTCGAAACCGACATGCTCGTACGCCACCGCTCTCACGGCTTCGGCATCGAGGACCGGCGCCCCTATTCGGATGCGGTGGTGACCGGCTGGGGGACAATCGACTCGCGCAAGGTGTTCGTGTTCGCCCAGGACTTCACCGTCTTTGGAGGGTCGTTGGGCGAGGTCATGGCCGAAAAGATCTGCAAGGTCATGGACCTCGCAATCGAAACCGGAGCGCCGGTGATCGGGCTCAACGAGTCCGGGGGGGCGAGGATCCAGGAGGGGCCGGTTTCGCTGGCCGGATACGGCTACATCTTCGAACGGAATGTGCGCTCCTCAGGAGTCATCCCCCAGATCTCGGCGATCATGGGACCCTCCGCCGGCGGCGTCGTCTACTCACCGGCACTTACCGACTTCACTTTCATGGTGGCCGAGACCTCCTACATGTTCATCACCGGCCCCGATGTCATCAAGGCCGTGACCGGTGAGACCGTCACGCACGAAGAGCTCGGCGGCGCGATGACGCATGCCTCCCGTTCGGGAGTCGCTCATGTCGTGGCGAGTGATGACGAGGACTGCCTCGCTCGTATCCGCTACCTGATGTCTTTTTTGCCCTCGAACAATTATGAGTCGGCGCCCTTCTATGAACCTACCGACGACCCCATGCGCTCGTGCGACGAGCTCATGGAGCTGATACCCGACTCGCCCAACAAGCCGTATGACATGCACCAGGTAATTGGTTGCGTATTCGACGACTCAGAGTTCTTCGAGGTACATCAGCACTGGGCTCAGAACATCCTCTGCGGTTTCGCCCGTCTCGCAGGCCACACGGTAGGAGTGGTAGCAAATCAGCCCGAGGTGCTCGCCGGCACACTAGACATCGCGTCGTCGACCAAGGCTGCCCGCTTCGTTCGCTTCTGCGACGCCTTCAACATCCCACTGGTGTGCTTCTGCGATGTACCCGGGTTTCTTCCCGGCACCGAGCAGGAGTTCTCAGGCATCATTCGCCACGGAGCCAAGCTGCTCTATGCGTTCTCCGAAGCAACCGTGCCGAGGTTGACGGTGATCACTCGCAAGGCATACGGCGGCGCGTATCTGGTTATGAACTCCAAGCACATCAGGGCCGACGTTTCGTTTGCATGGCCGACGGCGGAGATCGCGGTCATGGGAGCGGAGGGAGCTGTCAACGTCATTCACCGACGCGCCCTGTCCGAGTCGGACAACCCTGAGGCTACGCGCGCGGAGTTGATCGCCGACTACCGTCAGAGGTTCTCGAATCCTTATGTCGCAGCCGAACGCGGCTTCGTCGATGACGTCATCGAGCCGCAAGACACTCGGCGCAAGCTGGTGCAGGGGCTCGAGATGCTGCGTTCCAAGCGCGAGGCAACTCCTCCGAGAAAGCACGGGAACATCCCACTGTGACCGAGCGTGCCGCTTTGGAGATCGTCTCGGTGGCGCCCGAGCCGAGCGCGCAAGAACGCGCTGCGCTGGACGTCGCGCTAAAGCAGATTGCGGCCTCCGAGAAGCGCTCCCGGGCGGCGTCGGTGTGGCTGCGAGCGAGCAGGGCGCGCGGACGAAGGCTGGGGATGTACGAATATCGCGACCGCTTCGGCGCGGCCGACACGTGGAGATTGTCGCTGCGCTTTCCAACTGGGGGCCGGGAGTTTCAGGGGAAGCCGGGCCGGGCCGACGCCCGCTGACTCGAGCGTTGGACAACACTCCGCAGAGATCAATCGCGCGCCGCGCGCTCTGGAGTACGGATTCGGTACCGGAGGGTGCGCCGAGCGCGCTTCGCTACCGCGGCCGCAGGGCGCTCGGCTCGGGAGGGGCGGAAGCCGGATCGGCCGCAATCGAGCGCAGGGCTCGCTCCTGGTGAGTGGCGAGCTCGGGCGCCTCGGCCGAGGGAGCGGCACGGTCTCCCGGCAAGACCACGAGGGCCGAGGAGACCGGGCGCTCGCTGCCGTCCGAGGGGCGGTTGACGACCTCGCCTCTAGCGAACATCGTGGTGGAGCCTCCGCCGTCGAGATTGAACGCCCAGCGCGCACCCAGCCTCTTGAAGAGCTTGGCGAAACCCAGTGGGGTCATGCCCACGCTGCGGCCGGGGCGGCGGCCGTCGACCGTGACCAGCAGTACGCGGCCGTCCGCAGTGGCGCCCACACCCGTCCGGGGATGGCGGTAGAAGAACGAGCCGGTCCCCCGGCCGATGAAGATGTCGCCGTCGCGCACCAACACAGGATTCCCGCCGATGGCGTCACGGATCCCCGGCCAGTCCCGGAAGGACCACGTGAAGGTCACCTCGTCTGCCACCTCGAGGCTCATCAACTCCACCGCCTGCGGCCCCCACAACGGTGTCGCCAGGACGATCCCTCCACGCCTCTTCATACGCGTGGCCGAACAGCGCTGCGCAGTGACCACGGTCGGGGTGGCGTGGTCACTGCCGGCCCCTCGCGCCGGCGGGCCCAGGGGGCTGAGCCTTACCGAACAAGCGAAACGGGGCGGCCGAACGACAGCGCCCCCCACGGGCGAGTAGGCGGCGATCTCTTGCATCGAGGGAGCACCACGGTTGAAGCGGGTGACGGCCAGCTCCTGTCCGGTTGACGCCACCTTCACCGAACTCGACAACGGGCGGCGCCCGAAATGAGTGTTGGGCTCGTCGAACGCGAAGTTGCCGCCGAACTGCGGCGGTGGAGACTGCGCCAGGCGGCCGTCGTCGGCGAAGGCGTAGACGGGGCGGCCGTCGGGGCGAGCGTAGTCGCCGTTTATCCCCGCCAGGGCCCCGGTGCGGCGGCCCATCGAGGAGGTGCGTTCGAGCCCTGCGAGCCGGTCGTTGGAGAGCACGACGTCGAGCTTCGACTCCGCGGCGAGGTTGACCGTAAGGACCTTGATCCGCCACGGGCCTTTGGGATCGGCGATCGAGGTGAGGCTCACGCCCTGTCCCAGCCGCCGGGTGGACTTTCGATAGCGTTCCGCTGAGGCCGAGTTAGGACTCAACAGCACCAACAGCACTATCCCCACGACAACGCGTCTCATCGTGGACGTTATCGGCAGGTTTTCAGGAGATCTTTCCCAAATTGAGCTCGCTCAGCGAGTCTCACGTGGAAAAGATCGTCAAGCGAGCTTGCGCCTCCGCCCGATGATCACTCCCGCCGCCAACACAACCGGTGCGGCCCACAACCACGGGGTGACGCCCCACTCGGACGCCGAGGAGCTGGGGGGTCGATCCCGGTCGCCCGAGTTCGCCACTGCTCCGGAGGAGACGGCATGGCCTTCTTTCGGAGGGGTCTCCGTAACGGAGACGCCGTCGCCCACCACTACGGCCCCCACCATGCCGGGGTGGATGTTGCAAAAGTAGGGGTAGACGCCCGTAGCCGCGAAGGAAGCGGTGACGCGCGCGTCACGGCCGAGCCCGTTGTAGCTTCCCCAGGTTCCGCCGACCCCGGTGACGCTGTGGTCGTCGAGATCGCGGTTGACCCAGGTGATGCTCTTCTTGGGTTCTGTGCGCACGACCGCGGGTGAGAAGCAAGAGTCCTCCATGGCCACCAGCTGCGTACGGTCGTCGAAGGGGCGCGGCGCCTCGTGACACCCTCCACCTCCGCCCGCGACGGCGGGAACCGACGACAAACCCCAAAAGCAGGCGATCGACAGCGACAGCATCACGGCTCGGCGGGTCACGGCGCTACCTCCTCGTTTTGGGACCGACATCACCTGTACATCTGCGAGGCGCCTTCGGTTCCATTACCTCAGCGATCGCGCAATGATCAAGGCCTTCTCCATCGAGCCGAGACCCTCGAGACGCAGCGTGAGCCGGCCTCTCTCCCACAAGAGCGTGTTACCGGCGAGACGAACTGTGTTCTCTCGGACCTCCCCGGAGGGGTCGAGGTAGAGAACGTTGTGGGGGTCGCCGGCGATCCAGTAGCCCCGCCGGCCCCCCACCACGACGCCCCGCAGCCGGGAGCCGGGCGGGAGCACCTTGTCCACGAGCACTCGGTCGAGCGTCCCCTCGAACTGCGTGATGATCAGCTCTATGTCCCCACTCGGCCCCCGGCTCACGAATGTGACGGCATCGCCGTCGAGGTAGATCTCGAGGCCGCGGACCCACCGTGGTCTCACGATGTCGTAGGGGACCGCGGCGGCCGCCTCGGCCAGGCTCACCCGCGCCCCCAGCTCGGGCGAAGCGGCCGGGGAGTGGAGGTTGCGCCCGCTCTCGACCCTCTCGATGCGCACTCCGGGAAGCCCCAGCCACTCGGCGACAGCCTGGCGCAGATTGGGGAGCGCTGTCAAACTCACCGCAGCCAGCAGCAGCACCAGGGCGGCCGCGGCCAGCGCCCATTTTCGTGAGCCCCACCCTCGGCGCCCGGCGCGCAGGCGCCGGGAAACCGCGGGAACCACATCTTTGGGCTCGGGCCAGATCAACATAGGTCCCAGCTCCCTGAGCTCGGCCTCGAGTCGCTCGTCGGACACGCTCACGAGGACACCTCCTCGTCCTCCGGCAGCGCGCCTCTCAGCTTGGACAGAGCCCTCGACAGCCGCGACTTGACCGTGCCTACAGGACAGCCGAGCGCAACCGCCATCTCCTTCTCGGACAGGTCCTCGAAGTAGCGGAGGGCGATGACGGCACGGTCTCGGGGCGCCAGCGACCCGAGCGCGACCCCCAAGGCCGCCCCCCGCTCGGTGGCGAGGACCGTCGCCTCGGGGGACGGGGCCGCGTCCCCCAAGGAGCGGTCCTCGGCCACCCGCATGACCAGAGTCGTGCGCCGGGCCGCGCTGCGGGCTCGGTTCAGGGCCTCGTTCCTCACGATCGCCATGAGCCATGCCCTAAAGGTCGCCCCGGACCGAAAGCTCCCCAGAGCGTAGTAGGCCTTCACGAACGCCTCCTGGGCGGCATCCTGAGCCTCGGCTTCCGAGCCCACCACGACGTAGGCGACTCGTTGCGCGAGCCGCTGGTGGAGCCGCACGAGCTCCTCGTAGGCATCTATGTCGCCCTTTCTGGCGCGTTCTGCGAGTTCGTCCTCCAGTGGTCGGCCCCTCTCGTCCCGGTCGCTGCCGCTCCACCCATTCCGGTCGCTGCCGCTCCTCCCATTCCGGTCGCTGCCGCTCCACCCATTCCGGTCGCTGCCGCTCCACCCGGAGTCATGTTCCTCGGTTACACCGCCGGAGCCGGGTCGGTTCCGTGCCGAGTGGTGGCCAGATGATCTATATGGTCATCTCAGCACCACTCGGCACTCTGAAAGGATCAAGAAATGCCCCTAAAGCTCGGCGTCGGCCTCTTCACCGGACAGATTCCTCCGGGCAGCGGCCGCACCTACGACCAGGAGTACCGAGACATCCTCGAGCTCACCAAGCTGACCGAAACCGCCGGCCTGGATGCCGCCTGGGTCTCCGAGCACCACTTCTCAGAGGACGGTTACCTGCCTTCGCTGGTCGTAATGATGTCCGCCATGGCGGCGCTGACCGAGCGCATCGAGCTCGGGACCGGCGTCATCCTGGCGCCCTTCCACGACCCCATCCGGCTCGCCGAGGACTTCGCGGTGTGCGACCAGATCTCGGAGGGACGCACGATCTGCGGGCTCGGGGTGGGATGGCGGGAGGAGGAGTTCCGGGAGTTCGGCATCAAGATCTCGTCGCGCGCCCGCCGGCTCACGGAGATCGTCGAGGTGCTGCGCCTGGCCTGGGGCGAGGGGCGCTTCTCCTACTCCGGCCGCCACTACCGCTACGAGGATGTCTCGGTCACACCCAAACCACACCGGACGCCTCCCATCCTGGTCGGGGGCTTCGTCGACAAGGCGGTAAAGCGTGCGGGGCGCATCGGAGACGGCTACCTCTCATCTCGAGCGCCCCTCGAGCGCGTCGCCGAGTGCTTTCAGCTGGCCGGCGCCGAGAGAGCCGCCGCCGGGCATCCGAGCCTGCCGGTGGTGGGCGTGCTGCAGAACGGCTTCATCACAGAGGATCCCGAGCGTGACTGGCCTGCGGTCCTTGCCGGTGCGGGGCACCAGCTCGGCACCTACAGCGGGTGGCGGGAGGGAACCGACGTCCCCGGCACGCCTCTGCGTGTCATTCCGCCCGACGAGGACAGCCTGCGAGAATCGATCGCGTACGGGACTCCGGACGAGGTCACCGCTTATCTCGAGCCCTTGATCGATGTTCTCGCCGCCTACCCCGAGTCGCATCTGGTGCTCCGTCATCACTATCCGGGCATGGACGGCGAGACCGCGGCTCGCTCGATCGAGCTGTTCGCCCGGGAGGTGGCGCCGCGACTGAGGAAGCGGGCCGCGCGACGATAGGGACCATGCGCGCTTCGATCTCTTCTGCCCGCCCGCTTATGGGTCTGCCCCCGGGGGGGCTGATCGGCCTAGCAGCGCTCCTCGCCACCCTGGCGGGAGCACTGCTCTGGGCACACATGCTGGCGGCTCCCTGGCGCCTCGTCGACGGCCTGATGGAGGCTCGCACCCAGCTCGCCGATGCCGAGGAGGCGCTCACCGCCGGCAACCGCAAGAAAGCCCGCTACGCGACCGCCCAGGGAAGTGCGGCGGCCCGCCGGGCGCGCTCCGGCTACCAGCCGGGGTCCCCGCTGCTGAGCCTCGTCCGGCTCAGCCCTCGTGTCGACGCGGCCCTGGGGGAGACGGGCCACCTCGTGAGCGCGCTCGAGCACTCGGCCGCGGCGGCCGAAAGCACGCTCGAGATCGCCCAGGGCGCACTTCGGGGGCCGGATCGAATCGTGATCAAGGACATCAACAACGAGCAGGGTGGCTCCCGCTTCCGCATCGGGCGCATCCGCGCGGTCGGCGAGCTGATCACATCGATCCGCTCCGAGATCCGAGCGGCGGCCGAGGAGCTCGCCGCGGTCGACTCTCGAGCGTTGCCACGCCGCTTCCGGCGACCGCTCGGCAAGGCGCTCGCCGGCGCCTCGGCCAACGACGAGGTGCTGGCAGATGCCGAGGCCGGGTTCGAGGTTCTTCCCTCCATCCTGGGGGCCGAGGAGCCGCGCCGCTACCTGCTCGGCATGCAGAACTCGGCCGAGCTACGGGGAACCGGAGGAGCGATGCTGCGTTTCGCCTTGTTCTCGATCTCTGAAGGAAAGCTCGATCTCCGTCCCGACCAGAGCGTTTACGACGTCGACGTGAACCGCAGCCCCCTCGACATCCCTCTCCCCGAAGATGCCTGGTACATACGGGAGATCCCGGACTCGCAGCGTTTCGGCAACTCCAACTGGTCGCCCGACTGGCCCTTGTCCGCCAAGCTCATGCTCGCTTACGCGGAAGCTTCGGAGGAGCAGTTCCGAGCCCAGGCCCTCCCTCAGATCGACGGCTTCTTCGCAATCGATCCGGTCGTGATGGAGCAGACCCTTCGCGGCGTGGGCAGCTTCAAGACGCCGGGCGGGCGACGAGTCAACCCTTCGAAGGTAGTGAACCTCCTGCTCAACCGCGCCTACGCTGCGACGCCCAACCCCGGAATCAGGCGGGCCTCGCTCTCGGGAATCGTGGAGGGCTTCTATCGCAACCTGCTCAGGCCCAGGCGCCCCACCAAACTGGTCGAGGGTTTCGGCCAATCGCTTGCCCAGAAGCACATGCAGATGTGGATGCGCGATGAGGAAGAGCAGTCCTTCGTCGAACGCATGGACTGGGACGGCGCCATCGAGCAACAAACGAAAGGCGACTACCTCAACGTCGTGCAGCAGAACGTCGGCGGCAACAAGCTCGACTTCTTCGCCGACATGAACACAATCGTCGACGTCGCCTTGTCCGGGCGCAGCTCCCGTGTTGCGGCGTCTGTCTCTATACGAAACGGTGCCTTTCTGCCCCAGGCGCGTTACGTGTTGGGCAACGTGGGCAGAGCGGCGGATACTCTCAGCCGGGGCTGGGCCCTGCACCGGCCAATGATCAACATCTATGTGCCGGGCCGCGCCAGACTCCGGGGCGCGGGAGTGGAGGGGACCCGAATCGATGCCCCGGTGGCGGCGACGTGGCCCGGTCCCCAAACGCCCGCAACTCACTCCGAGAGGGGCAAGACGGTGTGGACGGCGACACTCGAGATCCCGCTCGGCGACGAGGGCTCGGCCCGCTTCGCCTACACGGTCCCGAACGCGGTCGAGAAGCTCGGGCAAAGATGGGTCTACCGCCTCACACTCCAACACCAGCCGAAGGTCCACCCGGAGACCGTCACCATGCAGGTCTCGCTCCCCGACGGAGCGAGAGCGGTAAAGGCTCCCGGCTTCAAGCGACGCGGCGACGTCCTCACCTGGGAGAAGTCCTTGCGGCGAGACCGCATTGTGGAGGTGTCGTGGCGAAACTGAGGGCCGTGCTGCTGGCCGCCGGTCGCGGGGTCAGGATGGGAGGAGAGAGACCCAAGTCGCTCATCCCGCTGGACGACAAAGAGCCTCCCCTCTACTACCTGCTGAAGGCACTCGAGAAGAACGGGATTCAGGACCTGCTGGTGATCACAGGCTTCGGGTTTCAGGCGGTGGAGGCATATGTGACGGACCGTTCCGAGAGCTTCGAGGTCGCCTTTGTGAGAAACACCCGTTTCGCCTCATGGGGAAACTTCCATTCGGTCCGGATGGCGCTCGACCAGTCTCCCGGCATGGATGTGCTCGTGCTGAACTCGGACATTGTCATCGCTCCGGCTGTGTTGGAGCGAGCGGTTGCGCCCGACGCCGACCTCGTCCTCGCCGTGCAACGCCGGCGCCGCCTGGAGGCCGAGGACATGCGCGTCGAGCTGAACGGGGCCATGGTTCGAGCCATCGGCAAGGACATCAAGATGGTTCGCAGCCACGGCGAGTTCTGCGGCGTGTCGCTGATCCGGCCGCGCGCCGCGCGCGCCTACGGAGACATCGCCACCTCAGTTCAGTGGAGAGCCGAGACGGCCCTCTACTACGAGGACGTCTACGCCCGCATGCTCACGGACATCGAAGCGCGCGCCACGGCCGTGGAAGACGGCGAGTACGCAGAGGTGGACAGTCCCGAGGACGTAGCGGGGGCCGTCGCCGTCGTCGAACGGCACGAGCAGTCATGGAGCTGACCTCCTTTCCCGAGGTCGTCTTCTGCGAGGAGGGCTCAGAGGAAGACGCCGCCCGCGAGCTCGCACAACGGCTGAAGACCCTGGGCGTCTCCGCTCCCCTGGTGGTGGCGACGACTCACGGAAGGAGGCTCGGCGCGGCCATAGAGGGCGCAGTGGAATTCGTGCAGCCGATCGTCGGAGCGGACCAGCGGTGGGCGCTCGACCTTGGCGGGCTCGCCCGCCGGCGCGGCGCGGATACCGTCGTGGCCATCGGGGGAGGGCGCTGTCTGGACGTGGCCAAGCTCGCCGCGGCGCGTGCCGGCCTGGCGGTGGTGGCGGCGCCGACCCAGCTCTCCCACGACGGCATCTGCTCTCCGGTGGCAGTGGTGCCGGCCGGAACCGGATGCGGACAGAGTGTGGGCGCCGTCGCTCCCCGCCTGGTATTCATCTCCGTCCCGACCCTGCTCGGAGCGCCCTTGCAGTCGGTAGCGGCGGGGCTCGGCGACCTGCTCGCCAACCCCTTGGCGCTGCGCGACTGGGAGCTCGCCGCCGATCGAGGTCTGACCGTCGTGGACCCGCGAGCCTGGAAGCTGTCATCAGAGTCTTACGAGTGCATCTCGGCTCACCTCGACTCCGACATCGAGCGGACCGGGCGCGATCCCGCCCGGCTGCGGGAGCTGGCGGATGCCCTGGTGACCTCGGGCCTGGCCATGATCTGGGCAGGAAACTCGCGGCCGGCCTCCGGAGGCGAGCACGAGATCTCACACGCCATCGACGAGCGCTTTCCGGGCCGCGCCCTGCACGGAGCGCAAGTGGCGTTCGGTTGCATCATCTCGACGACCCTCTACGGCGATGATGCCTCGGCCTTGCGCTCCCGCCTCAAGAAGCTGGGGCTTCCGAACCACCCTTCACAGCTCGGCCTGTCGCAGGACGACGTCGTCGATGTCTTGTTGAGCGCCCCTCAGACCCGCCCGGGCAGGTTCACGATCCTCGAAGAGTCGGACCTCGACGCCGCTCGAGCGCGCGCTCTCGTCAACCAGATCTGGCCCGAGTGATGCCGAGCAGGGCCGTTGTCATCGGGCTCGACGGGGTGGCGTGGCATCTCCTCGACCCTCTCATCGAGGACGACGTCATGCCGCGACTGGGCGCCCTGAAGGCCGCTTCGGCGTGGGGCGAGCTGACGTCCACAGTCCCCACCTACACACCGCCGGCTTGGACCTCGGCCGTGACCGGCGTCAATCCCGGCCGCCACGGCATCTACGGTTTCTATGCCGGCAACGCCCAAGCCGAGCACCAAGAGCTGATGCATGCCGGGCGAATCCGCTCGGCCACTCTGTGGGAGATGGCCAACGCCCAAGAGGCTACGACCGGCATCTACAACCTGCCGCTTTCCTATCCGCCGCGGCCCCTTGACGGCTGGATGATCTCGGGGATGATGACGCCCGGCTTCTCCGAGGAGCTCAAGGGCTTTGCTCATCCGGCTTCTCTCGAACAGAAGGTGTTGTCGTGGGCTCCCGGCTACCAGGTCGACACCAGCGCCAACTGGGAGAAGGACTATCGCGACGATGAGCTCTGCCTGCGAGCGCTCGCGGTGCTCGAGCAACGAAAGACTGTGCTCCAGAAGCAGCTCGAGGAGGACCCGGTAGACATCGTCTTCTCCGTGCTCGAGTCGCCCGACCGGCTGCAGCACGTCTATTACCGCTACCTCGACCGCTCCTCACTGCTCTTCGACACCCCCGAGGGCGCCCGCATCCGCCCACCCCTACTGCGCTGCTACCGGCTCATGGACGACATCGTCGGTCTCCTCGAGGACTACGCCGGGCGCGACGGCGCCTCCCTGGTGTGCTCCGACCACGGCTTCACCGCGTGGGAGTCTTCGGTCCATACCAACGCGCTCCTCGAGAGGTGGGGCTATCTCAAGATCAAGCCCCTCGCCAGGGCCATGCAGACGAGGCTGGCCCGCAGCCTCGTGCCGCTGGCCAAGCGCGTGCTGCCCGCGCGCGTGGCGCGCGAAGCCAAGGGCGCGACCTTCGCGGCCATCGACTGGGGCAAGACGAAAGCGTTCGCATCGCCGATCCCGCAACAGGGGATATTCATCAACCTCAAGGGCCGGGAGCGCTTCGGTTGCGTCGAGCTCTCGGAGCTCGAGCCGCTGAAAAACGAAATCGCTTCGGCGCTCATGACCCTCGTAGGCCCGGACGGCGACCCTGTGGTCGATGTCGTCCACCGTTCCGAGGAGGTGTTCTCCGGAGAGGCTCTCGAAGGTGCTCCCGACCTCCTGCCGGTGATGCGCGACCATCGCTTCGAGCTCGACGACGAGGTCTTCCACCGGGAGCCCTTCAAGGACCTCAGCCATCTCCCGCGCGGCGTCCACCACCCCGCCGGGATCGTCGCGCTGAGAGCTCCCGAGGTGACCGTCGGGGCGCGTCTTCAGGGAAGCGTCATGGATGTCACTCCGACGTTGCTCCACCTCGCCGGTCTGAAGGTGCCCGAGGGTCTCGACGGCTCGGTGCTTACCTCCGCCTTGGAGGAAGCCGCGCTGAAGGAGCGTCCCATTCAGTACACCGCCGCCATATCATCAGACCGCAAACAGGAGAGCTCGCCCTACTCCAAGGAGGAAGAGGCCGCCATCGAGGAGTCCCTGCGAGGGCTCGGGTACCTCTGAGCGGATCCTTATCGGCAATGGCGCAGCCAGCAGTCGCACTGGACGACACAGAGCCGTCGCGTTTCAAGCAGCCGCTTCAGGCTCGCAGCGCCAAGCGTATTGCGCTGCGAGCGGCGGCCGACGCGGTGGCGGTTTCCTCGGCGCTGTTCATCGCCTCGATCCTCCGCTTCGAGGTTCTGAACACATCCCCCGCTTCCAGCCTCGACTACACCCTGCTGACCCTGGTCGCCACCCCCGTACACGTGCTCCTGTTCTATCTCTACGGGCTCTACGAACCCCGCCAGGTGCTGGGGCCGGTGAACGAGTTCAAGCAGGTGTTCCACGGCGTGGTGGCAGGCACCGGCCTGATCTTCGTCGCCGACTCGGTCTTTGCGCTCAACGTCGCGCGCGCCTGGGTTCTGTTTGCCGGGCTCTGCGGGTTGCTCGTGGTGGGCGGGGAACGGCTCGCAGTGAGAAAGATCTTGCACTTTCTGCGTCGGCGGGGAGGAGACGTCACCCGAACCATCGTGGTCGGTGCCAACCACGAGGCCCGCACCGTGGCAAAGACCCTGGAGCGAGAGACATGGCTCGGCTACGAGATTGTCGGGTTCGTCGAAGACACCTCCCCCGTCGGTCAAGAGATCTATGAGGATCACAACGTCATCGGCACCCCAAGCGAGCTGCGAGAGCTAATCGACGTCCACAGCGCGGGTCTCGTCCTGGTGGCCGCCTCTGCCTTCGACGACGCCGCACGGCTCAATCGGCTCATCTGGGACTTACAGGGTGTCGACGTCGATCTCCAGATCACCTCGGGGACCCTGGATCTCATGGCCTCGCGTATGGTCGTCCAGTCGGTGGCCGGAGTACCTCTGCTCTACATCCGGCGGACGGGCATGGACAGGACCCAGCAGACGATCAAACGGACCCTCGACGTGGTGGGCTCGGCGCTGGGGCTCCTGCTGTTGAGCCCTGTGCTCGCCCTCACCGCACTGTGGATCAGACGGGACTCACCCGGCCCGGCGATCTTCTCCCAGGTGAGGGTCGGCCGCGACGGGAAACGCTTCGATTGCCTCAAGTTCCGCACGATGGATCAGGACGCCGAGAGAAGGCGCGCGGAGCTCGAACACCTCTCGGAGGGCCCGGGCCTGTTGTTCAAGCTCAAAGAGGACCCTCGCATAACCCGCGCCGGAAAGTCGCTCCGCCGCTTTTCACTGGACGAGGTGCCCCAGCTGCTGAACGTGCTGCGCGGCGACATGAGCCTGGTCGGTCCCCGGCCCGCGCTGCCGAGCGAGGTCGAGCAGTACGACGACTGGGTCTCGAACCGGCTCAGCGTCAAGCCGGGGATCACGGGGCTATGGCAGGTCTCCGGGCGCACCGAGACGAGCTTCGCCGACTACGTTCGCTACGACCTCTTCTACATCCAGAACTGGTCGCTGTCGCTCGATTTGTGGATTCTGTGGCGGACGCTGCGGGCGGTGCTGAGCACCGAGGGCGCCCACTAGGCCGCCCGCGTGCGGTGGAGTTACGCTGGGGGGATCATGCTCGAAGAGATCATCGTCTCGGTCCCCGACGAGAGGGGCATACTCGCCGACCTCGGGGAGCTGCTCGGCGCCAGGGGCGTGAACATCGAGACGCTTTCCGCTTCGATCCACAACGGTCAGGGCGTCATCCATCTGGTGGTCGACGACGGTGAGGACGCCGCCGCAACGCTCAAGAGCGAGGGCTATGAGATCGCCGGCAGTCGTGACGTGCTGGAGGTGACGCTCGACGACCGTCCCGGCGAGCTCGGACGCTACTGCCGGAGGCTGGCCGACTCCGGGATACACATCGCCTCTGCCTACGTGGCGAGGAGGTCGGCCGGCGAGACCGAGGTGATCCTGGCGGTGGACGACCTCGATCAAGCCCGCAAAGCCTAGGGCGCGCAAAACGCCGAGTGGCGGATAGAGGTTGCTATTCAACCCCTCAGCACCACTCGGCGAAAAGCGGTGAAGCTTAGGCCGTGACCGGCCGCCTGGCGGTGGCACCTGCGGTGCCGAAGTAGACGCCGAGGCCACCGGACACCAGGTGCAGAAGCTGGTCGGCGTTGATGCCCGACTCGATCGAGAGCCACTCCAGCAGGCCGACGAGACCGAGGACGAAGAACGCCAGGTAGGCCACACCGATGCCCATGTTGGCGGCCTTGGCTCCCGACGCCGTCCTGGAGCCGGCAAGCCACACCGCACCGATGAGCAGGTGGACGATGTTGTGCGCCGGGTTGACCGGGAAGACGATCAGGATCTCGTTGGCGCTCGAGTTGAAGAAGTTGTCGAAGCCCGTGACGGCGAAGCCGAGGAGGCCGACCAGAAGGTAGACCGCCCCGAAGACCAGAGCAAAGAGCTGGCCGGGAGTCTTGTCGCGAGTTGCAGTTGCCATTGTTCCCCTTTCGTAAGGATCTGCGGCTGTTTGCCACTGATTCGTTAGACCTCCCCTTGGGGGATTGGTTACGAGCTTGCGCGCTTCCAGGGGTGGATCAGAGGTAGCCGAGGTTACGGAGCGACTCCTCGATCTGGGCCTCTTCCTCGGCCGAGTAGGGCGTCGCAGAGGCCCCCTCGCCGGCATTGGGCAATTCCATCGCCCTGGTGACCACGGGCCTGCCCCCGACCAGCTCAGGAGGCAGGAAGTCGGTGAGCACCCGGCCGTCGACCTCGGGCACCTCCAGCCCCAGCAGGTACAGAGCGGTGGGAGCGATGTCGTAGATGCTGGCCCGCAGCCCGCTCGCCGGAGCCACGCCGGGGCCGGTAATCGAAAAGATGCCGTCCCTGTGATGAAAGCCGCGCGGAAGCTCTCGGTAGTCCGTGAGCACTGCGGCCGAATAGAGGCCGTCGGAGAGCTCGTAGGTGTAGTCCCGGCATACCGGGAAGAGGTCGGGAGCGCCTTCAGTCTCGGCCCCCGACATGACCTCCTCCCTGCGATACATGCGGTCGAGCACCGGCTTGTGGTCGTCCGGGTCAATGAGCTCCGAGAACCGCGCCGTGATCTCGCGACGCACTTCCTCGTATGCAGAAGCAGGCACCGACCCGTGGGGCTCGCGGCCCTCGAGGTTCACGTAGATCCCCTGCTGAGGATTGGGGGCCGCGAACGCCTTGGTCTTGGACCAGTCGATCGACGAGTGCGCGGCCCCCTTGGCGCGCTTCACCAGGGATCGCGGAAGCGTCTTCTTGGCCCGCCCGGCGAGCTTGCGAAGTCCCGGAGAGCTCGACAGGCCGGCGGCGCCCGAGAGCGACAATAACCCCCACTCCTTGAGAGCCAGGTTCAGGTTCACGACCTTGTCCTTCGGGCCGAAGCCGTGGTCCGACATCGTCACGATGTAGTCCTCGTCAGACGTCCACTCGAGCAGGTCCGAGACCACCGCGTCCATCTCGTCGAAGAAGGCCCACACCCGCTCCCTGATGGGACCGGCTTGGGGGCTGTGGAAGTGCTCGCAGGCCGGGTCGATGTATTTGTAGTGGGCGTGCATGAGGCGGTCGGGCGCCTCTAGAACCACGAACAGCAGCGGCACCTCGTGTCGATCTAGCAGGAGTCTCAGCGCGCTGCGCTTTTTCGCCAGGTTGGCGGACAGCCGCTCTTCTATGGCAGAAGACTTCCAGTCCTCGTCGTAGTTGACGTCGACGTCGATCTCGTATCCCTCCGAGCGCGACATCAGGATGTCGGCGAGGCCCTCGGGGTGAGTGAAGCTCTCCGGAGTGACGCCTCCTCCCTCGGGAGTGAGCATCCCCGAGACCGCAAAGCCGTCCACGGGCGGAGCCGGATAGGTCATGGGGATGTTGAACAGGCCCACCGGGCAGCCTTGGGCGTTGGCGGCGTTCCACAGCGCCGGGGCCCTCACCTTGTCGAGGCGGACCAGCCCGCCCCGACGCTGGGAGTTGCCGAGGCTGAACCCGAAGATGCCGTGGCGGCCGGGATTGACGCCGGTAAAGATCGAGGTCCAGCCCGGCGGCGTATAGGGCGGGTGGGTAGAGGTGAGGATCCCCGAGGCGCCCCGCTCGAGCAGACTCTTGAAGACCGGCATGTGACCCGCGGCGAAGGCGGGTTCGAGGATCCGGAAGGTGGCGCCGTCGAGGCCCAGCAGCAGGACCTTGCTAGTGGTGCTCATCAGGGGTGTCTCAGCAGCCGGTACACGGTCAGCAGGATAGCGAGGGCGAAGAGCAGGTCACCGACCACCAAGGCCGGAGCGACCCACGAGGTCAGGGGGCCGAGGACAAACACAAGTGCGGCGACGTCGGGGGTTCCGGGGGTCGGGAGCAGACGCCGGCGCGCCAGCGCCTCGCCCCACCGTCCTCCGATATTGGTTTGTGGCTCGCCACGGGTCCCTCCCGAGATCAGCGCGAAGTAGTAGGCCATGAAGCCATAGGCGACCGCCAACCAGAACACCCCTCCTGCAGACGTCCTCCACAAATAGACCGCGAGCCCCGCCGCCGCGCTGCCGCGCCGGGCGCCGTCGCCGAGGTCGTCGAGCACCTTTCCTCGCGGGCTCGTGGTCCTAAGCGCCCGGGCGAGCTTGCCGTCGACGCAGTCGAGCAAGAAGGAGAAGTAGAAGAGCAGTGCCCCGACCACCAGACCGGCCCTCGTCCCGGAGGCGAAAGCGAGCCCCGTCGGTAGCCCCAGCACGACCGAGATGATCGTGACCTGATCGGGCGACACCGAACCCGATCGAGCGAGCCTTCGGGTGAGGGGCAGCGCCAAGGGGTCCACCGCAATCACCGTCCACCAGTAGTCGCGCGGCTTGGCGCCGATCTCGAGAGCTCCCTCCTGCGAGCTCATCGATCTGTTGAAGGGTCTATGAGGCCACGGCCCCGCGCCTGTTCCCAGGCGCCGATGGCGATCCCCGCCGCCAGCCCCGGATCACGCCGGGCTGCCGCCTTGACCGTGTTGTGCAGAAACAGACCGACGAGCCCCCACCACAACGCCGCACGGTGGCGGACGTCTTGGGGCATGTTCTTGCGGAACAAATAGAAGTGGTTGGCGAGCTTCATGCGCTCGAGCTTGGTCGAGTCGAGCCGGTCGGTGGTGGTCTTGAAGTGTTCGCAGCGTGCGTGCGGCGTCTGTACCAGCGTCCACTTGCGCGACACTCGGTAGGAGAGGTCGATGTCCTCCTGGCTGGCATAGCCGGACAACTCCTCGTCGAAGCGCTCTTGCTCGAAGACCGACCGCCGGTAGGACATGAAGTAGCCGACGAAGGCCTCCTGCTTCTTGACCCCGGCCGAGTAGGAGGTTCCCTCCAGCCAGAAGCCCTTGCGTACTCGCCCCGAGGCCTCCGGCCACCAACCTCCGATGCCGAACAACCGCCGCCAGAAAACCGAGAACCAAGCCGGCTTCGCGGGCGTCATCGGGCTCGCGCGAACACCTCCCAGGCCCGGGCCCCAGCGCTCGTACTCGGACAGCACCAGCTCGTGACAGCTGGGTTCGAGGTAGACGTCATCGTCGATGAGAAAGACGGGATCACCCGAGGTTCTGTCGAGTGCCAGGTTGCGCTGCCGTGGCAGGCCTCGCGGCGCCGGGTGGACGTAGTCGAGGGGCAGCGCAACTCGTTTGCAAAGCGCTTCGATCGCGGTCCGAGTCGTCGTGTGAGCACTGGAATCAACGATGCACAGCTCGGCCGGTAGGACGGTTTGAGCGACCAGGCTCTCGACGGTGGTGAGCAGCTCTCCGGGCCGGTTGCGGGTGGCGATGATGAAGCAGGACGCTGCCCTTGAGATGTCGTCGCTCATCGCCTGGATTTGAACTCCTCGGCCGCCACCCGCGCGACGAAGCGAGGATTGCCGAGCAGGTACCGCCGCCACATCCTCCGAGGCTCTTGGGCCAGGCGGTGGACCCACTCGATGCCGGCCCGGTTCATCCACTCGGGCGCTCGGGGCACCTGTCCCGCCTGGAAGTCGAAGAACGCCCCCACTCCCACCGCGAGGCGCGCCCCCGTCGCTTCCAGATTGGCCTGCATCCACAGCTCCTGTGCGGGGTTGCCGAGCCCCACGAGCAGCAAACCTGTCCCTGCCGAGCGGACCGCCGCCGCTATCGACCCATCCCCGGTATCGAAGTAGCCGTCGCGGACGCCCACGACCCGGAGCCTCGGCAGGCGCTCGACGATGAGCTCGAGGGCCCGGTCGGCCACTCCCGGCTTCGCTCCGAGGAAATAGACGGGCCAGTCCCGCGCCGCCGCCAGCTCGAGCAAGAGCGGAGTGAAGAAGTTTCCGTTGAGGTCGGCCGGAAAGCGATCCTGCTGTAGGCGGGCCGCGAGCATGACGCCTTTGCCGTCGTTGAGCACCATGGCGGCGTCCTCGAGGGCGCGGCGGTAGACGTCGTCTCGGCTTGCCAGATTCAGCGTGTGTACGTTGGCGTGCGCTATGTAGGACGGCTCGGACGCATCGTAGAGGCGCTCGGCTTCGGCGAGGGCGGCACGCGGGGACAGACGGACCAGGGGAATCCCGAGAACCGAGATGGTGCGTTCAGGCGCGATCACCTCGCGCTGAGGACCTCGGAGGCGAAGCGAGCCAGGCTGGGAAGATTGATCGCCCAGCCGACGCCGAAATCTCGTTCGGTGAAGACACGAGGATCAGATGGATTCCACCACGCCCGGCGAAAGCGGCCCACGCTCGGGGGCCTCAAGTCGTAGGGCATGAACCCGAGCACGTGACCGTGCCAGGTTCGCTGTGAGGGCGGCTTGCGTCTCTCCTGGAGGATCGCAAGCCCGATGAGTGCTGCTCCCGTCACGGCCGCCAGTTGGTTGGATCTCCTCACGGTTTCCCCCTTCATAGCGCGATCCTCCAGCGGATCGCTAGTGCTCACCGGACTGAGGGCCGAGCGTAGCCGACACCTGGGCTCGAGTAGGGGGAAATGTGCCACCGTGGACCTCTACACACGAAAAGAGGCGGGCAGACGCACACCGTGGCCATTTGCCCCCACTCGAGCGGGAGGGCACGGCCGGGAACAACGGCCGGCCGGCCCCATAGGCCCGGGCCCCCATAGACGCGGCTGTGACCGGGTACCCCTGTAAACTTCCCTCGTCTACGGGTCCTCGTCCATCACGCCTGTCCTGCACGCGAGACCCACCAGCACCTACGAGCGATGCGAGGACCACGCGAGCACATGGAGGCTCCCGGAAAGATCCTGATCATCGGAGCCGGCCCCTGCGGGCTCGGAGCGGCGCGCGAGCTGTCCCTGCGCGGATACAAGAACTGGAAGCTGGTCGAGCGCTCGCAGCGTGCCGGGGGCTTGGCGGCCTCGGTGACCGACCCCCAGGGCTTCACCTGGGACAACGGCGGACACGTCGTGTTCAGCCACTTCGGGGAGTTCGACCGCTTGCTAGAGGAGGTGATGGGCGATGAGGTCTATCGCCACGACCGCTCCTCCTACATCCGCTTCTCGGACCGCTGGGTCCCCTACCCCTTCCAGAACAACCTCCGCTACCTCCCGGAGGAAGTCGCCTACGAGTGCGTCCTCGGGCTCATCGATGCTCCCGGCGGCGACCCCGGCACCGACTTCGCCACCTGGATGGAGGCAGTCTTCGGAACCGGCATTACCAAGCACTTCATGAGCCCTTACAACTTCAAGGTGTGGGCGACGCCCCCCGAGCGAATGCAGTCCTACTGGATCGGCGAGCGAGTAAGCGTTCTCGATTACAAACGAGCTCTCCGAAGCCTCGTCTTTCAGCAGGATGACATCGCCTGGGGACCCAACAACACGTTTGTGTTTCCCGCCGTAGGGGGGACCGGGGAGATCTACCGGCGACTCGCCGAGCGACTTGCCTCAAACATCACCTACGAACGCGATGTAGTCGAGATACACGTCGAGGACAAGACCGTGCGCTACGCCGACGGTAGCGGCGAGGACTACGACATGCTGATCTCGACCATGCCCCTCGACCTCCTGCTTCGAAAACTCGAGCCCTGCCCCCAGGAGGTATTGGGCGCCGCCGACAAGCTCGAGCACAACGGCGTCTACATGGTGGGAGTGGGCTATGAGCTCGAGCTCAAGGACGACAAGTCGTGGATGTACTTCCCCCAGGACGACGCGCCCTTCTATCGGGCCACGAACTTCGCCAAGTACTCGCCGGCGAATGTGCCGGGATCAGATACCTCGACCTACTCCGCCTACATGACCGAGACTTCCTACTCCCCCTATAAGCTCACCGGCCGAAGCGGGTTGCCCGAGGAGGTCGAGGCCGGCCTGAGGGCGTCGGGAGTGGTCGAAGGGAGGCCCGAGGTCGCTTCCTTGCACCTCGAGGACATCCCCTATGCCTACCCGGTGCCCACCCTGGAACGCGATAGGGCGCTCGCCACCGCCCAGAGTTGGCTCATGCACTCGAGCATCCTTTCGCGCGGCCGCTTCGGGTCCTGGAAGTACGAGATCGGAAACATGGACCACGCCGTCAAGATGGGCATGGATGCGGCCGCTTGGGCGCTCGAACGCCGGCCCGAGGAGCTGTGGACGCTGTGAGGCGACGCGACCCGCTGCTGCCCTTCGCCCCCATGGCCTTCGCGGCCCTGGTCGGCGCGGTCCTACTGGTGACCCAGCCCTCGGCTCGGGAGCCCGTGAGCGAATCCAGGCAGCCGCAAGCACTCACCGAGCCCGGCACCCAGCCGGCCCCGGTGGTCGTCAAAGGCCGGCGCTCGGCGCGCCAGTCGGCCCAGGTCCCGATCCCCAAGAAGAGATACCTCCGGGACGCCTGCAAGCTGCCACCGAGATGGATTCGCTACATCGACCGCGGGTGGGCTCCCGGTCCCACTCGAAGCCGCGACATAGTGCTCGTCCCCCGGCCCCCCAGCTACGTAGGAACCTTCCTCAATACCAGCCACTCGGGGCCCTACGACTTCCTCCAGCGGGTCCCACTGGTCTTCTATGGGCCAGGACTGATAGAGCCCCAGGGGCAGCTCAGCATCGACAGGGAAGTCACACTCGCCGATCTCGCACCCACTCACGCCGCCATGCTCGGCTTCAACTTCGGGGATCGACAAGGCCGGCCGATTCACGAGGTCTTGACCGATGACGCCCAACCACCCCGCCTGCTCGTTACCGTCTCGATCGACGGCGGTGGCTGGAACGTCCTGAATGGCCGGCCGGACTCGTGGCCATACCTTGCCCGGCTGATCGAGCGCGGGTCCAATATCAAGAAAGCTTCGGTGGGTTCCTCACCATCGATCACCCCCGCCATCCATACCACCATGTCCACAGGGAACTTCCCCCAGGTCCACGGGGTGACCGGCATCGGAATCCGCAATGGGGACGAACTCGTGGGAGCGTTCTCTTATGACGGCAACTACTCGGGAGTGCCGGTGGAGCCCCGGCTCAATCTGCGGTCCAAGACCCTGGCCGACAAATGGGACGCGGCCAATGCAAACCGGGCGAAGGCGGCTCTGATCGCCTCCGGCAACTACCCCCTTGGGCTTCTGGGACACGGCGCATCGATGGCAACGGGTGACAAAGACCTCGCACTGATCGCAGAGCCCTCGGGGGACTGGACGACAGATCGCCGTTACTACTCGATGCCGCGGTGGGCAACAGCCATCACAGGGCGCAAGCGCGATCGTCAGATGATGGATCGTGCCGATGGAACCGCCGACGGAAGCTGGCGAGGACACGACATAGCCACGACACAGACCGGCTTTACGCCCGCCGATGCTGCCTGGGTCGCTCGAACCGCCACGACGTTATTGGACGAGGAAGGGTTCGGCAAGGACTCGATTGCAGACCTCCTCTACGTGCATTTCAAGTCGCCGGACCACGTCGGCCACCGCTGGAACATGAACTCCAGGGAGATGGGCGACGTCTTAACCTCTGTGGACGACGGACTAAAGACTCTGGTCACATGGCTAGACGCCAATATCGGCTACGGCGGTTATCTGCTGACGGTCACGGCAGACCACGGTCAGACGCCGCTGGGAGAAGGGGGCTGGGCCATCAATCGAGCCGAGCTGCTCGACGACGTCAGGGAACGATTCGATCACGTCGACGATGACCTAGGCATCATAGAGAGAAGCTCCGCGACGTCCTTGTTCTTGAGCGTCGAGGAGATGCGAGCCAACGGGGTGAGCCCCGAGGAGATCTCCTCGTACCTGTCGCGTTATCGAATCGGAGACAACCTCCCCGAGGGAGTGACGGCGCCTGCCGCCTTCGACAATCGCCTCAACCAGCGCCTGTTCAGCGCCGTCTTTCCGGGAAGGAGCCTGCCACTCATCACCCGGTGCGCGGAGGCTGGGTGATGTCCTCTCACTCCTCGGATTTGCCCAACGTTCTGTTGCTTGCCATCGATTCGTTGCGTGCCGACGCGGTTTTTGGTGAGGAGGTAGCAACTCCTACCTTCGATCGACTCGCGCACACAGGAGCCTCCTTTAGACAAGCAGTGTGCACAGCGACCACGACTACGCCTTCGTTCTCGTCGATGTTGACAGGTTGTTATCCCCCCCGACATGGCGTTCGAGGCTTGCAGGGCTACAGGCTATCGCCGTCGGTAACGACCATGGCAGAAGCCTTCGCACAAGCAGGTTATCGGTGTTACGCGGAGGTCACCGGTCCGCTGCTGCCCGAGACGAGTATCCTGCGCGGCTTTCATGAAGCGCGCTGCAGGCAGGCGTACAAGGTTCCCTTCTTTAACTGGCGTGAAGAGGTCATGGAAAAGATGCAGTCATACGCCGAACCGTGGTTCATGCTGCTACACATTTGGGAAGCGCACCGGCCCTACCGCTCCCCTCCTGACTTCGAGAAGCGCAAAGACAAAGCCGGATACCAGGCTGCCGTCCACGCCACCGATGAATGGCTGGCGCCCGTGTTCGAGGCCGCCGGTGACGACCCGCTCATCGTCCTGACCGGAGATCACGGCGAGCAGTACCCGTCATCCCCACTGCAGTTTCAGATGTTGAGAGTGGCGCGCCGTTCACGTCGAACCTTCCGGCTTGGCAAGTGGCTGCCCTATCTGGACAACCGCTTTGCGGGGCTCGAGATCGGGCACGGGTTTGCACTCCACGAAGAGCTCGTCCGAGTCCCGCTGATCCTGTCCGGCCCCCGAATCCCCGCCGGAAGCCGGGTGAACGATCAAGTCCGTCACATCGACCTGCTGCCGACGCTGGCAGACCTCTGCGACATTCCCTGTCCGGAAAATATCGACGGGCGCAGCCTCAAACCCTTTATGGAGGGTGCCGCGCTGTCTGCAGAGCCGGCCTACATGGAAGCAGTGGGCGTGAAGCTGGGGGGCGATCGGATCGTCGGCGCACGCACTCCCGAGTGGAAGCTGCTCAAGGCGCCCGGCGGAAAGAAGACGCTGCACCGGCTGAACCCCGGGGGCGCACCCGACGAGCGCCACAACCACGTCCGCGACGAACCCACAGTGGTCCGCGAGCTCCTCGACTACATCGTGCGCGTCGAGTCAGAAGGTGTCGTGGCAGAGTCTGGAATGACCAGCGACGAGGAAGCCACCGTCGAACAGCATCTGCGGGACCTTGGCTACTTGTGAAGAGTCCGGCGGCGGCGCTGTTGGCGTTTCTCATGTGCGTGAGTCTGTCGGCATGCCAAACCGGCCAATCCTCCCCGCCGTCTACTGAGGAGACGCCCTCCGGCAAGGGGTTACCGAACGTGCTCATCTTCATCACCGACGACCAGCGCGCCGGCACGCTTGACGCTCTGCCATCGGTAAAGCGCCACTTTCAACAAAAGGGAGTCGCTTTCACCAACGCATACGCCACCACTCCCATCTGTTGTCCTTCCCGCGCGACGATAATGTCGGGCCGCTATGCCCACAACCACAAGGTGAGGTACTTCCAGCCCTACAAGCTCGACCAGCGCTCGACCCTGCAGCAAGCCCTAGCCGAGGCCGGCTACCGCACAGGATTCTTCGGAAAGTTTCTGAACGGCTGGAGCCTCCCCGACGACCCCCCCTATTTCGATAAGTGGGCCGTCTTTCCACAGAGCACGCTACTGACCTACGGGGGGGGGCTTTGGAACACGGATGGAGTTGTTCGCGAAGTACAGAGCTACTCGACCCATTTCCTGTGGCGCCGGGTGGAGAGCTTCCTGAGCTCTCAGGATCGCGCCGATGACGCTTCTCCCTGGCTGCTGTACGTATCTGTGCCGGCTCCGCACCTGCCGGTGGTAGCTGAGCCGCGCTACGAGGATGCTCCCGTGCCGGTGTGGGAACCCAACCCCGCACAGTTAGACGATGCCTCGAACAAGCCTCACTATGTGTCCGGGCGCACGACCAGGGAATGTGATCTGCAGTGCGGGCGCCGCATGCGGAGAGCACAATATAGGGCGCTGCGCTCGGTCGACGATCTCATCACACGAGTTTTCGACGAGCTCAAGAGCTTGGGCGAATCCCGGGATACACTGTCGTTCTTCACCTCCGATAACGGAATTCACTGGGGCGAGTTCGGGCTTGCGGGCAAGCGTTACCCTTACCGATCCTCGGTCAGAGTGCCGTTGCTGATGAGCTGGCCGCGAAAAGTGCGTCCCCGGATTGACAAGCGCCTTGTGGCCAACCTGGATATCGCTGCGACCGTATTCGACGCCGCCAAGATTGAATCTGCCGACACAGACGGACGCTCCTTGCTGAAGCGCTGGAGCAGACATAGGCTGTTGCTCGAACACTGGGGTATCCCAAAGGTGCCGCAATGGGCTTCGCTTGTGTCCAAGCGCTTCCAGTACATCGAGTACTACGAGGACACGAAGACTTCCAAGCCTTTCGCAAAGGAGTACTACAACCTCCGAAAAGATGAATGGCAGCTCGATAACCTTCTCGCCGGCAAGTCATCGACACTCGGAAAAAAGAGGCTCAGCAACCTTCATTACCACTTGAAACATGACCGGGAGTGTCTGGGATCGTCGTGTCCCTAGACCTCCGCCCAGGCTAAGTCTTTGTCAATGTTCTTCGTCGTCGGTTCCGCCCGTTCCGGCACCACTCTGCTGCGTCTCATGCTGAACGCTCACTCCGAGATCGCCGTACCTCCCGAATCGCGCTTCATCGTCCAGCTCTACCGTCCGGGCGAAACCTCGGTCGAAGAACTCCTCGCCAAGCTGTCCGAACATCCTCGCTATCAGGCATGGGGACTTCCCATCGAAGCGGTGCGTGCCCAGATAGGCGAGCGGACCACTGCGCCCTATCACGAGCTGATCGAAGCCACCTATAGAGCGTACGCGACGATGCGCAACAAGAGATTGTGGGGAGACAAGACCCCGCGCTATGTCCTCGATATCGGCTTGTTGGCCGGGCTCTTCGACGACGCTCTCTTCATTCATGTCGTACGAGACGGTCGCAACGTCGCCCTGTCCTACGCGGATATGCCCTTTGGGCCCAAGACCGTGGCCCGGGCCGCCGACCGCTGGCAGTCGCGTGTGCGGGCGGGTAGGGAGGCGGGCCGCACGTTGCCGTCGGCGCGCTACACGGAGCTGTTCTACGAGCGCCTGGTAGCAGAACCCGAGCAGGAGCTGCAAAGGCTCTGCTCGTTCATCGGCGTCTCCTACCAACCGGAGATGCTCGATTACGGGACGCGCTCCAGAGACGAGGTCCAGTCGAGGGCACAGCGTTACAACCCTCACGTCACAGAGAAACCGACCGCCGGCGTCCGCTCATGGGAGCAGCAGATGCCGCCGCTTCAGGTGGCGGTGTTCGAGGCCGTTGCAGGTGAGCTCCTTGAGGAGCTGGGCTATGAGCGAGCCTGCCCGGAGCCGGGGGCTTTCGCCAGGCTGCAGGCCCGGCTGGGCCGAGCGGGGGTGCCGGTCAACCGCCTCAAGCGCAGCGCCGGCCCAGGCTAACCCGGTCGTCTCCCTCAGGCCTGGAGCGCGTGACCTCAACTACTTGTACCGTGCTTGATTCACGAAGTGGCCGATCCGTAGCAAGGCCTGCATCAGCCATCTTCCTCCTCGATTCATGCTCCCGGCGGTCCCCTCTCGGCATCCGGGTCCGGAGGTGTGAGCTTCCCACTCCTCCGATCTTCTGCGGTCTTCTTCTGATGGCACCCATAGCAACGCCACTTCAGGTTGCCGGTCGAGGCGAAGCCTCCGGCGACATGGGGCTCCGTGTGTTCCTTCTCGTTGCGCCAGCGGTGGCCGCAGTCGATGCACTTGACCCCGTCGAACTCGGGAGGCTCGCCCAGCTCTAGCGCCAGGAGGACCT
>JALZJN010000221.1 GCA_030859735.1 Actinomycetota bacterium
ATCGTCGACAGGACGACCTCCAGCGTGTGGGACGTGTTCGGCCGGGCAATCTCAGGTCCACTGGAGGGCGCACAGCTAACTAGCGCCGACGCATTCGACACCTTCTGGTTCGACTGGGCCGCCTTTCACCCGGACACCCTCGTTTGGTCGGGGGAATGAAGCTGTGCGCCCGGGCGTGCACGACGAGTTCCTCAACGAGACGCTCCCCTGCCTCGACCTCGTCTACAACCTGGCCCGCCGCATGGTGCGGGATCCTTACGTCGTCGAGGACCTCGTGCAGGAAACCTACACGCGAGCCTTCGAGGCGTGGACCTCTCATCGAAAGCCGAGAAATGTTCAGGCCTGGATAGCGACCATCTGTCTCAACCTGACCAGATCGTGGCTTCGCAAAGCGTCAACACGCCGCGAGATCCCCTCAGAAGAGATCGCCGACCGGAGAGCCAACTCCACCGCCGAGTCCGAGGCGCTGCAGCGACTCGGCTCAGATGCCATCCACGCCGCCTTAATGCAGCTCCCTGAAGAGCAACGCGCCGCAATCACACTTATGGACATCATTGGTTTCACAGCGAAGGAGACGGCTCAAATAACGGGCGCGCCGCGCAACACCGTGCTTAGTCGGGTGCACCGGGGACGAAAGAGACTGGCTTCTCTGCTCGAAAAGGAGGTATGGGTCGATGAGGGGACATGACCCTGAGCGCATCGCCGCGCTCTACCTGGGTGGAATCATGTCCGGCCGCGTACGCAGACGCTTCGAACAACACATCATCGGGTGCGAGGACTGTTGGCGCGAGGTCGAGGTGGCACGGCGGGGCCGAACCCTTGCAGAGTCGGCCCGGGAACTTGGCCCGCAGGAACTGCGCGAATTGGTGCGCTCGACCGTCGCCGTTGCCTCTCAGAAGAGGAATCTCACTTCCCGAGCCCGGCTGGGGGTTCTCGCCTGTGGCGCGGCCTTTGCGCTCGTTATGGCCGTCCTCGTCCTGCGACCATCGCAGCCGCAGGAGATCGAGGTACTCCTCTCCGACTACAGAGGGTCCGAGCAGCTCCTTGAGCAGACGCCTGCGGCGCTGCCCTCTGTCCTCGGCGATCTCGAGCTCGTCGAGGTCAGAGGAGGCCGAATCGAAGCCATGTCAATGGTCGTCCACGAATACGTCGATCCCACGGGGCACATCGTGACCGTCTATCGGTCGGACTCAACCTTCCCCGTTGCTCGGGGGGCCGAGCACAACGCATCCGGGACGACCTGGAGCGCGAATCTTAACGACGTGGTGTTGTTCTGTGCTGACCGGCCGGTCCCCTCGCTCGTAATGGGGGACGACGCGCGCGAGGTGCGCCTCGCCTCGATCGAGCTCGGGCTCAAATGAGCTGGTTGGAGCCCCGCGAGCCTTCTTCTCAGTTCGCCGTACGCCCATACCGATCATGATCGCATCGTGCTCACTCATCGAGACTCTCCTCCGGCAACTGATTTGTCAGAGCATGGACTCTGGTGCGCGCAGCACGCTTCCCGGCGACCTCCTTCGCCTGCTGCAGGTGCTCACCGACCAGCCGATCCAACAACGGCTTGACTCGAAGAAGTCCGATCGTCCAACCGAGCGGTCCCCGGCCGAGCGAGAAGGCCCTCCAATAGGCGAGGCGCGTCGTATTTTCGTCGATCATGGCGAACGAGGTCGTCTCATTGACGGCGGGGAACGGCCCTTCGAGCCACCGATAGTGGATCGCGCGGGATCGGTCGAGGGTGAGAAGCTCTGCGGTTCGAACCAGGCGGCGGCCACGGTCATGAACTCAACGACCCACTCCGTTTCGGAGCGGTTCTCGATACGCCGGCGCGCGGCGGCGACCTCGAAACACAGCTCGCGCGGGAGCGTTGACGACGACGGCTTGATCGCGCAGCTTCATCCTTCCCCGTTCCCCGCTCCCCGCTCCCCGCTCCCCGTTCCCCGTTCCCCGTTCCCCGTTCCTCAGGCATACCCCGGCGGCGCCGAGGCATCCCTAGAAATGTCAGCGAGATGACATCGTTGTCGATTCATGAACTCCAACAAATGATCATTAACGCAGGCATGGCCGGTGATTCTTTCCCCCCAGCGTAAAGGGCAACCACGAGCGGGCACACGGGACCCCTCCGTCTGACCGCCATAAAAGACGCGTCCATCACAGTACTTGCGAAACCCGAGCTCCACACGCTCGCGACCGGCGACGACCCCGTCCTCGCCGGGCTCGCGTATCTACGTCGCATCCACGACCAGCGACACTGGCTCGCGCCCTCAGAGCTGCTCGACATGCCCGCAACCGGCGGCCCTCGAGCTTGGGTTCGCCGGTGGCCGCCCCGGAACGTCTGGCGGCGCCTCCGGTTCGTCATCGACCAGGTCCGCGCCTGGAGCGACGCCTTGTGCGCCGCGTGCCTTGGGGCTCGACTCACATCAGGATCGGCTGGGTGGAGTGGCAGCGGCCCCCGTCGTCCTCGGCTTGGGCGGGGCGGCCATATTCCTGCCCTATGACTACGAGTTGATCGTCGGCTCCGCGTCAGGCCCGCGCTGGGCCGAGTCCCACGACATGTGGCGCTTGGCATTCGGGGGGGCGGCGCTGGCTTTCCTCTACCTGAACAGGTCACCGGGCGGCTACGTTCCGATATCGGGCCTTCGCGCGCTGAGGACGGCTCCTCGCGTCGTGTGATTCTTCACCCTTCTGCTGGCCCACGATCCGGCGGCGCTTTGGACTGAGCAGTGCTCGGGCTCGTGGTTTTGGTGATGCTGCTAGCTGACGTGCTGGATTGCAAATGATCACGAGCGATACCCCGGTCAAGGCGATGACCGAACGGTCGGCAGATGGCACACCGTCGGTACAGTACCTCGCCCAAGAGCCGTCCCGCGATACCGCACCGGCATGTGGGGAGTGTCTCGTTCGCCGAGGTATTTCCCGAGCAGACGCCTGATGGTGTCCGCGCGTTTTTCAGCGGGGCGACGGCACCATCATTCTACATTGAGTCGTATTCGACCGGCAATCCCGGCTATTACCTTACCTACGTGATTGGCTTGATGACGCGGGGCACTACTTCTTCGTCATCTCAGATGCTTATACCAAGGAGCTGGCGCCGGAAGTGAACTTGGGAAGGCTCGCCGAATACATGACCCGACGACCGGCACTCCAAGTGATGAGGGACGATTTCGATATCAAGGCGCACGATCGGTTGCGAGCGGGAATCATCGAACGTCTACTCGCACTGAAGCCCGGCCAGCCGTGAGGCAGGATGAATAGTAGCAGCCCTTAGGGCCCGCCGTTAGATGTGGCACGAGGACTTCGCACGCTCTTCGACCGACCGCGAAGAGGACTGACATCGTCCCGGCTCTCGACCGCGGCGAGGCTCGGAGTCCCGTCCGTTTACCGGACGCTAAATCGGACTCTCGGGATGAGACGGTTGTCGACCCGTGGTGGGGAGAAGGGCTCTGAGCAGGACTTTAAGCGGTTCTCGTTTCGGGAGAACTCGCCGAAAACCGGGCTCTGAGCGTCTGAGGGCCGCGAACAAGCTCGCGGACGCTCGCTGGGAGTTCAACCGATGGCACGAGCGACGTGGAGGATGCGACGGCGCGTGTCTTCGCTCACCCTGGACGCCCGCTCAGGGCAAGGAAACGGCCGCCTCGGACACCCCTGCGGTTCTGGCGACATCCGTGATGGGGACGACGCTGTGGCGTAGCGGCCTCCCCGGCTCGCCTCTTCGCGCTCGGCTCTTCGGCGTCATCCTTTCATAAAACGCTTAAGTCGCAGTGCAGGCTAGACGTAACCACAACCGGGCCCAAGAGGTCACTAGCCTGCAGTCGGCGTTCCCCTTCGGGCAGGTGCGCCTTTCAGTGAACTCTCCTCAAGCTGCGAGAAAGCTCACAGAAAATGTCGCATCGATGGCGGCCGAGCTATGCCAGAACGCTCACCTGCTAGACATCCAAGGATCAGTAATATCGAGGAACTTGGGCTCTCCGTCGGAGATCGCTTCGAGTTCGCCCATGTATTCCTGGAATCCCTCCGCCGATTCCATCTCCTTCTCCTTGGCACGCGCCTCCGCCTCGGAAGTAAAGTAGATGAGGTTCGTGAAGCGACCATTCAGCGGATGCCAGGCGACGATTCCACCGATGACATCCGGTCGTAGCTTCCTGACCTGGGGCTCCATGCGGGCGTCGAGTTCCCGAGCTTTCGCGACGTCGGTCGTCTTGCCCTGGATAACTTGAACAAAGCCGGCGTCATCCGAGCCTCCGTCGTTGATCAGGTCGACCTCGGTGCAATCATGAAACATGGGGTCGGATAGGTACCGTGAAGTCTCCTCCCACCACGCGCTTTGCTCGGCACTGTCGCTGTTTGACCGCGCCGCTTCTTCGCTCTCGAAGCGGGCGATAGCGATGAACTCGCCGTCGGAGGTAACGCCTGCTGTACCCCCTAGGTAGCCCTGAGCCTTGGGCTTGATGTCTTGGTCCCACCGCTCCCATTGCTTCTTCAGACCTGCGGCATCCGTTGCCCGGCCCTGGATAACTTGTGCGAACACGACTCTCTCCTTTTCTCGAATACTCCTGTTGTACTACCCTCACCGCCTGCGTCAAATGGGGCTCGTCACAGATCACAAGCAAGGGTACCCTTGAGTGCTCATAACGTCCCTTTTCAGGGCGATGAAGGGTGCAGAAACCCGGTTCTTAGGTGATCCGGTGAAACAGCCTCCGACCGACCTTCGCATCTAAGAGAAGGGAGGTCGTGCTTCGTTCCCTCGTACGTCTGCGTCTGCGAGCCGCACTGCGTCGGCCAAGACGGGCTCGGTGGGCTGCTCCCTGATGGCCCATCTGGCTCGCCTCCGCACGGACGCTCCACGGCACTTCATCCGCAGGGACTCGATGAGCCCCGTGCAGGAGAAGCGCTGGAGTGGCTTCAGGGAGCCGACGCGAGGCTGGTCGGAGAAGAGCGCGTCCTGCCCCGGCGCATCGTGTCGGAGGCTGCTGCAGCGGGGGGAGCGGGCCCCGTGCCGTTGTCCCCACGCCGGAGCTCTCCTATCCGGTCGTTCACCGGATAAGTACTAGGGATGTGTCCTCCGACCTGGGACTTCGCGCTCGCGTCACGCGCACTCAACTTGACGCCTTCCTTTTCTCTTGGACTTCAGCGACCGAATCTCGCGCCTATGAGTGGTTCTCAGTACCTAGCTCCCGACCATGCCGAGCTGGCCAGGGGTTTAGAGTTAGCTAACTCTGAGATTAGTTATACTTGACTATTTGATTCATCGAGTCTAATCTTTGATCATGCCGAGCATGCGGGCATCTCGAGCCGTCATGGCCTACCTGAAGGCTCTTTACTTGCTGGAGGAAGAGTCGCCCAGAAGCGGCAACGGGCAGCTGGCCACGGCTGGGCGGGTGACGACCAGTGCAATCGCCGAGCGCCTCGAGGTCTCCGCCCCATCTGCCACGAACATGCTCAAGAGACTCGCGGCACGCGATTTAGTGACCTACGAGCCGTACAAGGGGGCCTCCCTTACCGAAAAGGGCATGGAGGTCGCGATCGAGCTCGTGCGCCACCACCGGCTGCTCGAGACCTATCTGGTCCGGGCGCTCGGGGTTCCTTGGGACGAGGCCCATGCCGAAGCGGAACTCCTCGAGGGCGCCCTTTCGGAAGCACTCGAAGAGCGCATCTCAGCCGCGCTTGGGCATCCCCCAATCGATCCCCACGGTCACCCGATCCCGACCAAGAACGGAGTGATGCCAAATTCGTCGCGGCAATCGTTGTGGGAGGTAGTCGATGGTGGGGAAGCGAGGGTCGAGCAGGTGCCCGATTCGCATTCCGAGGCCCTTCGTTACCTAGCAGAGGTAAGCGTCCTACCGGGCGTGAAGGTCACCATAGTCAGCCGCGGACCGATCGGCGGTCCGCTGTTCATTCGTGTCAACGAAAACGAGACCGCGCCTGTGGCGCTGTCCAAGGAGATGGCGGAGGCGATATGGGTCAGATAGAAAGAGCATTCTCGAAACACCAGACCTCGGGGCGGGTGGACCGCCGTAGGTTTCTGCGGCGACTGGGAGCGACCTCGGCGCTCGGAGGAGCGGCCTTGCTCGGAGGCCACGAGGTTCTCCACGGTTCGGGGCTGATGACCCACGCTCAGGCACAGGAAAGCGGAGGACCTCAGGGCGGCCACGGCAAAAACGGCCACCTGGGTGGCACCGTGGGCGAGGTGGATAACAACCGCAACGGTTTCGATCCCCATGAGATCCTGACCGACTTCGACGCCGGGGAGGTCTCCAAGGACGCCAGTGGGCGCACCGTTCGCGAGTACGAGTTCGTGACCATCGACAAGGAGATCGAGGTCGCGCCGGGCGTGTTCTTCCCCGCCTGGACCTACAACGGGCGCGTGCCGGGGCCGACCATCCGGGCCACCGAAGGCGACCGCATCCGGGTCAAGCTCGTCAACGCGTCAGCGCACCCTCACACCATTCACTTCCACGGGTTCCACTCGGCCGCGGTGGACGGCATCCCCGGAGCCGGGGAGGCGATGCCGGGAGAGAGCTACACGTACGACTTCGTCGCGGAGCCGTTCGGGACACATCTCTATCACTGTCACTCGTTGCCGCTGGTACAACACATACATCGGGGGCTCTACGGCGCATTCATCGTCGATCCCAAGCAGGGGCGACCCGAGGCCCACGAGATGATCATGGTCATGAACGGCTTCGACACCAATTTCGACGGGGAGAACGAGGTCTACGCGCTCAACACCGTCGCGTTCGCCTACTCGAAGAAGCCGATTCAGATCAACGCGGGCGAGCTGCAGCGCGCTCACCTCATCAACATCACCGAGTTCGATCCGCTGAACTCCATGCACATCCATGCGAACTTCTTCAACCTCTACCGAACGGGCACGTCACTCGAGCCGGATGAGTTCACCGACACGATCTCCATGGGACAGGCCGAGCGCCACATGCTCGAGTTCACCTACGACCAAGCCGGGCATTTCATCTTTCACGCCCACGTTACCGAGTTCATCGATCTCGGCTGGTTGAGCGCTTTCGAGGTGGTCTGAGTGGCTACTACAACGACGTCACCACCAGACACGCGCATTCCTCAGTGGCTGGGCTGGCTGCTCCCGGTCGTGGCCATCGCCGCGTTGGTTGTCGCCTTTTTGATGCTCAATCCGATCGGGAGCCTGCGTGAGGTGCCCCCGGTCGAGGTCGTGGCCGTCGAGCGCACCGTGCTCACCGAGGATGAAATCAAGCTCGAGCTGCGCAACGATGGGCCCGATCCAGTCACCATCGCCCAAGTGCTCATCAACGAGGCCTACTCGAGTTTCGAGATCACCGATCCGACGCTCGCCCGCCTGGAGACCGCCACCTTGCGCATCCAGTATCCGTGGGAGGAGGGGCTTCCGCTCGGCATTGCGATGGTCACCTCCACGGGCGTGACGATCGAGCACGAGATCGAAGCGGCTGCGCTCACACCTGACGCGGACGGTTCCACGGTCGCCATATACGCCCTGCTGGGCATCTACATCGGAGTCATTCCGGTCGTCATCGGGCTGTTCTGGTATCCGTCACTGCGACGCGCATCCAAGCGCTGGATCAGTTTCTTTCTTGCCTTCACGGTGGGCCTGCTCGGCTTTCTGCTCATCGATACCGTAGTGGAGGGCTTCGAGCTCGCCGGCGAAACGGCCGCGGCGCTCGATGGATTGTCGCTGTTCGCGTTCGGTGCGATCGGTGCGGTGGCGGGGCTGGCCGCCTTTGAACAGTTCCTTGAGCGGCGGCGGCCTGGGGAATCCCGGGAGCAGAGGGAAGGTGGTCCCATCGGCGGCCTCGTCCTCGCCTATCTGATCGCCGCCGGAATCGGCCTGCACAACCTCGGCGAGGGTCTCGCGGTGGGCGCGGCCTTGGCGGGTGGTGAGATCGCTCTGGGGACCTTCCTCATCCTCGGCTTCGCGATCCACAACACCACCGAGGGGCTCGCGATCGTGGCCCCCCTTGGCTCGAACGCGGAGCGTCCCTCGCTGTGGCACTTCGCAGCGCTCGGCGCGGTCGCCGGCGCGCCCACCATCATCGGGACGTGGGCTGGCGGCTTTGCGTTTGCGCCGTCGTGGGCCGCGCTTGCGTTCGGCCTCGCTGCCGGGGCCATCGCCCAGGTCGTATGGCAGATCGCGCGAGGCATGTCGCGCGACCATGGGCTCGCCTCGGGGCTCGGTGCTTTGGGCCTCATGGCCGGGTTCCTGTTCATGTACGTCACCGGGCTACTGACCGCTTGAGCGACCTGAAGATCCTGGGAGCGGTCACGATGCTGGTGATCGGCCTCACATTCGGTGCCTGCTCGGAAGATGACGTCAGCGCGGTAAGGATGGAGTCCGGGCAACGCTTTGAGCCGGAGGTCCTGACCATCTCGGTGAACGAGACCGTCACCTTTGTAAATGCGTCCGGCGATGCTCACACCGTCACCGCCTACGAGGACGTTCTGCCCGAGGGCGCGTCGTACTTGGCCAGCGGGGGCTTTGTTAGTGAGGACGGGGCCCGAGACGAAGTCGCCGGCGGCCTGTTGTCATCGGGAGAGAGCTTCGAGGGGAGGTTTGACGTCCCGGGCTCCTATCGGTATTTCTGCATTCCACACGAGGCCTCGGGCATGACCGGCCGCATTGTGGTCGAGAAATGACGGTCGCCTTGAAGCAACCAGGCGAGTTGAAGATCCGGCAGCCCGTTCGTAGGGATCGGCCATCGATTTTTTGGTGAGGACGTTGACCATGTTTGCTGCTTGCCTTGTTCCGCTTTTGTTCTGGGAACGAGCGCAATATCAAGCAACACCACGGCCATCTCATGAGAGCCGGAAAAGCGACCTTGAGCAGGGAGAACGATCGTTTCCGCAGGTAACGCGTTTTCCGCCGAGGCGTTCGGCTAGCTGAATCAGTCGATCGCGATCGTAGCGGCTGATGTGCCGGTTGTCCGGCTCATAGTGATGCTCCTGTCGCCGTCATCGGGGACGCAACGGTCGCCTGTTGATGGTCCACCGTCAACGGTGTCTAAACCGTCACCGATGTCCGCGAAGAGAGTGTCCGTTAGGCCCTCGCCAAACAGTCGCTCGGTGTCTCCGGGCGCATTGTCATCAAAGTCGACTGAGTTGTCGATCTCGTACACCTTCTGGCGGGATCGGAGTCAGTGGTTATCTCCGAGAGATCGGAGACATCCGAGATCGTCGGAGTGTCCACCTTGGGTGCCTTCTCTCCGATCTCCGGGGTCGTCCCCTCCTTCTTCACCTCGAACACATGGTTCGGACACTGGCGTCGTAGCCGCCGCCGTTGACATCGATCACTGCTTCCCACTCACCCGCCTTGTCGAAGCTGGCCTCTCCCACCCACAAGCCCTGCACTGGTTTGATCGTCCACACAAACGACATCGTGGTCTCAGACGAGGGCTCCTGATCACCGGGGCCGAGGAAGCCGACTTGCAAAGTCGTTTTAGGTGACCTCACCGGAGCATCGTTTTGGTCGACGAGCCCGATCTGGAGGCGATTGGCACCTACGATGATCTCTGAGGAGGCGACCACGGGGAAGACACTCTGACCCGGCGTCGGAGCTCCTTTGCTCGTTTGGACCTGATCCTGTGCATTCGGTGCACTCGAACATGCGCTCGCGACGATGCTCATCAGCACGACCATCCGAACGACCCGCCTCATTGCTCCTCGCTCTCAGAGCTCATTCGTCTGATGAGGATCTCGACGCTCGAGACAAGCTCGTCTTCAGAGATCGCTCCCAAGATGGCGGTTCCTTGCTGATCGCCGGCCTGTGCGCCCGAGACGGCACCGATGAAAGTCCAACGGTGATCGACGAAAAATGTCTCGGGCAGGCCCTTGACGCCGAAGTCTTTGGTCAAGCTCTGATCTAGATCACGAACGGTTGGATACGTGATGCCGAACTCATCGACGAAGCGTTTCGCGTCGCTCTCAGCGTCCTTGATGCTGACACCAAGAAAGATGACTCCATCATCCTTGTAGGCGCGCCATGTTTTCTCCAGCAGGGGTGCCTCCTCACGGCAGGGGATGCACCACGACGCCCAGAAGTTGATGACGACGGGCTTGCCTTTCAGATCTTCGTCGGTCAGCACGCCGCTACCGTCGAGAAGCTCTAACTCGAAGCTCGGCGCGACGTTGCCCAACACAGCCTGTGAACCCGTGCGCGCGAGCGCGAACCATAGAAGAGCGATGAACGCAAGTCCGGGAAGAAGAGCGAGCAGGAGCCGAAATGATCTCGATCGCGGCTGCAATCTGGTTTCTGAGGCTTCCACCCGATCGATCATTCCGCCACCGAGTCCGAGGGGTCTCGGCCCGACCACTGCCACACCCCAACCGCGATGCCTGCAGCGACCACACCTCCGGCGATTAGCAGCGCCGCCCGTCCTCCGGACGAACCCGCTGCCCTCTGGACGAGGGTTGCGAAGCGCGTCATCAGCCCCACGAGGGGGTCGCTGCTCAGGGCTTGCGGCGGAGACCAGATCACACGCGCCCAGTAATAGCTTAGGTACGCGCCTGCGACCAAAAGCAATGCCGATGCCAGACGTTGCATATGGGGCAGTAGTCCCTTGAGGCGGCGCGCTAAGCCATCTCGAGCCAGTGCCGCGCCGAGCGACAGCGCCATCAACATCGTCGCCATCCCGAAGGCGTACGCTCCGAAGACGATCGCGCCTTCGACCACGCTTGCGGTTGCGAGCGACGCCCCGACGAGGGCCACGAAGATCGGAAGAGTGCAGCCGAGCGAACAGACCGCGTAGGCGGCCCCGAACCAGACCATCGTCCTCGGCCGCCTGCGTCGCTGCACCGACAGGGGCCGCCGTGGGCTGAGATAGACGGTACGGCCGGCGAGCCCCGCCGTCGCAGCGACCACCATCAACACGCCGATGGCGAGTCCCGCCCACGGGATCGCGCTGGTGAGCTGGGTGACACCGTAGGCGATCGGCACGCCCACGATTGCGAACACCCCGAGGAAGCCGCCCGAGACGAGAAGGCCCACCAGGAGACCCTGGGCAGCGCGCCCCGGCGCGCGCTGCAAGATCTCCTCCTCACTTCCGACGTAGAAGGAGAGGAAGGCCGGCAGCAGCGGGAACCCGCACGGGTTCACACTCGCCAGCGCCCCGGCGACGAGAGCGAGAGCGAGAGGCAACCCCTACCTCCTCACGGACGAGCCCATGTGTCCCCGCCATCGCGGCTCACATACACCGATGCTTCGGGTGCCTGGAGAACCGCCGCGAACAGGAACTCTGGGTCGTGCGGGCTGAACTCGACGATTGACGCGCCCTGGGGGATCTCGAGTGGCTCCCAGGTCTCGCCGCCATCGAGGCTCTCGGCAGCCGACCCGAGAGTCGTGACGATGATGTGGTCTGTATCGTTCTCATCCCAGCTGACCCACATCGCGCCCTGGACGCCGCCAAGTGATTCCCAGCTCCGGCCCCCGTCGGTGCTCTCCATCGCGCCACCGCCCATGTCGGGCGCGAGCAGATGCTCGTCGTTCGAGGGGTCGACCTGGATGCGGCCCATAAAGGCGCCACCGACCTCTTTGCTGCGCGCCTCCCAGGACTGCCCACCGTCGGTTGACGAGAACGTCCCGACCCCGGCAAGTCCAGCGTAGACAACTTTGTCACCCGCCCCGAGCGCGTGGACGTCGGTGGAGGGCAATCCGTCGTTTCGTTGCTCGAACGACATACCTCCGTCTGTTGAAACGCTGAGCCCAGGGTGTCCACCGACCATGATTGCGTCGTTGGTGAAGGCCCATCCCATCGCGTCGGCGCCGTTGAGGCTCTCGACCACCTCCCATGTCTCGCCGCCATCGGTGGAGACTGAAACGCCTTGGTGACTCCCGATGTAGAGGGTTTCGGGGTTGTCGGGGTCCACCACGAGGGAATGGAGGTCGTCTCCCACGACCGGATTCGTGATTGCGACGCCTGGGGCCGGGGCGTCGGCTTGCCCCGAGCGAAGCGCAATCACGGCGAGTCCTGAAAGCATAAGTCCGATCGCCCACGGTAGCCACGCGTACTGCCGGTACCCCTGCCGCTGCTGTTTCCCGCCAGACCCAGACCTCGGAATAGCTTGGGGCCGTTTCTGGCTCGGCTTGGGACGAGTCTGGGACTTAGCCATCGAGCGCCTCGGTCTTGTCATCGAGTGCCCGCTCTCCCTTTAGGCGAGATATCTCATTACGCAGCTCGGCGACTTCCTGCTGAGACACCCCTTGATTAGAAGAGCGATTGTGCTTGCGCCCGAACATCATGGGCACGCAGACCAACACCATCATCGCCCCACATGCTAGGGCGGGCAGATAAACAACCAATGTTCTCAACTTGACCTCCTTGAAATAGACGTACGCTCCGTGGGAGGGAGCGCGCGTTAGACGTCTATACGCAGCGCGGAGGTCTGAAGACAGATCGAGTTAGAAGGAATCGGTAAAGCGCTCCGGTAGCCGACCGTAATCGAGTGCTGGACAGGAGCACGCTGAGCACAAAAGGCGACAGGATCCCGGCGCATAGTCCGAGCGCGAAGGCGGCCTTCGCAGAGGTACAGAGGGGACACTCGCCCATGTGTCCCATCCCCATTGGCAGGGCAACCAAGAGCAGGAGCAGGATCAGCAAGGCAGCCAAAATCACCTTCATCACGCCAGGTTACCGCCGTTTGGAGTGGATGGGTAATGACCGGTCCGACTGAGAAGAGTGCGATTGGCCTCTCCTCGACACGAAGCTGACCGCATGGCCGGAGCCGCGTAGATCGTCTTCAACCTCGGGAGCCGGCCTAAGAGTGTTTCTGTGACCCTTTTGGATCGACAACAGCACTGTATGCCACTCCCCATAAAGCCGATACTGGTTGATCATCCCTTATTGGCCAGCCGCTAGCCCAAACCTAAGGCCGTTAATCGTTCGGCTTGACGCGACGAGACGCTCGATGACTCCTGCTCGCATCCTCTCCTGTTCCTGGATGTCGAAGCCTTCATCACCTAGGTATTCCGCCGGTCGACGGGTCATGTACTCACCTTCGGTCCGGGACGTCACGGCCTCGACCAGGCGCTGGAACCAGAGGATAGGGTTTCTTGACCTTGGCGCTGAGGGCGAGAGTGTTGGTGACCAGTTCATCTTCATCTCCAGGTTGTTAAAGGGCGGAGAGCAGGTCGGACACGATGGAGTGGTATGCACGATCGTGTCGCTGGAGCGCCAGGAGGCGGAGTGCGTCGGTACGTTCTGGTTCAGCGGCGGACAAATCAGCGCGCAGGCGCTGGTTAGCTTTGCAGAGGAACCGCCAGCTGTGCCCATCACCGGAGGGTCCGGCAAGTACGAGGGCGCGGAGGGTGAGCTACACATCCGTCCAGTTTCGGAGACCAAAGAGGTACTTACTTTCCACTTGGACGACTGAAGGGCAACCGCAGCAGCCAAGGGGCCGGGCTATCCCCCGGCCCCTTTTCTTGTGGGGTGACATAGAAGCATCGCATGAGACCAGAGCAGGTGAAGCGGGCGTGAAGGTCGGAGCAGCACTGTCCCTAAAGCCAGAGGCACGCAGCGCTGCCGCGGAGGCGACCCTTGAGGCGGCGCGGCAGCGCTGCGAAAGAGAACCCACTCTGGCCATTGTGTTTGCGTCTGCTCATCACGCGCCACAAGCTGAGGCAGTAGTAGACGCCGTCCACGAGGCGGCGACCCCCCAAGCCCTGGCGGGGTGCGTGGCAGAGGCGGTGGTCGCAACCGGCAAGGAGGTCGAGTCGCAGCCGGCCGTCTCGGTTTGGCTCACTAGCCTCGAGACAAAGGTTCGCACCTCTCACTGCCAGTACAGGCAAACCAACGACCACGGGGCCTTTTAAGGCTGGCCCGAAGACCCGGTCGAGGCATACCTGGTGATCGCCGACCCGTTCAGCTTCCCCGCCGACCTGCTGCTTGAGGTCATGAACGAGCGCGCGCCCGGCTCGCCCTTCTATGACCTGGCACCGCTCCACATCCTCAAGGCGCGCCCGCCCGGCGCGGCTCCACAGCTTGAACCCGGGAGGCACGCCCTGGTGGAAAAGCTGCGCGTGCATGCGCTGCTGCCACTCGGTGCGCTGGTCGATCAGGGTCTTGCGCAGCCTCATTCGTGCCCGCAGCTCCAAGATGTGTTTCGGCGGGGTCCAGCTCTGCGGCTGGCGGCCCTCGATGAGCAGCTTGGACATGTGATCGCAGTCGGCACGGTCGGTCTTGGCCCGCCGTTTAGGGCCGCGGGCCCGGCCTGTCTCCGCTGGCTCGGCGAGATGCGCGGTGAAGCCGGCGCGCTCGATCTCTTCGGCGACGAAGCGCCAGCCGGTAGTAGCCTCGAGCGCGAAGTGGGCATCGACCGGCTCGAAGCCGGCCAGCACAGCGCGAGCTCCCTGTGACCCTGCGGATCATTGGGGAACTCCTTGGCTGCGACCTCTCGCCCGAGCTCGTCGGTCGCCCCCGCTCCGAGCGACCTCTTGTGTGAGTCGATGCCGATTGCCACACCCATTGCTGGCCTCCTTCCCTCGACCGGCCTACGATGTGGAGCAGCGGAGGACAAGCAGGCGTTGGGTGACACATCCTTCTATCAGGTCACTTCCGCTGGTCCGGGTTCCCGGCCGAAAGAGCGCTCGGGTCAAAAGGTCAGCGGCGCCCGCCACGACGTGCAATTTTTGGGCCACCTCCGGCCGGTTCCCGGACACTCTCGTTCGAGACGGGAGTCCCAGCTCGGATTAATACGCTTGCTGTATTGCTCGTGAGACCGGCTGGACTCGAACCAGCCGACCAACGGATTATCAGCGCGAGGTTCGAGCGCACCTGCTCTGTCGTGCGCAAACGCGAGCCAGTGAAACGGACACTGAATCCTTTGGTCGTCCGATTACCGTTGGCATAAGGGACTCGATTTATGGATTCATTGAGCTAGTGGGGGCGGCTTGACTCGAACCAGCGGCCGGGCGATTATGAGTCGCCTGCTCTGACCAACTAACCCACGCCCCCATGGTGCTGACCAATTCTCCCTGATTGCGGAGGCCAGCGATCTTGAACCTCGAAACGTCCGAGAGTGCTGAACAGGTTCGTACCGCGGAAGTCATCGCGGCACTTTCTCTGGCAACCGATCTCAGCATCGGGGTGCCCCTCGAGCACGGGCTGCACAGCACGCTGTTCGCGATGCGCCTCGGCGAGCGCTTGGGTGTCGATCCCGACACGGCATCGCAGACTTACTACGCGTGCCTGCTGTTCTACATCGGCTGCACGGCCGGCGCGGAGGTCGCTGCCGAGCTCTTCGGCGATGACGATGCGCTGACGACCTACGCCACTCCGGGCAGGTTCGGGTCTCGACGCGAGATGATGACGGGACTCATGCGCGCGCTGGCTCCTCCGGGCAACCCGCCGCCGGTACGGGCCGTTCAGATCGCGCGCGGGATCCCACGGGCTGCCGCCACGTTCAAGACCCAGGTGGCCGCTCAATGCGAGGTGGGCCAGATGCTGACCGATCGACTCGGTCTCCCCCCGTCCATGCAGGGGCTGTTCGACCACCTCGCCGAGCGGTGGGACGGCAAGGGCATGCCCGGTCGCGTCGCGCGCGACGACATCCCGCTGCCCGTACGGATCGTTCACGTCGCTCGGGACGCGGCCTTCCAGCGGATGCTGGGCGGCGAAGAGTTTGCTGCACGCGTCGTTAGCGAGCGGGGCGGGGGCGCTTTCGATCCCGCCATAGCCAAAGCGCTCGCGGACGAGGCGCCGGAGATCCTGGCGCTCGATGCAGATCGATCGGCATGGGAGGAAACGCTCGCCCGCGAGCCGACCCCGTGGTTGATCCTCGAAAGCGAGGCGATCGATGAGGCACTGGCGGCGATGGGTGATTTCGCCGACCTCGTTTCCCGATATCTGGTCGGTCACTCGGCCGGAGTGTCGAAGCTGGCAACGGCCGCCGCCCGGCGGTGCGGTTTCGAGGCCGCCGGCGTCGTGACGGTCCGGCGCGCCGCGCTCGTACACGACGTGGGACGGGTTTCGGTCCCGACCCGTATCTGGAATAAGGCCGCGCCACTGACGCCGGACGACTGGGAGCACGTCAGGTTGCATGCGTATCAGTCCGAGCGCGTCCTCAGCCACTCGCCCTTCCTTGCCGCGCTGGCACCGGTCGCTACCACACATCACGAGCGACTGGATGGCTCGGGCTATCACCGCGGGATCGCCACCGCGGCGCTTACACCAGCGGAGCGCATGCTCGCCGCCGCCGACGCCTATCACGCGATGACCGAGGCGCGGCCGCACCGCGAGGCCCTCTCGCCGGAGCAGGCCGCCGAGACCCTCGGCCGCGAAGCGAGCGCAGGACGACTCGACGCCGACGCCGTCGCGGCAGTACTGGAGGTCTCCGGGCAAGAGGTCCCGCGCATCGAGCGGCCGGCGGGGCTGACCGACCGGGAGGCCCAGGTCGTCGGCCTGCTGGCGCGCGGCCTGCAGA
>JALZJN010000185.1 GCA_030859735.1 Actinomycetota bacterium
CACGCGATGGGGATTGCCGATCGCGGTGTCGGCGATGACGACGCGAGCGGTGTGACGTCCGGTTGTGGTGGGGGAGTAGGTGACCGAGATGACACAGCTCCGTTTTGGCTCAAGGGTGCCAGGGCAATCGTCGGCTACATGGAATTCTTGAATGAGGGGCGCGCGCGTGATGCTCTTGAGGGTCATAGCGTCGGTGCCGGTGTTGGTGACCTCCACGGATTCCTTGGCCCTGTAGCCCACCACAACTTCTCCGAAGTTGAGGTGAGTACGATCGAGGCCTACCGCGGGCGCATTTGGGGGAGGTGTTCCGAAACCCGTCACTTCTACTATCCGGCCGTTGCCGAATGCCTCGCCGCCGATGACTAGTTGAGTTGTATGAGGGCCCGTGGTCGACGGCCGATAAATGACGTCGAATGTACAGACTTTTCCGCCACCAAGAGTCACGCTGGTGCAGTCATTGGTTATTCGAAAATCCTTAAGAGGGGGCACCAGCGCGATGCGACCAACGTTCGCTGGGGTGCTTCCCCTGTTGGTGAGCTTCACGGGTTCCCGCGTTATCTTGCCCACCATTACCCGTCCAAAGTCTAGACTCGTGGGACTGAGTCCCGCAGACAATAGCTTGGTACCTGAATCCTCCGACGCCGTTGGCCACCATTGATTAACGGCGAAAAGCAACAAGCCCAACACCACAAATATCCCCGCAATGAGAAGCGGGGGCGCCGACGTCATAGGCGAGAGTCTGGGGGGCTCATCCCGATGGGGCGGACGGGGCGGACCCATCAGGACCTGGAGATTGTGCCGCGTGACCGCGGCTCCGGGGTGGTCGCCGAGCTGTTCGCGAATTTGGAGTGCCTGGGTGAGAGCGCTACGTGCCGTGGAGCTGTCATCTAAGCAGAGCGCCCGGGTGCCAATTTGGTGTAGTGACCAGCCTTCGGCGGCGGGGTCTTTAAGGACCTGAGCGGCTTCGAGTTGCTTGCTCAAAATCTCTTGCCAAGCACCCCAGCGCCCATTTCTGATGAGCGCTCCCTCTACCGCTCTTCCCAGCCGCAGGATGTCACGCCAGCGCTTGGTCTTGGAAGCCCAACGCAACATCTCGAGAACGGCCTCTATGTCCTCGGCACGCAGAGCGCTCGGATCGCGCTGCTCTTCCGCCCACACCGCGAGGTAATCAAGGATCCGGCCCGCCCATTGCTCCGAAGCCAGGGCCTGCTGCAGGCTTGGGTTCGGACCGCCGGACAGCGCGAAGGTTCCATCTGCCGACCGCGCGAGACCACGCGTGATGAGCGAGTGCAGCGCCTTGTCGGCATCGGATGATCCCGTAAGAGCTGAGATGAGCCGAAGACGAAGGGGGGCCCCGGCTGCGGCCGTCAGTACGGCCAGCACCCGCCGCTCTGATTCAGAGAGCGACTGAAGAGCGTCCTCCGTCAGGGCATCCTCCAGGGAGGCAGCCGGTGCCCTAAGCACTAATGTGGCTGCGCTTTTTTCTTCTCTCATCAAAGCGGCTGCCCGAATGATCTGCAGTGGATTTCCCTTGAGAGCCGCACAAAGTTCTTGAGCGGCCAAACATTCGTCGCCCGAAAACTCGCGACCTACCTCACGCTCCAGTAGCGCGACGCCGGCGTCTTGTGTAAGGCCACGTAGCGGAGTGGAGTTGCCCTCACCCCACAGTTGTTGACGTTCGGACGCCAGAATGAAAATGCAGTGCGGCACCGCATCCATAAGCGTGCCAACCTCGACGCGCGAAAGCTCCAGGTCATCCAAGAACACCAGCGCGTTCGCGTCTTGCAGGTAGTAGCGCAGCTGCGTATCGGTAGGCTTGAAGGGTATCTCGGTTACATAGAGGGCGTCGAAGATTGCTTGAAGCAAGTCGTCGGCGGGACGGGTTCGGCCCGCGAGAAAGATCACCGCTTCGACCGACGCAATCGAGGGATGATGCACAAGGTGACGCATTAGGGCCGTCTTGCCAAAACCTTGACCGCCAAAGAATTCTCTTGGTGTAGACCGCGACACGGACTCAAGTGCGGCCGAGACCTGTTCTTCGCGACCGAGAAGGTCGGGGAACGGACGGGGACGCAGCGAAACTGGCATCGGACGGAGGCGAGGGCGAGGCAGCTGTCCCGGAGAGGCGACATTCACGATCGCGCCATGGTCAGCTTGGACCTGGATGATGTTCTCGCCGATTGCTACCTGACCGCTGACGCCGCCCGAAATCTCTACGTTAGGGTCACCCGTGCCAACCCGCGGGATCCCAGTTGCGCCCATCAGCTGACCCTTCTGCCGCCCTCTGTCTCTAGGTCATCTAACAACCGCGACCCTGCGCACAGCAAGGTGGAATCGTTTACCAGTTAAATGTTGCCTCTTGCGATATAGACGCGCATCGCGTCGAGGGCGCGCTGTATCAGGACAGAGGAAAGGAGTCTCCACGGTGGACGTTGGACGAGTCGTAGAGGGTCCGTTTGAGCACGGCGACGACAGGCGCTTCACGGGTGAAGTTTGGCTCAAGAGCACCATCGCTGCCCCCAACGGGAAGGTTGGGATAGTGCACTTCTCCCCGGGCGCGAGAACCCACTGGCATAGACACCCCGGCGGTCAGTTCCTTTACGGGGTAAGCGGCAGCGGGCGAATGAGAACGCGAGGTGAGTCCGGACACGAGCCGGTACCAGGGGACGTCATCTATGTTGGATCCGACGAGTGGCACTTCCATGGCGGAGGACCGCAAACACCAATGGTACATGTCACGGTGAACGGAGGCGGAACGACGGAGTGGGGCGAGCGCATCAAGGATGACGAGTATTCAGAGGCTTCTGACCTTCTTAACGCCCAGTCGCCGGTGACAAACTTCGGTTTAAGGACAGGCCTCTTGCCGACATCGAGAGGCGCTTCGATGAATCGGTCAACACCCTCGGTATTCTCGATCGAACGGTGTGGCACTGTGGATCTCGTCGTCGCCGCCGACCCCGGCAAGAGAGCAGACCCGACCGCCATGGCGCTTCCGGGTATGAGAATCGCAGCTAGCACGGCACCGACTACTAGCAGTCCCTTGAATCCCCTCATGGCCGCCCTCCTGCGTATGTCCCCTGATTGACCAGGGTTAACGCAGCTCCTCGAGGCTGAGCCTTGAGGAGCCCTTCTGTCCAGCCCCGCTTCCTGAACTCGGGCAGCGCCTCTGCTTTCACCGCGAGGGCCTTCGATCGTCGCATCCGAGCCTCTTTCACTGCTCACGCTGTGCTCACCGACGACCTAGGACACTTTGGGTCCGCCGCACCGCCCGGGCCGTCAAGATTCGGTGCGCGACCCGGGCCCTCCTTTTGGCTCACGAACGAGTCGGCGACCCAGCAGACCTTAATCGCGTTGAAAGCCGGCTCCGGCTTCTAGGGTTCTTGTCGCACGAGGCCGACCCGTCGGTAGCTAGCTTTTATCTACCGACTCAGGGGGCTGCGCCGTCTGTCCGGTCATTTGCCCGTGGGACAGACGTACAAACTGAGGAGATGTCGTCGTCGGTTTAACATCTAGCTGACCTGTGTGCCGTTCGGAATGGAGAAAGTTCAAACCAGCAGCTCCACGTCGTCAACCAGGTCACATGAGGGCTTCCCGTCGCCGGCGAGACTAGGTTCACACCACGACCTGGGCACTGAAAGCGGCGCAGCATTTTCATCCGTACGGTAGCCGATCATCATATGCTGCCTGGCGCCCAAATAAAGGAGGCATATTCGGCTTTTCTCTCGCCTTAAAGAGGGGTTGACTGTACCTAGTCGATTTGAGGATGCTCAATACTAAGGTTGGCGGAATTCGAAGGATCGCCGAACTCGTGTCTGAACTAACGTCACGCCGCTGTAAGGGGGATCATGTGCGCATTGACAACTGAACCGTTCGATCGTCCTGACGACGTGAGCGATGTCCAAGACCCTGAGGTACTCTATGCTCGTTCCTACTTGCTAATCAGGTTAGTCGTTGGTGGTATCGGCGTCCTCCTCCCAACGCTGCTGTTCCTTGTTGACGGGCTCTTTCTTAGGGGCGGGCTATCAGTAAAGGGGTCGCTCAGTGCCTACTACCACACCGGCGCGCGCGACCTATATTCGTGGCCGGCTTGTGCGTCACAGGCTTCCTCCTGATCACTTATATGGCCGGGCAGAGGTCAACGTGGGACTATTGGCTGAGCCTAATCGCAGGGGTTGCGGTGCTCGGTGTGGCGTTTCTGCCTACACAGCGTCCTGGACTGGTCGACGCGGTGCCGCTGTGCGGTCCTAACTCCAAACCTGACCCGCAGGGCTGCACTCAGTTACAGCAGGCGTTTGGTGAGTCACTTGTAGCAACAATTCACTACATCTCTGCGGCGGTCTTCATTTTGAGTCTAGCTGCGATTTGTTTTGTATTTGCCCGCAGGGAGAAAGACCACGGAGGGGAAGGCGTCCGTGGCGCGATTCCACCGATTCTGCGGAATGGCGATACTCGCGGCTGTTGTATGGGTCGGACTGGGCAGAGTTCTTAGCGTGGAGATTCTTGCCCTCACACCTCTCTACGTTGGAGAGGTCGTCTCGGTCTACGCTTTCGGGCTATCGTGGATTGCCAAGGGCCGCGATCTTTTAAAAGGAGTACCCATCTTGAAGAAGGCATTGTTCTTGCAAGTTATTTGACTCGCGTCGAAACTCGACGATGAGAGATTCTTATGTGTCCCCCAGCGATCAGCAGCGCATTGAATTGTTGCCAATATTCGTCACGACCCAGTCGGCGAGCGAGCCATCGTCCTTAAGCGGAAGCGGGCTCGGGGCAACGGACCAGCAGCGCGACATCGATGGTTGGCGCAATGGCAACAACCGGGGCGAGCATGCCCGCAAAATTCAAGCATACGTCCTCCCAGCCCCGCCCCTTGTAGACGATAAGCGACAACCCCACCCC
>JALZJN010000230.1 GCA_030859735.1 Actinomycetota bacterium
GTCGTCGAACGGTTCGACGGCGACATCGTTGCACGAGACTTGCGCCCCTCGCTCCCGCAGCCATGCGGCCGGGCTGGCAAGGCCGAAGGGCTGGCGTCCCAGCTCGTAGGTCGAGATCAGCAGAACCCTCATCGGCGCTTGCTCAGCTCCCTGCTCGCTGGTATCTCTTGAACCTCATCGCAGTCGTCCAGAGGAGCGTGGACGCGCTCGTGAAGGGCGTGCGCGTGAGCGATCGGGGACAAGTCCATGCAACCTAGTGTCCCAGGGGTCAAGCTCGAGCGCGACCAGGCCGGTACTCGGGTGCTCGCCTGCTCGAAGCCTCACCTCGAGTGAAGCTATGGCCATCCCGGCGGCGCAGGAGATCCTGGACCTCCAGGTGCTCCAGCCTCGGAGGACCGGAGGCCTGAGGACAGTTACAGAAGGGGCGGCCCAGTAGAAAAGTTCACTCGATCGGGGGGTCACTTTCCCCCATTTGGGGGTTTTTTCCAGAGGCCGCAATAGCTAGCTTAGCCATATGCGGCCCCTGTCGGACCTTGCCTATATCGTGATGGTGGCGTTTGCCGCGGCCGGCGTGGCCGAGATCGTTTGGTTGCGCCTTCATAGCTCGGCGCGGCAGGTGTTGAGGTGGCGCTCGCTACTCGACGATCTGGAACCAGACGGTCTTTCCTCCGTCCCATCTCTCAACGCCCCAGTCATCGGAGATGCCCTCGACCAGAGCCAGCCCGCGGCCCCCTTCAGCATGGAGGCTCGCTCGGCGAGGCTCCACGGGCGCGCTGTCGTGGTCGCTAACCTGCACCCGGACGCCCGTCGCGAGCTTCGTGACCTCGACGCGAATGTCGCTGTTGGCATGGAGCACGGAGTTGGTGACTAGCTCGTTGGCGAGCAGCACCGTGACCTCGAGCAGCTCCATGCACTTCCACGAGGTGAGCGCCCTCTCGACGAAGCGACGAGCCCGCTCGGCGCTCGCAGGCGCGGAGATCAATTCGATCTTGACGCGGTCCGAGATGGACCCGTAGCCACTCATCAAAGGCGTTTTCCCGCGTTGCCGGGAGGCGTCGCACAAGAGCGATGCCCTGATGACGGGACCATGCCCGAAGCCAAGCTGGGCCAAACTCCCATCCGGGCAGCCCGCCGAATGTGGGACACCGCGACGGTAAGACGGTGACTCAGCCCTCGATGCTCGACATCACGTGCTTGATGCGAGTGTAGTCCTCCAAGCCGTACATCGAGAGATCCTTGCCGTGGCCCGAGTGCTTGAACCCACCATGCGGCATCTCGGCCACCAGGGGAATATGGCAGTTGATCCACACGCAGCCGAAGTCGAGACCCTTCGCCATCCTCATGGCGCGGCCGTGATCGCGTGTCCACACGCTGGAGGCGAGGCCGTAGTCGACGCCGTTGGCCCATGCCAGTGCCTTCTCTTCTTCGTCGAAACGCTGCACCGTGATTACGGGGCCAAAGACCTCATTCTGAATCATCTCGTCGTCCTGGGTGAGCCCTGAGACCACGGTCGCCTCGTAGAAGAAGCCGCCGCCGTTCTGGATCCGGTGCCCGCCGGTCACGACCTCGGCGTTTGAGGGCGCCCGCTCCATGAAGCCTTCTACCCGCTCGAGCTGATTGGCGTTGTTGAGGGGGCCGTAGAACGTATCGGGGTCGGCTGGGTCACCGGTCTTCATGCCCTTGGCCTGAGCGGTGAGCGAGGACATGAAATCGTCGTAGACCTTGGGGCCGGCCAGCACGCGCGTCGCCGCGGTGCAGTCCTGGCCGGCATTGAAGTAGCCGGCAATTGCGATGGCTTCGGCGGCGGCGTCGAGGTCGGCGTCGTCGAAGACGATCACGGGAGCCTTGCCACCGAGCTCGAGATGAACCCGCTTGAGGTCTGTAGCCGCCGCCTTGGCCACCTCCATACCCGCCCGCACACTGCCGGTGATAGAGGCCATGTCGGGGATGTCATGGGACACCAATGCGGCCCCCGTCGAGCGGTCACCACAGACCACGTTGAAGACGCCTGCCGGCAAAAACTCCGACATGATCTCGGCCATCTTGAGGGTCGATACAGGAGTGGTGTCGGACGGCTTCAGAACAACCGCGTTTCCGGCAGCGATCGCCGGCGCCCACTTCCACACCGCCATCATCATGGGGTAGTTCCACGGCGTGACCTGGGCGCACACGCCCACGGGCTCCCGGCGGACCATCGAGGTGAAACCTGCCATGTACTCGCCGGAGGACTTGCCCTCGAGACAGCGGGCCGCGCCGGCGAAGAACCGGATCTGGTCCACCATCGGCGGGATCTCTTCATCGATCGTGAGCCCGATGGGTTTGCCGGTGTTCTCGGACTCGAGCTTGACGAGCTCCTCCGCCCGGTTCTCGATGGCGTCCGCGATACGGATGAGAGCGAGGCTGCGCTCGGACGGCGTCGCCTGTCCCCACTTCTCGAATGCTCGTCGGGCAGCCTGGCAAGCGACGTCGATGTCTGGATTCGTAGACACCGGGGCGGTCGCGAACTCCTGCCCGGTGGCAGGATTGATCAGTGGAGCGACCTGCCCGTCGGCGGCGTCCCGGTAGTCCCCGTCGATAAAGTTCTTGAGCTCAACAGACATCGCAATCTCCCTTGTGAAAGACCCCATGGCGAAGGGCGAGCTTATAACGACCGCGGCCGGCGTTCTCAGGAGATTCACCCACCCAGAGGTGAGTGGGATCTCCGAGAATGAGGAAAGGGATTCGATTGAGCCGTGGCGGTGGCAAGCTCGGCGGGTGAGAACGCGCTACGCCATCGCAGGGGCGATCGCAGCCTTGGTGGGAGTGGGTGCCGCTGTGGCCGCCCCCGGCTCCATCCGTCCCCCCGCGACCAGCCCGCCCCCTCGGCAACTAGTAGCCGATGCGGCGGAGGCGGCCCTCGCGGGCCGGCCGCACGCGGGCTGGGTCCGGGCGAAGCTTGATCTGAGCCTCCCCGCCCTCCCCCAGTCCGGCCTCGCAAGCATTCCCACCAACACCTCGGCAAGGGTGTGGCGGGAGGGCGCGTTCGTGAGGGTGAGCGAAGCCCAGCCGTTCGGCGAGCGTTCCTTCGTGAGCGGTCCTTCGGGCACCTGGACTTGGGACTCGGCCGGCTTCTCGTCCCGGCGTCTCGGCCCCAACGCGGGGCCGTTGCTGGTGCTCGCGGGCTTCGCCGACCCACGGGCCCTCACGGCGCAGGCTTTCGACGCCGTCGCTCCCTCGACCGCGGTCTCCACAGGCCCTCCGGCGGTGGTCGCGGGAAGGGGCGCTCATGTCCTCGTGTTACGACCTCGCACCACAGAGACGCTCATCGGCCGCGTGGAGGTGAGCCTCGACGCGACTCGGCATGTGCCCTTGGGGGTGGCGGTTTTTTCGCGGGAGGCCGAGTCTCCCTCCCTCAGTGTCGCCTTCGAGTCCGTGTCCTTCGACGCCATTCCCCGCGAGATCTTCGACTTCCATCCCCCTGCAGGCTCCCTCCCGCGCTCCGAGGCAAAGGGCGAGCAGACGGTCGGAGCAGACGGCGGAGGAGCAACCGGACAGGGGAACGCGCAGGCGCTGGGCGGCGGGTTGCTCGAGGGCTGGAGGCTGCTCGGAAGCGGCTGGGCCTCGGCCGCAGCTCTGAAGCTCGATGGCGCGACGAGCCCGATCCTCGCGGAGTTCCTTCCCTTCCAAGGCGACCTGATCACCGTCGACGTCGTCACAGTGGGCGGTGCCCGATGGCTGGTTGCGGGCCCGGTTCCGCTGGAACACCTCGAGGTCCTCGCACGAGAGCTGGAATGAACGCGCTGGCGACTCACGGACTGTCCAAGTCCTACGGAGAGCAGACGGTTGTGGCCGCGCTCGACCTCGCCGTCCCCCAGGGCACGCTCTACGGCTTCTTGGGCCCCAACGGGGCAGGCAAGACGACCACGATTCGGATGCTCTTGGGCTTGGTGAAACCGAGTGCGGGCCGAGCGGAGCTCCTCGGCGAAGAGGTCATCGTAGGCGCCTCCGCCGCCGGGGTCCTCGACAAGGTCGGCGCACTGATCGAGGAGCCGGGGCTGTGGCCCTACCTCTCGGGCCGCTCCAATCTCGTCTGCATGGCGCGCTCGGGGGGCAGGGACGAGCGCCTCTCCCGCATCGACGAGGTGCTCGAAGTGGTCGGTCTGAGTGGGGCGGCAACCAAGCGAGTCAAGGCCTACAGCCAGGGCATGCGTCAGCGGCTGGGGATCGCCCTTGCGCTGCTGGGCTCTCCCGAGGTGCTGGTTCTGGACGAGCCGACGAACGGGCTCGACCCCCCGGGGATGCGGGAGATCCGGGAACTGCTCCGCCGGCTCGCCGACGACGGGGTAACGGTGTTCGTGTCGAGTCACTTGCTGTTCGAGGTCGAGGCGATGTGCGATCGGGTCGGCGTGCTGGCCGGTGGCCGCCTGATTGCCGAGGGCACGCCGGCGGAGCTGCGAGCTCCCGGGGAGAGCCTGCGCATCGAGGTGGACGACGCCGCACGGGCCTCCGAAGTGCTCGCACAGCTCCGGGGACTTGATGTGGAGTCAGAAGATCACGGGTCCTTTCGGGTGAGCGTGGCCGATGATCTCAATCCCGCCGAGATCAACCGGAAGCTGGTTTCTGCGGGGGTGGGGGTGCGCGCCCTGGTACCCGAACGGAGGAGCCTCGAGGAGGTCTTCATGACCCTGATCGAGGGCTCGGGCTGATGTTCTACGTGGAGCTGTTCAGGGCCGCGCGGCGGTGGAGGACCTGGCTTTTGGGCGCCGCCCTCGGTGGTATTCCGATCATCCTCGTCATCAGCCTGTTGCTGAGTCCCGGGGGCGGCTCTTCCGGCGAGGACGGCCCTCCTTTCTATGAGCTCATCGTGCGCAACGGCTTCTTCACCCCGCTGGCTGCTCTGGGCGCACTGCAGGTGTTCTTGCTGCCGCTGGCGGCCGCCCTGTTGTCGGGGGACGCCGTCGCGGGAGAGGCGGCGACCGGCACGCTGCGCTATCTCCTGGTTCGCCCGGTCGGCCGCCTGCGCCTGATCCTGATGAAGTACGCCGCCGCGGTGGTGCTCATCGCCCTGCTGGTCCTGTGGGTAACGGTTGTAGGGCTCGTGGCGGGAGGGGCGGCTTACGGCTGGGGGCCGATGCCGACGCTGTCGGGATCCACGCTGTCGCCCGGCGCTGCGCTGTTGCGAATCGTGGGGGCCGCGGGCTACATCGCGACTGGGATGAGCGCCCTTGCTGCGGTGGGAGTGTTCGCCTCGACGCTGTCGGACTCGGCCCCCGGGGCCTCGGTCGCCACCGTGGCGCTGGCGATAGTGAGCCAGATACTCGAGTCCCTCAGCGCCCTTGCTCCGATCCATACGTTTCTGATCAGCGAGCGCTGGCTTGCGTTCGTGGACCTCTTTCGCGATCCGATCGTGTGGGGCGAGATGGCCGAGGGCCTCGTCGCCCACTTCCTCTACGCGGCGGTTTTCGTGGCGCTCGCCGGGGTGATCCTGTCCCGCAAGGACATCATGTCGTGAGGCTGGGCGGCGCCCTCGGTCGCAGCTCTAGGTCAAGCGGGCGGCTGCGAAGACAAGCGATCCCATCGAGGCGACGACCGCCACCATGGAGATGACGAGGGTTCGAGTCTGCACTATGAACTCGCTTCTGAACACCGCGGTCAGGCGATGTTCCAGCGCCTCGAGCTTCAGGTCGAAGCGTTCCTCGACGGCAGTCAGGTCCCGTCTAACGGAAGTGATGTCGTCCCTGAGAAGGCCGATGTCGTGCTTGAGAAGGCCCATGTCGTCCTTGGTGGCGTAGTCTTCATGCGGCAGGTGGCCCATCAAGGTTAAGGCGTCCTCTTCTCCCAGAACCTCTTCCAGTAGGCGGCGCGGCTCGCCGGCGAAACATCTCCAACGCTAGAGATGGGGTGTGACACAATTGGAAAAGAGATGACGGAGGACAAGCGCCGCAATCAAGACAACGAATCGGACGCCCCCGAGCGCCCCGAGCCAGACCAGGCCCCCGTCGACGGGCCCTCCCCCGGAGGCGAGGGCAAGGAAGACGAGGGCGAGCTCGGCTCGACCAGCCAGGACAAGCCCGGCGGCCGCTGAAACCGGCGGTACTCAATCGCGCGTTGAGCGCTCTGGAGTACCGGATCGGTACTCCCTAGTCCATTGCGCGCGTTTGACTACCTCGCCGGCACCGTCCGACTAAACTTGCCCCAGTGATCTGAGGAGAGGGGGAAGAGGACATGAAGCCACGCCACACCCGGCTCACCCAGCCACTCGTGCGCGATGCCGGAGAGCTGCGCCCCGCCTCATGGGACGAGGCGCTCGAGCGCGCCGCTACGGGCTTCCGCTCGGCCACCGACGAGTACGGCGGCAGCTCGTTCGGCCTGTTCAGCTGCTCGAAGGCTACCAACGAGATGAACTTCGTTGCGCAGAAGTTTGCGCGCTCGGTCATCGGCAGCAACAACATAGACAGCTGCAACCGCACCTGACACGCTCCCAGCGTCGTCGGTCTGGCGGCAGTGTTCGGAGCGGGCGGAGGCACCAGCTCCTATCAGGAGATCGACGACACCGACCTCATCATCCTGTGGGGCTCGAACGCACGCGAGACGCACCCGATCTTCTTTCACCACGTCCTCAAGGCCGTCCACAACGGCGCCCGTCTGTATGCAATCGACCCCCGCCGCACCAGCACGTCGCAGTGGTCGGACGGATGGCTCGGAGTGGACGTCGGCTCGGACATCGCTCTTGCCAACGGCATCGCGCGCGAGATCATCGCGGCGGGGCTGGAGAACCGCGCCTTTATCGACCACGCCACCGAGCACTTCGAGGATTTCGCGCGCGTCGTTGAGCCCTACACCCTCGACATGACCGAGCGCTGCACCGGAGTACCGGCCGCATCCATCAAAGAGCTGGCCCATGCCTACGCGCGGGCGGATCGCGCCCAGATCTGCTGGACGCTGGGCATTACCGAGCACCACAACGCCGCCGACAATGTCTTCGCGCTCATCAACCTGGCGCTGTTGTGCGGCCACGTCGGACGCTACGGCTCCGGCGTCAACCCGCTGCGGGGACAGAACAACGTTCAGGGCGGCGGAGACATGGGCGCGATCCCGAACAAGTTTCCGGGTTTCAAGGACATCGAGGACGACGCCGAGCGCGCTCGCTTCGAGTCCGCGTGGAATTGCACGATTCCGCCTCACAAAGGCTGGCACCTGTCACAAATGTTCGAGGCGATGGAGCGCGGCGACCTGCGTACGCTCTACGTGATAGGAGAAAACCCGGCCGACTCCGAGGCCGACGCACCACACGCGAGAAAGCTCCTCGGAGGCCTCGACCATCTTGTTGTGCAGGACATCTTTCTGACGAACACCGCGCGCATGGCCGACGTGGTTCTACCCGCCGCCGCCGACTGGTGTGAGTACGAGGGCACGGTCACCAACAGCGAGCGTCGGGTCCAGCGCGTGCGCAAGGCACTTGAGCCCCCCGGCGAAGCGCGCCCCGACCTCGAGATCATCTGGGAGCTCGCCGGTAGGCTCGGTCACGACTGGGGGGAGCCGGGGGCCGAGAAAGCATGGGACGAGCTCCGCTCCCTGTCGGCCATGCACACCGGCATGAGCTACGAGCGCCTCGACGAGCTCGGCGGCATCCAGTGGCCCTGTCCCGACGAAGACCATCCCGGCAGCCCGTTCCTGCACGGTCGGCTGTGGGAGGAGCCGCGCGGTGGCCCCCCGGCGCCGTTCACTCCGGTCGAGTTCGTGGCGCCGCTCGACGAGCTGAACGCCGAGTTCCCCATGCGCCTGACAACTGGAAGACGCCTCGACTCCTACAACACCGGCGTTCAGACCGGCGGCTACAGCTCTCCCATGCGCAAGAGAGAGTCACTGTTTCTGTGCCCTGAGGACGCCGAGCGCCTCGGGTTCGCGGTGGGCGAGCGCGTGCAGGTCAGCTCGCGACGCGGCTCCCTCGAGGCACCGGTGGCGATCGAATCGTCGCTGCGACCGGGCCTCGCCTTCATGACGGTCCACTCCTCCGCTGAGGTGGACGTGAACGTCTTGACGTCCGATGCGTGGGACAAGAAGTCGGGCACCGCCGACTTCAAGGCGACCGCGATCCGTGTCGAGCGCCTCTCCGCAGAGGCCGGCCCCCGCCACGAGGTCGCATCCGCGAGCACTACTCACTAGTGGACCTCCGTCTGCGTGGGGCCGACCCCACGCCCGGAGAACGTACGGTCATCGAAGCGTTTCTTGTTTCCTCCGGGTTGCCGGAACAGACGAATGGCAGAGTTGCGAACACCGGTCACGAAGCGCGCGCTCGCCGCCACCTTCTTCTCCCTGCCCTGCACGCTCTCCAGGACGAGATCGGCTGGATATCGGAAGGCGCGCTGTCGTATGTGTGCGAGCGCTTGATCGTGCCTCCGGCGGATGCCTACGGCGTGGCCAGCTTCTATGCGTTGTTCTCGCTGCGGCCGCGGCCCCCGTTGGTCGCGCACGTGTGCGACGACATCGTGTGCATGGCCAAGGGGGCCGATGACATCATCGATACCCTGGAACAGACACTCGGCCCCGAGTCCTCCGATAAGAATCCCAATTCCGACCTCGGCGGAGCCGTGGAAGGCGCGCCGACGTGGCTGCGGAGCCCCTGCCTGGGTCAGTGCGAGCGCGCTCCCGCGCTGTTGTGGCAGCGCGCCGGCGCCGACGATCGCAGCCAGGCGCCGGTCTCGACTGCCGCCGTGGGGAGAGTCCTCGCAGACGGTCTCTTCGATGCTCCCTCTCGCGGCACGGCGCCCCAGACCGAGACCCCGCGCGATCCCCGGCTCAGGCTTCTTCGCCGCATCGGCTTGGTCGATCCCACCGACCTCGACGACTACCGGGGGCATGGCGGCTACTCAGCCCTGCGCCGCGCCGTCCGCCTCGGTCCCGAAGGAATAGCCCGCGAGCTGGCCGATAGCAAGCTCATGGGCCGCGGCGGAGCTGCGTTTCCCATCGGCGCCAAGTGGGATGCAGTGGCCAAGGCGCCGGTGCACCCTCACTATGTAATCTGCAATGCGGACGAGTCCGAGCCCGGGACCTTCAAAGACCGCATTCTCATGGAGGAGGACCCCTTCGCGTTGATCGAGGCCGTCACGATCGCCGGCTACGCGACCGGCGCCGAGCGCGGCTATATCTACATCAGGGGCGAGTATCCCCTTGCGACCCGCAGACTCGAGGATTCCATCACCCAAGCGCGCGCCCGCGGCATGTTGGGCGACGATGTCATGGGCGAGGGCTTTGCCTTCGACATAGAGCTGCGACGCGGTGCCGGCGCCTACATCTGTGGCGAGGAGACCGCGCTCATGAACTCGATCGAGGGCTACCGCGGCGAGCCGCGCAACAAGCCGCCTTTTCCCACGCAGGTGGGCCTCTTCGGCAAGCCGACCGCAATCAACAACGTCGAGACACTGTTCAACGTCCTGGAGGTGCTGGCCGAGGGTGGGCCCGCCTTTGCCGGAATCGGGACCAAGGACTCCACCGGCACGAAGCTGTTCTGCCTCACGGGCGCCGTGAGAAAGCCCGGTCTCTACGAGCTCGAGTTTGGGGCCACGTTACGCGAGCTGCTCGAGCTCGCCGGCGGCCTGACCGAGGGTGCGACAATCCAGGCGATCCTGCTGGGTGGAGCCGCGGGCACCTTCATCGATACTTCAGACCTTGACCTTCCGCTGACTTTCGAAGCGACGCGTGCGGCGGGCGCCTCGCTCGGCTCGGGAGTGGTCTTTGTCCTGGACGGCAACTACGACATCTCCGCGGTGCTGCTGCGAATCGCGGCGTTCATGCGCGACGAGTCCTGTGGCCAATGCGTCCCCTGCAGAGTGGGCACCGTGCGGCAGGAGGAAGCGCTGCGGCGGCTAGTGTCTGGCCGTGAGAACCCCTCGGGGCAGGACGATGTAGCGTTGCTCTCAGACCTTCTAAGAGTCATGAGCGACGCGTCCATCTGTGGACTGGGCTTCACCGCGGGCGTGGCCGTGAAGTCGGCGCTCGAAAGGGGTCTGTTGATCCCACAAGGACGTGACTCGTGAGCCGCGCTGCACGCTTCAAGCTCGGAGTGATCAAGCGCACGGTCGAGCTCACCATCGACGGCGTGGTGGTCGAAGTCCCCGAGGGCGCCACCATCCTCGACGCCTGCAACAAGCTCGGTGTTGTCACCCCCACCCTGTGCTATCTCTCGACCCTCACTCCCGTCAATGCCTGCCGCGTGTGCGTGGTCGAAGTCGAGAAGGCGCGCGTGTTGGCGCCTGCCTGTTCGCGACGGGTCGAGCCGGGCATGGTCGTGCACACCGACTCGGAGCGAGTTCGCCACAGCCGCATGATGGTGTTCGAGTTGCTGTCTTCCTCGGTCGACATGTCCTTGGTATCAGACGAGGTGAAGGGTTGGATCGAAAGTTACGGCACCGACGCGGCCCGTTACGGCCCGCCCGCACCGCCGGCGAAAGCGGGGGAGCGCGACGCTCGTCACGCCGGGCACCACCACGCGCCCGACGGCAGCGTCGCCGAGACGGTGGCGCAACCGGTGAAGATCGACAACGACCTCTACGTGCGCGACTACTCTCGCTGCATCCTCTGCTACAAATGCGTCGAGGCTTGTGGCGAGGACGCTCAGAATACGTTTGCGATCACGGTTGCGGGTCGCGGCTTCGATGCCCGCATCGCCACCGAGTTCGATGCACCATTGACCGACTCTGCGTGCGTCTATTGCGGCAACTGCATCGGGGTCTGCCCCACGGGAGCGCTGATGCCCAAGAGCGAGTACGACTTGAGGCAGCAGGGTCGCTGGGACGAGGCGCGCCAGACGGTGACGCAGACGGTGTGCTCCTTCTGCGGGGTCGGCTGCAACCTCGATCTCACGGTTCAGGACAACCAGATCGTTCGGTCCGACTCCCCGCTGGAGCACAGCGTCACGCACGGGCACCTGTGCATCAAGGGCCGCTTTGGCTTCCAGCACGTGCAAAACCTGCCCGACTGACCTTCTCCAGCCAACTTTGCGCCTCTACACACATGAGACGTGGGTACAGCACCAAAGTTCCGTTATGCGGAACGTCGCCTCTTGTGGCCGAAGACCTCCTCGCGGACCGCTACCGCAGTGTCGGAATTGTCGCTGAACACTCCGTCGACGCCGAGACGGTAGAACAATCTGTACTCCGCGGCAGCGTCGCCGTAAGCCTGCAGGAAGAAGGGGCTCTCCGGGTCCCCCCGCTGGTAGTCGGCCGGCAGAAAGAAATTCTCGTTGCGAAAAGTGAACGCATGGACGACCAGACTTGCTCTGTGAGCGCGCCGTATCAGAGAAGTGGGCTCCTTCAGGCGGTTCTGTTGATCTCTCGGCACGATGAGGTTCTTGTTAGGCCCAATCCCATCGGCGTACTTGGCGATCTCGGCCAGTCCTTTTCGGGTGATCAGGTCGGCGTAGGTGCGGGGATCATCCGCAGCAACAAAGTCGTACGGTGCGCCGGCTTCGTCGACGAGCTGCACCAGCCTGACACGTGTCATGCCGTCGAGGTCGACGAGATTGCTAACTTCGAAGGATTGGATGTAAACCGGCGCCCGGCGGCCTCGGTACCCGTTTGCCTTCAGCGCGGCCACCAACGGCTCCTCCAATGAGAGTCCGATACCGTCGAAGTAGGTCGGGTGCTTAGTTTCAGGATAGATCCCTACCCCCCTCCGCCTGGCAAGATCTATGACCTCTTGGAGGGTGGGAATCTCGTAGAGACCGTTGAACGCTGTGTTCTGTGGACGGATATCGGGAATACGCTCTTCGGCCCGCAGCGTCTTGAGCTCCTCGAGCGTGAAGTCCTCGGTGAACCATCCCGTTATCGAGACGCCATCCACAACCTTCGTCGTCATCCGATCAGCAAACTCTGGGTGCAGCTCGACATCGGTCGTTTCCGAGATCTCATTTTCGTGTCGTGCCACGAGTTTGTGGTCTTTGGTCGAGACCAGGTCTGGCTCTATGAAGTCCGCCCCGAGATCGATTGCAAGCTTGTAGGAGGCGAGGGTGTGCTCGGGTCGATACCCACTTGCGCCGCGATGTCCTACGACGATCGGTACTCTCTGCTTGTGTCCGGTCGCGCTGCGAGCATCAACAGGGCGCCCAAGATCGGCTGCGAGAATGGCAAAAAACATACACAGGGCTATCAGCCACGACCGCTGCCTTGCCTCTGATCTCATTTGGTAACCCCCATGTCCGCATCCAGAACCCAGGATCATCGCCGAGTGGCGACCAACAGAACGCCCAAGCTAACATGCTAGGGCCGACCATATAATACACGCGACCCCCTGAGTCACCGATCGCGTTTTAGGGGCGCCACAGTGCAGAAAACTTCACCGAGAAGCGCTCAAAACGCGGTTAGGCCCGACCGCTGCCGTAGCCCCCTACTATCGCGGCCCCCAGCCCGGCCGACTCGGCCTGGAACACCTGGCCCCCCGTCAATCGCGCCAGCCTGTCCATGAAACGGACCAAGCCAGGCGTCTCTTCGAGCATGAACACGTTGATCTTTATCTGTGAGCGCGCCAGGCGCGCGGCCTCACGCAGCGTCTTCTCGATCGTCACGGGGATCGGGGGCCAGTTGAACAGCGCGCTCCCGTCCGGGTCGAGGTGCGCGGTCGGCTCGCCGTCGGTGACCATGATCACCTGCTTCACCGCACTGCGATCGTCGGACAACAGGCGATGCGCGAGCAGAAAGGCATGCTGCATGTTGGTGCCGTGTACGTTCTCCCACCCCGCGGTTGCAAGAGATTGCGGAGTCAACGTGCGAGCATAGTCGGAGAAACCGATCAGGTGCAGGGTGTCGTCCGGGAACTTGCCTTCGATCAGCGCGTGCAGCGCCAGTGCGGTTTTCTTGGCAGGGACCCAGTGCCCGTTGAGCGGCATCGAGAACGACAGGTCGAGCAACAGCGCGGTGGAAGTCCGCGGCCGCGACTCGGTCTCCTTGACCTCGAAGTCATCCGGCGACAGCTGCAGCTTCCGGCCTGGGCCCGTCCGCACCACCGCGTTGTAGACGGTGCGCTCGACCGAGATCTGATCGTCGTCGCCGAACACCCACGGCCTCATCTGACCGGTGGGCTCGGCCTGGCCGCCGGAGGCGCGATGCGTCGGCTCGGAGCGAATACGGCTCAACAACTTGGTCAGCGAGCGTTCCCCCAGCAGACGGGCACCGCGGGCGGTGAGCTCGAGCCGGTTGCCCGATCGCTGCAACACGCCGGCTTCCTCCAACGCCTTCTCGATCGCGCGCAGCTTCTCGAGGTCGCGCACCGCGTCATCTCCCAGTGCCTCAGAGAGCTTGGCTTCGTCGATGTCGTCGAGGCTGGCGCCGGGATAGTCACCCGCAAGCGACTGCTCGAGGTCCTCGTACTCGCCGAGCCGCTCGATGGCGTCGACCGCCTCCGACATCGGCATGTCGCCCTCGCCCCATCCCGGCGCCTCCTGATCCCACGGCAGATCGGGCATGTGCTCCTGCAGCGAACGCTGCAGCTGGTCCACCTGGAAGGCAAGATCGAGGTCGCCCATTACCTGTTCCGCGAGAGCCGCAAGCTCGGAGCGCTGCCGCTCCGACATGCTCGCGAGCAGTCTGCTCATCGCAGCCATGCGACGTGCCATGCCCTCGAGCAGCTCGTCGAGGGTCTTCGGGTTGTCACCGAACATGTCGCCGTAGCGCGCCATGAAGCCCTCGAAGTCGTACTCATCGCCCCGATCGCGGGCTGCGATCATCGCATTCAGATCAGAGAGCATGTCCTTGACCCGCTCGATGTCCTCGGCGGTGAGGTCTTTCATGCCCCCGGCGAGACGGCCGAAGTAGGAGTTGAGGACCTCCTTTTTCAGCTCATCCAGCAGCTCTTGGAAACGCTGCTGCGCCTCGGCGGAAGCGAAGTCATATCCCATGAGCTCCTTCAGGGCCGCGCCCGGAGCGCGCGGCAGCGCGTCGAGCATCGCCTCGGCAACGCGCGCTTCGTCCTCGAGACGCCGCGCCAGCTCTTTTCGTTCGAGCATCAGAACCTCGTCGAGCTGCTGTCGCACTTCCTCGAAGGGGCCCGAGAGATTCAGTTCTTCCGCGGCGCGACGCCGTTTCTCCAAGAGCATGCGCCGAAGCTCGTCGAGGCCCCGCGCCCGTCCCGAAATGCCGCTGTGGCGCAGGCTATCGAGCGCTCCCTCAGCTCCGAAGCCCTCGAGGAGATCGTTCGAGAGCTCGTCTAGGGCTTCCCTGATGTCGATGCTTTCATCGAAGGGAGTTTGCGAGTCGTCCCAGCGCGAGAAGCGTGTTCTCATCATTCGCTCTCGAAGCGCCAGCCGGTGGGCGAGTCGGTAGCGCTCTTGTTGACGCGCTTGGTGAGATGCAGCCCTTCGAGGCAGAACTCGAGCGCGGCCGCCGCCGCAGAGGGACTCTCCGATGACAGCCCCAGGCAGGAGGCCAGCCGCTCGAGCTTCAGCCCTTGGCCTCCTCCTATCTGCGCCAGCAGCTCGGCCGGGCTGGTGAGGTCGGAGGTCTCGATCTCGAGGCCTTGATCGAAGCGGGCGAGCAGGCGTGAGAGGTCCTCTCCGGCCAGGCGGGCTCGATAAACGTCGAGCAGCGCGCGCTTCAAGGCGCGCTCGAGTATCTGAGGCTCGCGCCCCTCCTCGAGCGCGTCGAACTCGACCCTCCCGATGGATCCGGGCAGGACCGCCCACAGGTCGACCACGCGCGCCACGGCCTCGGGCTCTCCTTTTCGCGCCGCCCGCCGGATCGCGGAGGCCGCCACCGTCTCCACAGCCCCTATCGAGAAACGGACCGAGACGCCGGAGCGCTGATTGACCTGCGAGCTCGCCCTCAGGTGTTGGGTGAAGGCCGCGATGACCTCCTCGAGATGCAGTGGCATGGTTACCGACACACCGGCGGGGGGAGGCGTCGCTTCCTGGCGCATGATCGCGATCTCTTCTGGGATCGTGCGCGGGTAGTGGGTGCGAACCTGGGTCCCGAAGCGATCCTTCAGCGGAGAGATGATGCGGCCCCGGTGCGTGTAGTCCTCAGGATTGGCGCTCGCGACCAGCATGAGATCGAGCGGCAGACGGATCTTGTAGCCGCGTATCTGGATGTCGCGCTCCTCGAGGATGTTCAGCAGACTCACTTGTATGCGCTCGGGGAGATCGGGCAGCTCGTTGATTGCGAAAATGCCGCGGTGGGTGCGGGGGACGAGCCCGTAGTGGATCGTGAGCTCGTCGCCCAGATAACGGCCCTCGGCAACCTTGATCGGGTCGACGTCTCCGAGGAGATCGGAGACCGATGCGTCGGGAGTGGCGAGCTTCTCTGCATAACGCAGGTCACGCCCGATCCAGGAGACCGGTGTGTCGTCGCCGCGCTCGGCCACCAGCACCCGGCAGCGCGCACAAATCGGGTGATAGGGATGGTCGTTGATCTCGCAGCCCTCGACGGCCGGGACCTGTTCGTCGAGCAGTGAAGCGAGGTGGCGGATCAGACGGCTCTTGGCCTGGCCACGCTCGCCGAGGAGTATCACGTCGTGGCCGGCGAGCACCGCCCGCTCGAGCGTTGGGACGACCGAGTCCTCGTAACCGACTATGCCCTCGAACAGAGGGCCGCCGACCCGCATCCGCTCGAGCAGGTTGTGCCTGAGCTCTTCTTTGACTGTGCGGTCCGGGTAGCCGGACGCCTTCAATTCCCCCAGAGTGTTCATGGGGAAAGCCTACCGGCGACCGGACCGCAAAGCGGGCGGGGTGGCTAACGCACACCGTGGACCTCTGCACACAAGAAACCGTGGGCAGAGGCACACCGTGGACATTTGCCCCGCAAGCGAAGGACTGAGGCAAGGCGTGAGTGGTTGCATAGTATGCAGAAATGCGCATAGTATGCGAGACATGGCTCAGTCCGCAGTGGTCCTAGGGGTGTCCGGCTACGCCGGCGGCGAGGTCGCCCGCCTGCTGGCCGCCCACCCCGCGCTCGAGCTGGCGGCCGCCTCGAGCGAATCGTCGGCCGGGGCACCGCTCGACGAGTTACACCCGCAGCTCACCGGCTCTTTCTCGCCGCGGCTGGACACCACCTCGGAGGCGGCGACGGCCCCCGCCGACGTGTGCTTCTCCTGCCTTCCTTCGGGAGAGCTCGGCCCTCACCTCGACCGCGTCGCGGCCCCCATCGTCATCGACCTGGCCGGCGATCACCGACACCGACGGGGATGGACCTACGGGCTGAGCGAGATGGCCCGCGCCGACGTCACCGGCGCGACCCGAATCGCCAACCCGGGCTGTTATCCGACCGCGGCCCTGCTGTGCCTGGTTCCGTTCGCACGTGCCCGAGCGATCGGGAGCCCGGTCGTGATTGACGCTCTCTCGGGACTCTCGGGCGGGGGCCGCAAGGCGACCGAGCACCTCTCCTTCGGCGCCGCCTCGGCCAACGCCACCGCTTACGGCACGACCCAGCATCGCCACATCGCAGAGATAGAGCGCGGCCTCGAGGTCCACTCCGGGCTCTCGCTCAAGGTTTCCTTCACCCCTCACCTGGTGCCGTTGGCGCGCGGCCTTCTCGTGACCGCTCGCGCCCCGCTTACGACGGAGCTCGACGACGAGCAGTCGCGAGAAGTCCTGCGAACCGCCTATTCCAACGAGCCCTTCGTACACCTGCTCGAGGACTGGCCTTCGACCAAGCCACTGACCGGCAGTAACCACGCCCACGTCTCCGCGCGCGTCGACCACCGCACAAGACTGCTGGTGTGCTCGGCGGCACTCGACAACCTGGGGAAGGGAGCCGCCGGCCAAGCGCTCCAGAACGCCAACCTGGCTCTGGGCCTGGCCGAGACCATGGGGCTCGAAAGCCTGGGGGTATGGCCGTGAGCTGGCCCCGCGGCGTGACGAGCTCGGGAGTTCCGTGTGGCATCAAACCGACGGGAGAGCGAGACCTCGGCCTGTTGGCGAGCGAGTTCCCGGCGGCGTGGGCGGGGACGTTCACCCGCAACGCCGCCGCCGCGGCGCCGGTCACTTGGTCCCGCGGCCGACTCGGGCGTCCGGTGCGGGCCCTGGTCGTCAACAGCGGCAACGCCAACGCCTGCACCGGCCCCGACGGTTACGCGGCGGTCGAGCGCACGGCCGCGGCCGCCGCAGAGGTCCTCGGCTGCAGCGTCGATGAGGTCCTCGTGTCCTCGACCGGCCCTATCGGCGTTCCGCTGCCAATTGAACGCATCGTGAGCGCGCTGCCGACGGCCGCAGCCGGACTGAGCGAAGACACCGCCGAGTTCGCCGCCGCGATCATGACCACCGACACCCGGCCGAAGGTGGCGCGCCGGGAGCTGGAGGGTGCCTCGATAACGGGAGTGGCGAAGGGGGCCGCGATGCTGGCGCCGAACATGGCGACGATGCTCGCGTTCATCGCCACCGACGCCGAGGTTGCGCAGGACGTTCTGCAAGAGTCGCTAACCCATGCGGTCGGGACGAGCTTCGATCGCATCTGTGTAGACGCCTGCGAGAGCACCAACGACTCTGTGTATCTGTTGAGCACCGGCCTAGGCGCACCCATCGAACCCGAGTGTTTCTACGGCGCGCTGACAGACCTCTGCTCGTCATTGGCCGAGCAGATGGTGCTCGACGCGGAGGGCGCCACCAAGCTCGTGCGCATCGAAGTCTCCGGCACCAGGAACGCAGAACATGGTGTCGCGCTTGGGCGGGCGGTGGCCGCGTCGTGTCTGTGGAGGGCGGCGGTGAATGGGGAAGATCCCAACTGGGGTCGAGTGGTCTCTGCGCTGGGAGCAGCCGACCGCTCGCTCGACCTTGGCGCACTCGACCTCTGGATCGGCGCGCAGCAAGTGTTCTCGGCCGGTGCTCCGGTGGACGGCATGGACAAGGCGGCCGCGGAGATGACCTCCGACGAGATCTCCATCACGTGCGTCGTGGGCCGAGGGCCGGCATGCGTCGAGGTGCTGAGCGCGGACCTGTCCGCCGACTATGTCGCGCTCAACGCCGGGGGCACCACGTGACCGAGGCGACGATGGAGCAAGCGCTGGGGGCCGAGGACAAAGCTCGAGTCCTCTCCCAGGCACTGCCCTACATCCGCACCTACAAAGGTCGGACTGTGGTGATCAAGCTGGGCGGCGAGGCGCTCGACGACCCGGGCCACGCCGCCCTCGTGGCCTCCGACCTGGCGCTGCTGGCACTCGTCGGCATCAGGCTCGTCGTGGTGCACGGGGGCGGCCCGCAGGTCAGCGCCGCCATGATCGAGGCAGGCCTCGAGCCCTTCTTCGTGGACGGTCTGCGTGTCACGGACGAGGTCGCCATGGAGACGGTGCGCCGGGTACTGATCGGCTCGATCAACTCGGATCTCGTGGCCCGGCTCTGCGTCGCAGGGCTGAAAGCGGTAGGGCTGTCGGGAGCCGACGCGGGGCTGCTCGAGGCGGTCCCCTTGAACGGTCCGGAAGAACAGTCGCTGGGGCGCGTGGGGCGCGTGGCCAGCGTGCGCGCCGGGGTGCTCGACGACCTTCTCGAGCGCGGTTACACGCCGGTGGTGGCCTCGGTTGCGCCAGGACCCGATGGCGGTCCCTTGAACATCAACGCGGATGCGGCAGCGGCCGCGCTCGCGTCGGCACTTCACGCGGCCAAGCTCGTCTACGTCACGAACGTTCCGGGCCTTTATGCCGACTTCGGGGATGCCGGCTCGCTCCTCCCAGAGCTCGATTGCGCGCAGCTCGAGGCAATGGTCACGGAACTGTCGGCGGGCATGCGCCCGAAGGCCTCCTCGGCGGTTGAGGCCCTCCACAATGGAGTGGGCAAGGTTCATCTCCTCGACGGCCGGGTCGAACATGCGCTTCTCCTCGAGATCTTCACCGACGAGGGCATAGGTACGCAGGTGCTGCCGTGACGCTCATGAACACGTATCGCCGTTGGGACCTGGAGTTCGTTTCGGGTTCGGGCGCCCGCCTGGTGGACGGCGCCGGCCGCTCTTACATCGACTGCGTAGCGGGAATCGCGGTGGCGAGCGTCGGCCACGCTCATCCGGTGCTAACCGAGGCGATCAAGTCGCAGACGGGGGCGCTGGTGCACGTCTCGAACCTCTACCACACGGCCCCCGCCCAGCAGCTGGCTGCAGAGCTCGCCGCGCTCACCGGCGGCATGCACACGTTTCTGTGCAACTCGGGGGCCGAGGCGATCGAGACTGCCATCAAGCTGGCGAGGAAATGGGGCCGCAGCCGTGGGCGACATCGCATAGTTGCCGCCGAGGGAGGCTTTCACGGCCGCACGCTCGGGGCCCTCGCCGCCACCGGACAGGCGGCTAAGCGAGCCGCGTTCGAGCCCCTGCCCCCAGGTTTCTCTCACGTTCACTTCGGCGACGCCGTCGCCCTCGACGACGCCGTGGGCGACGATGTCGCTGCGGTCCTGCTCGAGCCCATCCAGGGTGAGGCGGGAGTGGTGGTGGCGCCCGAGGGCTATCTGACCGCGGCCCGAGCCGCGTGTGCGCGCGCGGGAGCGTTGTTGATCCTCGACGAGGTCCAAACCGGCGTGGGCAGGACGGGCGCATGGTGGGCGCACCAGCACGAAGGCGTCGCCCCCGACATAATGTGCCTCGCCAAGGGCCTCGCCGGGGGGCTTCCGATCGGCGCCTGCCTGGCGGCCCCCGCGGTGGCGGCGGCCTTCGAGCCCGGTGACCACGGTTGCACCTTCGGAGGAGGCCCGGTGCAATCGGGGGCCGCTCTGGCCGTGCTCGAGATCATCGCATCAGAAGGGCTTCTGGAGCGCGCCAAAACCGCCGGCGAAGACTTGATGCAGGGTCTCGCCGCCATCTTCGGCCCCGCGGCTGAGGTGCGCGGGCGGGGCCTGCTCATAGGCGTGGAGCTGGCCGAGCCCAGGGCGCGTGCGGTGGCCGAAACGGCGCTCGAACGGGGGCTCCTCGTCAACGACGCCACCCCCAGGGTGGTGCGGCTGACGCCCCCGCTGGTTATCACCGACGGCGATATCCATGCCTCGCTCGACATTCTGGAGGAGGTGGCGGGTGAGACCGGAACGGCGTAGAGATCTGTTGCGTCTGCTGCGCGCCGGAAAGGCACGCAGCCAGCTCGAGATCGTCGAGGCGCTGCGTTCGGCAGGTCACAATGTGACGCAGACGACCGTGTCGCGCGACCTGCGCGCGATAGGAGCGATCAAATCCCGCTCCGAAGACGGTGTTCGTTATGTCCTGGCCGAGGATGAACGCCGCGCCCCCGACAAAGACCTCAACGAGCGCAACTTGGTTCGCACACTGGCCGAGTTCGCGATCGAGATCAGGGCCGCGTCGTCGCTCGTGGTCGTGCTGACGGCCCCGGGTCATGCTGCGATCGTGGCGCGCGCCGTAGACCTCAGCGGAGTGCGTGAGGTAGTGGGCAGCGTGGCGGGCGACGACACGATCTTCGTGGCCACGCCCGGCCCCCGTCATGCCGCCGCACTGGCTCGGCGCTGGAGTGACACGAATACGAACTTGGAGGTCGCCCGATGAATCACAAGAGAGTTGTGCTCGCCTATTCGGGAGGGCTCGACACATCGGTGGCGATCCCCTGGCTCATCGAGCAGGGTTACGAGGTGGTGGCCGTGGCGGCCGACGTGGGACAGCCCGGCGACCTCTCGCGAGCTGTGTCCCGCGCGTTGAGCCTGGGTGCGGTGGAGGCGCGCGCCATCGATGCCCGAGCCGAGTTCGTCGGTGGCTTCGTCCTCCCGGCGCTCAAGATGAACGCGCTCTATCAGGGGCGCTATCCACTTATCTCTGCGCTTTCTCGTCCGCTCATCGCCCGACTGCTCGTCGAGGTCGCCGCCGAAACCGGGGCCGGTGCAGTGGCGCACGGCTGCACCGGGAAGGGCAACGACCAGGTTCGATTCGAGGTCGCTCTCGGCGCGCTGGCACCCGACCTCGAAGTCCTGGCGCCGGTCAGGGACTGGGGCATGAACCGTTCCGACACGATTGATTACGCGCGCGCCCGATCGCTTCCCATCGAGACGACCAAGAAGCACCCGTACTCCATCGACGAGAATTTGTGGGGACGAAGCATCGAGTGCGGGGTGCTCGAAGACCCCTGGGCCGCACCTCCCGCGGATGTCTATGCGCTCACCGTGGAGCCCTCAGAGGCGCCCGCGGCCTCAGACATCGAGGTCTCCTTCGCCGCCGGGGTGCCGGTGGGGCTTGCAAATGAGGCGCTGGAGCCACGCAGCGTCATCGAGGCCCTCGGCAAGTTCGCCGGCTCCTTCGGTTATGGCCGCATTGACATGGTCGAGGACCGCCTTGTAGGGATCAAGTCGCGCGAGATCTACGAGGCTCCCGCTGCTCTGAGCCTCATCGCCGCCCACGTCGATCTCGAGGCCTTGACGTTGGAGCGAACGCTGGCACGCGAGAAGCGAAGGCTGGAGCAGGTGTGGGCGACACTGGTCTACGAGGGTCTGTGGTACTCGCCGTTGAGGCAAGCGCTCGACGCCTTCGCCGAGAGCACACAGCAGAGGGTCACCGGGGACGTGCGACTGCGCCTCTCTGCGGGAACCTGTAGCGCGACGGGCCGCCGCTCCGAGCACTCCTTATACCGGCATTCGCTCGCCACTTATGAGGCCGCCGACTCCTTCGATCACTCAGACGCTCAGGGGTTCGTTCACCTATGGGGACTGACGTCGCGCGGCTGGGCGCAACATTCGGAGGACTCGCGCCGCTAATGCTGTGGGGTGGGCGTTTCGATCACCGGCCGCACGGCGACCTTCTGCGTCTAAGCGCCTCGATCGAGGTTGACCGGCGTCTGCTGCCTCAGGACGTGGCCGCCACCAAGGCTCACGCCCGCACGCTGGTGTCGGCGGGACTGCTGCCGGGGGACGTATTGCCCCAGATCGACGAATGCCTCGACGAGCTCGTGTCCGAGCATGCTGCTGGCACTCTCGAGATCAGGGCCGAGGACGAGGACGTCCATTCGTTGGTGGAACGGAGGCTGACCGAGCGCCTCGGAGAGACGGGCAAGCGAATCCACGCCGGCCGCAGCCGCAACGATCTCGTCGCTACCGATCTGCGTCTGTGGTGCATGGCCGCCGCCCTAGAGCTCGCGAAGGCGGCCGGTGCCGTCGTTTCAACGCTGTGCGATCGGGCGGAGGAGCATCTCGATACGCTCATGCCCGGCTACACGCACCTCCAGCGAGCCCAGCCCGTAACCGTGGGCTTTCACCTCTGCGCTCACGGATTCGCTCTGGCGCGCGACGCGCAGCGCTTCGTGGCGGCGCACGGTGCAGCGTCCACTTCGCCTCTCGGCGCGGGCGCCCTGGCGGGCAGTAGTCTGGGGCTCGACCCCGAGGTAGCGGCTCGTGCGCTCGGGCTCGACTCGGTCTTCGACAACGCCATGGATGCGGTTTCCGATCGTGATTTCGCCTGCGAGCTTCTGTTCGCCTGCGCCCTGTGCTGCATTCACCTGTCTCGACTGGGCGAGGAGATCGTGCTGTGGACGAGCTCCGAGTTCTCCTTCGCCCGCCTGGCGGACGAGTGGTCCACCGGCTCGAGCATGATGCCGCAGAAACGGAACCCCGACGTCGCCGAGCTGGTGCGGGGCCGCGCAGGCCGCTCCCTCGGCGACCTCATGGGGCTGATGGGAGTGCTCAAGGGACTCCCGCTCGCCTACGACCGAGATTTGCAGGAGGACAAGGAGCCGGTCTTCTCCTCGGTCGATCGCACGAGGTCATGCCTGAAAGCCGTGTCCCACCTCGTGAGAGCGTTGAGCTTCGATGAGGGCGTCCTAGCGCGGGCCGCCGGGGGCGGCGCCGCCTGGGCGACCGATGTGGCGGAGGCCCTGGTAAGGAGAGGAGTCCCGTTTCGGGAGGCGCACGAGGGGGCGGGCCGCCTGGTCGCGGCGCTGGAGCGCAGGGGGGCGGGGCTGGCCGAGGCCACGCCCCAGGAGCTGCAAGCGGCCCACCCCCGGCTAGAGGAGGAAGATCGGCAGCTCGCCGATCCGAGGGCCGGGGTCTCGGCCCGCTCGGGTCGCGGCGGCCCGGCCCCCGAGGAGGTGGCCCGGCAGATCGGCGAGCTCAGGGCGGCCGCGACCGCCCTCCTCTAGAGGGGATCACCGCCCAACTTGTGCGTTTGACCACTGAAACGGTGGCCAGAAGCACGACTTTGGCGTTTGACCACCGGGGGAGCGACAGCAGAGGCGGTGTTTGACTCAACTCACCACGGCCCTTATGATGCCGAGGTTGTTCAGGAGACGAAAGAAGGGGATCGTTGGACACTCTCGAGGGCAAGGCATAGACCGCTAGATCGCAACGCCGTCCATGCCAGCCCGCCGGCCGCACTCGAGCCGGCGGTTTTTTTTGCCCAAGAGCAGCGACTACCCGTCTTTCCTCCGGCACCTTGGAAACTCCATAGCGAGCGCGAGCATCAATACCAAGCTAATAAGGGCGTACGGTGGATGCCTTGGCGCTAGGAGCCGACGAAGGACGTGGCAGGCTGCGAAAAGCCTCGGGAAGGCGCCAAACAACCATTGATCCGAGGATGTCCGAATGGGGAAACCCACCAGCGGTAATGCGCTGGTACCCAGGTCTGAACACATAGGGCCTGAGGAGGGAACCGGGTGAACTGAAACATCTAAGTAACCCGAGGAAGAGAAAACAATAACGTGAGTCCCTGAGTAGCGGCGAGCGAAACGGGATCAGCCCAAACCTCCGTGGTGTTAAAGCCTGATGGCGTTGCCACGGGGGGGTCGTGGGACCCGCCCGACCGGGCATCAGACCGGTCAAGGAGTTACAAAATCATCGGTTAGTCGAAGAGTCTGGAAAGTCAAGCCATAGAAGGTAATAGCCCTGTAGACAAAAACCGACTGATCTCCTGGAGGTGTTCCCAAGTAACACGGTCCCCGTGCAGAGGTCGTGTGAATTTGCGAGGCCCACCTCGTAAGGCTAACTACTACCTAGCGACCGATAGTGAACCAGTACCGTGAGGGAAAGGTGAAAAGTACCCCGGGAGGGGAGTGAAATAGTACCTGAAACCGTGCGCCTACAAGCAGTCAGAGCGTCTGTGCGGGCTCGTCCCGTACACGTGATGGCGTGCCTTTTGAAGAATGAGCCGGCGAGTTAGCGATGCGTGGCAAGGTTAAGACGAGAGTCGTAGCCGTAGCGAAAGCGAGTCTGAATAGGGCGTTGAGTCGCGTGTCCTAGACCCGAAGCCGGGTGATCTAGCCATGGGCAGGGTGAAGCGGAGGTAAGACTCCGTGGAGGCCCGAACCCACCAGGGTTGAAAACCTGGGGGATGACCTGTGGCTAGGGGTGAAAGGCCAATCAAACCCGGTGATAGCTGGTTCTCCCCGAAATGCATTTAGGTGCAGCGTCGGGTGTTCAGTATCGGCGGTAGAGCACTGGTTGGGATAGGGGGCCTACAAGCTTACCAAACTCAGCCAAACTCCGAATGCCGATACTCTAGAACCCGGCAGTGAGACTGCGGGGGATAAGCTCCGTAGTCGAGAGGGAAACAGCCCAGATCGCCAGCTAAGGTCCCTAAATCTTCGCTAAGTGGGAAAGGATGTGGAGTTGCCCAGACAGCCAGGAGGTTGGCTTAGAAGCAGCCATCCTTGAAAGAGTGCGTAATAGCTCACTGGTCGAGTGATTCTGCGCCGACAATGTAACGGGGCTAAGCGAAGTACCGAAGCTGCGGGATTGCTTTCTCTTTGAGAAAGTGATCGGTAGGGGAGCGTTGTGACAACTGCGAAGCTTCTTCGTAAGAAGGGGTGGAGTGGTCACAAGTGCGAATGCCGGCATGAGTAGCGAAATGGAAGCGAGAAACTTCCACGCCGTATGTCCAAGGGTTCCTGGGGAAGGTTAATCCGCCCAGGGTAAGTCGGGACCTAAGCCGAGGCCGAGAGGCGTAGGCGATGGACAACTGGTTGATATTCCAGTACCACCACATGCGCGCCCACCCCGAATCCAGTTGCTAAGGAAAGCCTTCGGGCCTACCGACCCACTGGTTCTAGGGGAGCAATGGGGTGACGGAGAAGGGTAGTCGGACCCACGCGTTGGTCGTCGTGGGGTAAGCAGGTAGGAGGGGCCCTTAGGCAAATCCGGGGGCCCGTTAACTCCGAGATGCGATGCCGATCCGATTGAGGAGAAGCCGATAAGCCCATGCTTCCGAGAAAAGCCTCTAGCGAGCTCATGTGGTGCCCGTACCCCAAACCGACTCAGGTGGACAGGTAGAGCATACTAAGGCGATCGAGAGAACCCTGGTTAAGGAACTCGGCAAATTGGCCGCGTAACTTCGGGATAAGCGGCGCCTTTGTTGGTGACGGGCCTTGCGCCCCGAGCCGACGAAGGTCGCAGAAACCAGGCCCAAGCGACTGTTTACTAAAAACACAGGAGCGTGCGAAGCCGTAAGGCGCTGTATACGCTCTGACGCCTGCCCGGTGCCGGAAGGTTACGGGGAAGGGTTAGCTGAGACTTCGGTCTCGGCGAAGCTCTGAACCTAAGCCCCGGTAAACGGCGGCGGTAA
>JALZJN010000188.1 GCA_030859735.1 Actinomycetota bacterium
CTCGACGTAGCCAATGATGACGCTGCGTTCTTCCCCGGACTTCCGCCCGATGGTCGTGAGACGCAGCGCACCCCAGCCGCGCTTGTTCGACGTGGTCCACAGGAAGCGGCCGCCACTGAGTCGGTAGCGCGCCCGATGAGCGCGCCAAGCCGTGTGCACGAACCACCGGGGCGGGACTCTCGGCGGTCGGGGTGCCGCTGTGTTCATGGCTGATTCCTCCCGGGAGGGGCGCTATCGGCACCTCGGAAGGCGCGGCCCCTGACGAGTCGAAGACCAATCGAGCAACGGCGATCGGGGCTTCGGACACGATCCACACCCTCCCATAGTCCAGCCGGGGCACGACCAAGATGCGCACATACTGCCGGTTCCTGTGCTGCCCTGGGGCAGCGACCCGAGGACATATTTGCGATGGGACGGGGATCGCCAGATATTTCTATCCGCCTCCGAATCTCGGCGTCTATAGCCGGGCCGCTCGGGGGACATTCCCGCACACTGGCCCAAGCCACCTCGCTATCCTCGGACCCTTCGCTGGGCCTGCGTTGCTCGCCGTCTCTGAGCGAACTGCCTGATACGGTCTTCCGATTACTGATTTTGAGGTCCTCCGAGCACCTCCTATTGCGGGCGACGAGACCGCGACGCTCCTAGGCTCGCTCGAGCGCCAGCGCCAAACCCTGGCGTGGAAGTGCGGCGGGCTCGAAGCGGCCGGTATGCGAGCCACCGTCGGCGCATCCACGATCACCTTGGGTGGGTTGCTTAAGCACCTCGCCCTGGTAGAGGCGGACTACTTCATCTATCGACTTCACGGGCGCGACCCTGGACCTCCGTGGAACTCTGTGGACTGGGACTCCGATCCCAACTGGGAATGGGAGTCGGCCGCGCAGGACAGCCCCGAGTACCTCATGTCGCTCTGGCAGGACGCAGTCGCCCGCTCGCGCTTCGGGGTCGCCGAGGCGCTCACCGCCGGTGGCCTCGATCAGCTGGTCAAGGGGATCACCAACGACCCCGGCGAGTCACCAAGCTTGCGGCGTGTGCTAATCGACCTGATCGAGGAATACTCGCGCCACACCGGCCATGCCGACCTCATCCGAGAATCGGTGGACGGGCTTGTGGGGGAGGACCCGCCGGGCTGACTGCCCCATCCCCACGAGCCTCGCAGCGCCGACCGTCCTAATCATTCCGCCGGCTCGAGGAACATCTGTGAACGCTGGCCCATGTCGGGCGACTGTCATGAAACACCCCTGTACTTGGCGAGAACTCCGCTGATCCGTTGTGGAGACGATCGTCGAATGGAAGTTTGGCGGAGGCCGATTTGGGTCACGCTGGCGCAATGGCTGTGCTCGAGTCCGCCTGTTTGAGTCGCTCGATTCCGTCCAGGATCAGATCGAGCGCGACCTCGAACTCTTTGGTGTAGTCGTAACCGGACTTAGCGAACTCAACAACGACCTCTGCAAGATAGGGATACTCCGCGCCGTGGTCCCCGACCGTCGTTCTTGCCAACTCTGCAGACTCTTCGGGGGTTTCGAAGGACAAGTACCTTTCCTGTAGGGCGAAGCCGTATGTGTAGCTTTGAACCGCGTTGTAGGCGTGGACCGCCCGTCTGAATGGGAAGCCTGCCTCACGTAGACAACCCATAAATGCGTTGTGGTAGCGCAAGCTCGCGGGGCCGGGCCTCGTGCGCGACTCCATGAGGCCGTTTGCCCAGCGGTGGCGCGACAGGGCTTCGCGGGTCGCGATGGCGCGCTGCCGCATGGCCGCCTTCCAGTCCGGTCCCGGGGGCGGGGATTCGATCTCGCCGAAAACGATGTCGATCATGCCGTCGAGGAGGTCTTCCTTGTTGGCGACATGCCTGTAGAGCGCCATCGGCGCGGCGTCGAGCTCCCCAGCGAGCTTGCGCATGCTGAGGGACTCAAACCCGGCTCGATCGGCGAAGGCGACGGCGGCCTGCAGCACCCGATCCCTGCTTAGAGGGATCTGCTGGCGGGCCTTCGTCTGTTGAGCCATATGAGCCACCTTTCGCCCGAATGGGCACTCCTCCAACTTTTCTTCTTGGCAAGCGTACAGCGTACGCGGTAGCTTACCGTATTGCGTACGGCGTACGCAAGAGCGCGGGCCACAGGGCCCCGCCCCGAGAGGAGTGAAAGACGATGAAGGCGATCGGATATGAGGCAGCCGGGGAGCGGGTCGTCACGACTCTCATCTGGATCGTGTTGCCACTGCTCGTGGGTTTATTCCAGGTTCTCGACAGAGAGGTGAAAGAGATGGTCGCCGGGGTCCTCTTTCCGAAGCCCGGCGCTGATGTCGGATCCAGCGCTTCGGAGCGGGCAACCTTCCGACGAGGGGGAGGGATGCCCATGAGCTCAGCGTGACGCTTTGCCGGATTCCTTCCGCCCGAACCTGGGCGGCGCCCTAATCGATATAACCGAAAGGAAGTCAGTTGGATATTCAGAAGACCGCAAGACTCTTCGGCTGGTTGTTAATAGCCACGTTCGTTACCGGCATCGGAGCAAAGATCCTCTTCGTGAATGGAATCGGCGGTAGCTTCAGCGAGCTGCGCTTCATTCCGGGCGCCGTTTCAGAGAACAGTGTGTACCTGGGGGCAATCCTCGAGTTCGGGGTCATCGTGACCAATGTCGCGACCGCCGTGGTGATCTATCCCATCGTTAAGCGACAGAGCGAAAAAGTCGCGCTCGGATACGTCACAGCGCGGATCATGGAGTCCGCCTTCATCCTGGTCGGCATCATGAGCATCATTTCGATCGTGTCCGTGAGCGATGCCATGGCCGGGGCTACAGGAGCCGAGGCCACCGCGCTCGCCGTCCAGGGCAATTCTCTCGCAGCCACATATGACTGGGCGTTCCTGTTCGGTCCGGGGCTCGTAGTGGGTTTCGGGAACGGTTTGATGCTGGGTTACTTGATGTACCGCTCGGGCTTGGTGCCTCGTCGTATGGCGATGCTGGGGCTCATCGGCGGGCCGATGTTGATCGCCTCCTTCGTAGCCATCCTGTTCGGGTTCTACGAGAACGGGTCCGGGCCAGCGTTCCTGATGGCGCTGCCGGAGATCGCTTGGGAGGCATCGCTCGGCATCTACGCGGCATGGAAGGGCTTCAAGCCGTCACCGATTACGACTGTGGACGGCCGCGAGCTGGTGACCAAGCCCAGCATGGCGATGGCGTAGCGGCAATTGCGGGCGACGTACTGTCGTCCATCGGATTCCCGAAGGCGTCCCGGTTTCGGTCCGGGGCGCCTTCTGGCAGGTGGGGTGCCGCAAACTGAGAGCCTCCGCCAGCGCCTCGCACACCGGGCGTGCCGTCGCCCGCGCTACGACCTTGGCGATGACGCAGAAGAGCGAATGGTCGTTGATCCCAGTAACGATCGAGATCCCGATGTCGTTGGGTTCTCGAACTGGCGCTCAGCGGTCACGACGGGATTCGGAGCTCGAACGCGAGGAGCGCAGCGCGAGCCTGCTGCGGCTCAGAACCTTCGGCGACTGCTACTAGCGACGTCCGCCAGGCTGCGGCGAGCACCCGGCCGAGAATAGGGGACGCCGGGGCTGTGATTACACTCAGCATCTCGGCCAGCCGGTCGTGTCCCGCTCCCGCGGGCGGAGGTCCCAAGATGTGGAGGAAGCCCTCGCGGACGGCGAAATCGAACCCGACCAGCAGCGCGGCCGTCACGGCCGCCGGGCGATCCGACGCTGGCGCGGACGCCGCGATGGCGCCTTCCATCCGATCCAGCAGTCGCTGCTCGACGTCCTCCCGCACGAAGGCGTAGAGCCCGAGCTTGCTGCCGAAGTGGTGGTAGAGCGCGCCGGTGGTGACATTCGCCGCCGCCGCCAGCTCGCCGACCGTGACCTCGTCGAAGGGACGTGCCCCGAATGCCTTGACCGCCGCGAGCGCGAGCCTGCCCTTCGGGGAGGTCGATACCGGGATCCACTCGCGCATGACCATAATGCCGTTATGATATGAGCTAATCCAGTTACGACACGGAAGGATGCGCCATGAAGCTTGAGTTCCTGTTCGTCCCGACCTCCAACCTGAACGCGTCACTCGCCCTCTACCGCGACGGCCTCGGCTTCACCGAGGTCTGGCGTGAGGGCGACGCGACCGTCGCCCTCGCCTTGCCGGGCACCGACGTGCAGCTCATGCTCGACGCCAACGACCCCGATGCCCCGCTCGGGCCGCTGTTCGTCGTCGATAGCGTCGAGGCCTTCCACGCCGCCCGGGCAGAGTCATTAACCGTGGTCGAAGAGCCCTCGGAGATCCCCGGTGGCTTCTTGGCCACCTACCAGGACCCGGGCGGGGCCACCATCTACGTCATGGACCAGTCAACGGACTCCGCCACCCAGTAATGGCGACCAGCTTTGCCGGGAGCGAAGGAGAGTCACCGACTGACTCCTCCAGGTGTCGTTCGTCGGCGTCGATCGCAACGGGCAGAAAACGAGCGCACGCCGTCGGCTCGGACCCCCGATCACCCCACCGCCGCGAGTCGATCACACCCACCGTAGGTACGCAGAGCCCCATTCGATGTGGCGGAACAGCGCCATACCGGTAGGTGCGTTCGATCGGTGCCCGGAGGGTCGGGTCAAACACGCACGTCGCCTCCAAAGCCGAGAAGGCTGCCGCGGATGCTTTCGCCGAGCAGCACATTGATCAAGTGGATTCTGATCTCGTCCACGAGCCCCGCGGCGAGGAATTGCTGGTCGATGTTGGCGCCCATCAGCCCGATCCGCTTGTCGGCGGTGACGTCCTGGGCCTTCGCCAGGGCACGCTCGATCCCGTCGGTGATGAACATGAATACCGGGTCCGAGCTCGCCGGCGGCGTGTGGGTGACGACGAAGCACGGGACCTCGCCCAGCGGACCCTTGCCACCCCACGCCTTAATCGAGTTGTCGTAGCTCCGGCGGCCCATGATCACGGCGCCCGTCTCCTCGATCAGGTTGCCGTACACCCGCTCGAACACCGAAGGATCGTCGAATGCCCAGTTATGGAGCCTCATCCCGTCCTCGCCTAGCCCCTGCTCCGGATTGTCATTGGGAGCTGCGATGTAGCCGTCCAATGACATGCTCATATCGATAACCACGTTGCCCATGTCGCCTCCTTTGTTCTGCCATGAGCCCGGCTGACGCTCACGGACTCATCGCGGTCTGCGCGCATCTCTCTGCATCGCCGCGCTGGAGCAGGCGCAGTCCACGAGCAGGTCGACGCCGTCACCGACGACCTCGCGTAGGGTACCTGGCAACGCGGCGACCGGCTGTTCGCCGCCCACGTCGACGCCTGCAAACAGGGCGCGTCCGAGGTCGTGCTCGGCGTCGACCTCTAGTTCACCTCCAAGAACATTCCCAAACCGTCGCACACGCGAGACGGTTGTCTCTTGATCTACGTCGCCGCATTGACGACGCGGAACAAGTGCCACGCATCGGGGATGCCCTTCAACTCACGTTGACCGGCATCTTCGAACTCGAGTCCAGATCCTGCTGTGAGGTCCTTCACCGTCGACGACACGAGAAGCTCGCGCGGTGCTGCCGACGCCGCAACGCGAGCGCCGATGTTGACGGCGAGCCCACCTGCCTTGCCGTCAATCGTCTCGACCTCGCCGGTGTGGACTCCCGCTCGAACGTCAAGTCCGAGGGACTGGACGGCATCGATGATCGCGCGAGCGCATCGCACTGCGCGGGCAGGGCCGTCGAATGTTGCGAAGAACCCGTCACCCGCCGTGTCGACCTCAGTCCCTCTGTAGCGTGCCAACAGCCCGCGGATGACCGTGTAGTGCCGCTCGACCAGCTCGCGCCAAGCACGGTCACCGAGTCCCGCCGCTCGCTCCGTGGAGCCGACGAGATCCGTGAACAGGACGGTGGCAAGCACTCTGTCGAACTCCGCTTCTTCGTCGCGAACAGCTGATACGAACCGTCGCAGCTCTCGCAGAACGCGCTCCGCGTTTCCCGCAAAGGGCGCGTGCTCAGTGCCGGGTAGCTCGACAACTTCGGCATCAGGCACGTGCTCTCCGATGTATCGGGCTTGCTCGACGGGCTCGGCTGTGTCGTCGGTCCGGTGCATCACTAGCGTGGGCACCATTACGGCTGGCAGTATCGCCCGAATGTCCGTCTCCTTCTGCATCCGGGCGATGGCCAGGGCTGCGCCGCGAGACCCCGACAGGCGCGCGTAGCGAGCCCAAGCCCGAACACGTCCGGGATTACTGCTGATGTGTGGTGAGACGTAAGCGCTATCCGCCCAGAACTCCTCCGTTCCCCAGTGGCTCCCGACGCGTTGCATCCAGATCTCGTCCTGCTGCTTCGTCCATCCCCACGGGTAGTCAGGCGACCTGAAGTACGTCGCCCAGACGGCAAAGAGCACAAGTGCCGACACGCGGCCAGGGTCGGAGGCTGCGAACAACGTGCAAAGCGCGCCGCCGTCGTCCATGCCGAACAGGACGGCTCGCTCACTACCGGCTGCGTCCATGACCGCACGAATGTCGTCCATGCCGAGTTCTAGAGACCACGAGCCCGTTGTAGGAGGCGAGTCGGAGAGCCCGAACCCGCGCCTGTCGAACAGGATCAGCCGCGATAGGCTCGCGAGCTCGGCAAGAAATTCGCCGAGCTCGGGCACTTCCCACGCACACTCGAGGTTCGAGAACCACCCTGGCGCATAGAGGAGGTCGAACGGACCGCTTCCGACCACTTGGTAGGCAATGTGCAGCCCATCGATTGTCTTCGTATAGCGGATGGGCGGGCGCTCCACGCAACGATCCTAAACCGCTCTTACACTGACGAGCTGCGACCCACGGCCTAAGGTCGTTCAAGCAACATTCCCGCACACTCGCACACCCAGAGGTACAGCTTAGGCTTTGGCCCCCGACCTCGGGGGAGCGTTGTGGTGTACGGGGACTCAGAGCTTCGCAGAGATCAGGTTCAGTATCGAGATGAGGCCTGTCCAGGACTCGATCAAACTAGTGTTCCCTCGCGTTACTTACATTCATGTGATTTACTCCTCTTGTCCATCCGAGAGAGGAGGAACCGTGCGCCTTCCCCCGCTTGAAGTGAGCGAGCTCGACCGTGCCGTCTTGGAGCGCCGAACGCGTTCCAAGACTGCTTCGCAGCGCGACGTGACGCGGGCGCGCGTCGTGCTCATGGCCGCGGACGGAAAGTCCAACAACGCGATCGCCGAAGCGGTTGGCATCGACACGCGCTACGTGGGTATGTGGCGCAAGCGCTACCGAGCCCAGGGACTCGACGGACTCAAAGACCGTCCTCGCCCGGGCCGGCCGCTCATCTACGGACATGACGACCGCCTCAGGATCGTCAAGACGATCTGCGATACCCCACCCGAGCCCGCGTCGCGCTGGACCATGGACGCAGTGTCCCAAGCGCTCGCCGACGAGGTCGGGATCTCGGCGAGCCAGGTCTGGCGCGTCTGCACCGGGCTCGATCTCAAGCCGTGGCAGGTGCGCTCGTGGATGACCAGCCACGATCCCGACTTCTGGGCCAAAGCCGCAGATGTGTGCGGGCTCTACCTCGACCCGCCGGAGAACGCCATCGTGTACTCGATCGACGAGAAGTCGGGCATGCAAGCGAAGTCGAGGAAGAACCTCACCAAGCCGGCGATTCCCGGCGCCCCAGCTCGACAGGAGTTCGAGTATGTCCGTCACGGCACCGCGGTGCTGTTCGCCGCGCTCGAGGTCCACGATGGAGGCGTCGACGGATGGGTGGCCGACTCGACCCGCAGCGAAAACTTCGTCGCGTTCCTTTCTGACCTCGTCGCGAAGAGCCCCAAGGAGGTCGAGCTGCACTGCATCGTCGACAACCTCTCGGCGCATTCCACCGAGGCGGTCGAAGAGTTTCTCGATGACCCCGAGCATCACCACGTGTTCCTGCACAACACCCCGACGCACGCGAGCTGGCTCAACCAGGTCGAGCTGTTCCTCTCGATCGTTTCCCGGCGTCTCCTCAAGCACGGCGAGTTCGCTTCCGTCGATGATCTTGCGACCAAGCTCATCGCCTTCATCGACGACTACAACCGCTCTGCCAAGCCGTTCCGCTGGACCTACGATGGCCGACCCCTCCAAGTTGCATGAAAGACATCGACGTGATTTACGCGCGAGAGCACTAGTCACGATGTGAACGTCCGACATGGACGACGAAGCCCCTAAGACTGTTGTTGATCTCTGCATCGAGGCGCACCAGGAGGACGACTTTCAGAACCTGTTCTCGTACGTACCTCCTGAGGGCCTCCACGTGCTGGCCAACCGTGACCAACGCCTTGTCGGGCATGCCGTCGTGACGATCCGGTGGCTGCAGGTCGGGAACGGCCGCTCCTACGCATGGCCTACGTCGATGCGGCGGCGACCTGACTGACCCACCAAAGGCAGGGCATCGGCAGCGCCGTCATGCGGCATCTCGCGTCGGTCGTTGACGACTGGTATATCGCCTGCCTTGAACCGAGCGCGTCGCCTTCTACGAGCGTCTCGGTGGGAAGAGTGGCGGGGCCCCTGGGGGGCCGTTCGGCGGAGGGGAACACTCCGACGCCGGACCAACGGGGGTGTCATGATTCTTCGACTTGCCCGGACACCGACGCTCGATTGGAAGCAACTTCTGACGATCGAGGTGCATCCGGCGCGTATCTGGTGAGCCCTGTGGTCGTCTTGGTCCACGCCGCTCTTACCAAGCCATGGACGACCAGGCAACTGGAGCCCTCGAGGAACATCTCCTAACCCTGGCCAGCACAGTCTGCCTGTACATCACACGAGTGTGATTCTTTCCGCGTTTCCCTACGAACGTTTGAAAAGACGGCTGAGGAACCCGCGCTTCTCGGCCGGGGGCTTCGGTTCCTTCACACTCTCCTCCAGTGGAGCTGCCGAAGCCTGGGGTTCGACCGTCGCGGGGGGCTCTTGCTCCCTTCTGGGATGGTCGAAGGCCTTGTGCTGCTCCAGTTCGGACCTCGTCGAGAAACGCAGCTCGCAATACGGACACTGCAGTACCTCGGTCATCCTGCCTCTCCTCTGCCTGGAGCTCGTCTAGAGCGGTCTGCCCGGACGGCGTTCTTCAAGGAACATTCGCCGACTCTTGGGCATGCGAGTGTTTTGTCATCAACTGAACTTCGTCTGACCTTACCTGAGGTGATGACCGCCCTGCGCCGATGAAATGGTCCCTTAACTCCAACTACTGGTGGATAAGCGAGCCGGCGCGCGCCAAACGGCGCGAGTGCCCACCGGCACCTGACCAGTCGCCCGTCGACCGCGAGGTTTCTTGCCTGCTGGGCCACCCACGCCGAATCTGGATGGGCCGTCACGCCGGCGAGGTAGACACGTCGGCTCGAGAGCTCGATGAAGAAGAGCACATAGAGCCGCCTCAGCCACAAGGTTTCTACGGTGAAGAAATCGGCCGCGAGGACGCTCTTGGCCTTCGCCGAAAAGGAACTCGGTCCACGTCGGGCCAAAGCCCCTCGGCGCGGCCCCGAGGGCGTGAGCCTTGAGCAACCGCCGGATCGTTGTCGCTCCGACGCGAACACCGACCTTTTTTAGTTCTCCCTGGATGCGCATGTATCCCCCAGCGAGGATTCTCCCTGGCCAGGCGAAGCACAAGCTCCCGTGTCTCCGGGTCGATCGGAGGGCGGCCAGCCTGTCTCGGGCGCCGGTAGGTCCAGCGCCGCCGGACCAGCTCACGGTGCCACCTCAGCAGCGTCGGCGGGGTGACGATGAAGAGCCCCATCGACCCCGTGGCAGAAGCCGGCTTGCCGCCGCCAGGAATGCTCTCGACCTGACGAACGAGGGACGTCCGCCTGGCGATCAAGAACTTTCAGCTGGTGGCGAAGCGCCGCGATCTCGACGTCTTTGTCCGCATCACGTGATGGAACCCGAGCAGGCACCGGATGAGCAGATTGATAACGGACATAATCACGATGCCGGGATGCTACCGATGGACAGCCGCCAAGACGAACCGGGGTATTGGCACCCTGCACCCTCGGCAGCGCGCAACTGTTGCTTGCCAGATCCCGCGCCGACTCGCGGCAAGCGAACGTTCTGGACGAAGGGAAGCCCGCGCGGGCCGACGCGGTCAGCAGGCGCTGATCTGGAGCCGGATCGTGTTGCGCACCCAGCGCCTGTATTGGTCGAGCGACCAACCTCGTTCGATGACGAGGTTCCTGTAGGTGCCAATGTTCATGAGGCCCCACAGCATGTCCGCGAACGTGCCGACACGCATCGTCGGTGGCAGCTCGCCCTCTCCCTTGAGCCGGCGCCCGAGGTCGAGCAGCTCGCCGTAGCGCTCCTCCTCGCGCGGGCGCAGGGTCTCATCGACCTCCGGGTGCTGCCGTCGGGCCATCGTGAGGGCCTCGTGGATCCGCCACACCTTGGAGGCGACCTCGACGTCCACGGCGATCGTCGCGTCGAGCGCATCCAACGCGGTCTTCGCGTCCGTGATCGGATGCCGCTCGAGGACGGGGACGACGTCCGTGGCGAAGATGTGCAGATGGAGGGCTGTCAGTAGTTCGGCCTTGGACGGGAAATGGAGGTAGATCGCCTGGCGCGAGACCCCGGCCCTTTTCGCGACGGCCTCGAGACTGGCGCCGAAGTAGCCGAGCTCCTCGAACATCGCGCGCGCCGCCTCGAGGATCTGGGTCCGGGTCCGGGGTCGCCCGACACTTGACATGCTGTAAAGCATACGGTACTTTACAAACTGTCAAGTAAGGCGGAACCGAGGAGGGATGGCGCATGGGTCGCTACCTGATCGTGACCTGGGACGGCGCGGGGAACCTTGCGCCGACACTGGGGATCACACGCACGCTCGTCGAGCGTGGCCACGACGTCCGGATGATCGGGCACGACACGATCGCCGAGCGGTGCGGCGATGTGGGCGCCCGCTTCGTCGCGTTGACCCAGGGCGAAGGTTGGGACGCGATGGAAGATCCGGACGACTTCGAAGCCGAGGTGAAGCTCCTGATCGAGGAGCTCTGCTTCAGCTTGACCATCGCCCGGGACCTCGCGCAGGAGATGGATCGGGAGCCGGACGACGCCGTGCTGGTCGACTGCATGCTGTTCACGGCGATCGATGTCGCGCTGGCATCGGGCACTCCGACTGCGACGCTGTTCCACACGCCGTACACGATCTTCCGCGGCGGGCCCCTCGTCGAGATGTTCGAGCCGGGCATGGCGATCGCAAACGCGCACCGCACGGGGCTTGGTCTGCCGGCGATCGACAGACTCGGCGACATCCACGACGCGTGCGCATACGCGATCGTCGCGGTGCCGAAGGAGTTCGAGCCCGACGTGCCGGACGCTGCCAACGTGCTGCGCATCGGACCCGTGTTCGACGCACCTCCACTTTCCCGCGAGATCGACGAGGTCGACGTCCGCGACGGGTCGACGCCGCTGGTCCTCGTCAGTCTCAGCACCAGCGAGCAGGGCCAGGCCGACCTGCTGCAACGGTGCGTCGATGCGGTTGCGCAGTTACCGGTGCGCGCCATCGTGACGACCGGAGCGTCGATAGATCCCGCATCCATGTACGCAGGCGCCAACACCCGGGTGGTGCGGTACGTGCCGCACGCCGAGATCCTCCCCTCGGTGTCACTCGTGATCACGCACGCCGGCTGCGGCACCACGATGGCCGCGCTCGGTCACGGTGTGCCGCTGCTGTGCACGCCGATGGGCCGCGACCAGTTCTTCAACGCAGAGCAAGTCCAAGCCCTCGGCGCGGGCCGGATGCTGATGCCCGACTCCAGCAGTGACACGATCGCACAGGCCACGTCGGACATCCTCGGAGACGACCGCTTCAAGGCCGGCGCGAAGCAGATCGCCGTCGCGATCGGCGGCTACGGCGGGGCGGCGGAAGCCGCTGCCGCGATCGAAGCGCTCGCCTAGCGGAAGCGGATCGGCCATCGGCGCGCTCTAGCACGTCTGTCAGCGGCCGCTCCGGAGGCCGCAGCGTCCCGCGTGTGCGTCGCGGATGATGACACCATGGCAGACACCAGGAGCGCGGAGCAGACGAGCGAGGCCGCCACCGAGGTGACCGGGAATGGACGAACCTCGCGGAGCTGGCCGTCACGTTGAGGGAGACATCGACGGCACCTGGCGTACGCGCCGGGTTGGTTGACGGCTTCCTGACGTGCGACCGAACGCTCATCTTGTTCTTGTGCGGCCAAGACGGCAAGCGCGACCGGCGTGACATCAGGCCCAAGGATTTCCTGGGGAAGGACTGGTGGCCCGACGACGAGGAGATGGACCAGCGCCTCCGGGGAAAACTCGTGGTGATGGCCAGGAACACGGCCCACCTATCGTGGGACCGAGTGTTGAACTGGGACCCAGTCCTGTGGTCGTACAACCTGCTGGCCTGGGAGACTTCCTGGTCGATGGGCCGCTTCATGCGCCAGCTCGAACTCGCGACGGCCGTCGACCGGCAGGTTTTCCAGGCAGCCGCGCAGCGGGTGCAGCGCTTCCTGGGGGTCGGCCGTGTCCTGGACCGGTCTGTCGCTTCCGTTCGACATCACGCTCGGCCCGGGCGGGAACGTGTGGTTCGTTGAGCGGTTCAACCAGCGGATCGGGAAGGTGACGCCGTCGGGACAAACGACGCTGTATCCCACGAGCCTGAACACACTCGAAACGATCACGCCCGGCTTCGGCCAGAGCCTGCTGTTCACGCCCTTCGGCGACGACCGAATCGCCAGGATCACGACCTCTGGCGTCATCACCCCGTCGCCGCCCATTGCCGGGAGCGCGCCGACCGGAATCACCCGCGAGCCGGCCGAGTCGGTGTGGGTGCTCGGCTATGGCTCCGACCAGGTGTACCGCGTAATCCGCTGAGCCCAGCGGCTCGGCTCAGCCACCGATGAGGTGCGGCAGCTGGTGCACGAGGAACCGCCCAGACGTGCCACGTCCTCCGGCTGGAAGTCCGGCTCGCCCTGCGACCAGAGCTTCCACAGCCCCGAGTCCAGCCAGTCCTGCGTGCTCGTGGCGAACATGATGTTCTGCAGCCCGTCGTGGCCGGCGTGCGCGAGCCCGAAGTGGTGACCGATCTCGTGGGCGAGGACGAACTTGGAGAAGTACGGCGGATATGTGTCGCGATGCAGGATGCCTCGGCCGCACGGCGTGGAGGGGTCACCGGTCATCGTTCCGCGCGGCGGCCCTAACCGGACTGAGGTGGGGGGAACTCGCCGGGCTTCGCGTCGATGACATCGACTTCCGCTTCGGCGCGCTGGTCGTGCGTCGGTCTCTCTCAGGGTTGGAAAGCTCTATCTAGGACACTAAGAACCATCGTGTGCGGGTCGTGCCGCTCCCCCGAGTGTTGGTGAAGGAACTGCAGACGCACATCGATGCCGGGTACGCCGGAGCCGACGTCGAGTGCGTTGTGCAGATCAACGGGGAGGAAAGGCCATAAGCGCTGCGGGCTTCCTGTTCTCGTCTCTCGACGGCGGCCTACTGCGCCACAGCAACACCTACAAGAAGTTCTTCAAGCCGGCGCTGATCGAGGCTGGTCTTGATCCCGCGCTGCGGTTTCACGACCTTCGCCACTCGGCCGCATCCGTTGCCGGCAGTCGTCAGTACGGAGGGCAGAGCCCAAAGGTCGTTTAAACCCTCCTGGGGCATTCTTCGCAGCAGGTGACCACGGAGATATACACGCACGTTTTCCCCGAGGAGTTCGAGGGCCTCAGAGAGAAGCTTGACGCGATCTACGGAGAGATCCAGCACAACGACCACGACGACTAACTAGATGGGCTAGTACGGATGCGCCGGCTCGTCGTCCCGGAAAGGCGAGAACCAATACTCGAAAGCAAGCAAGGTTTCTTCCTCGTACCCATCCCACGCTGGGTCGAACATGACCTCGATGTCGAGGTCCTCCAGTGCGGAGTCCTCGAACAGTATGAAATCGGGTTTCTTTTCTTGTGCCTCCAAGAGAGCCTCCGCCTTTCGGACCACTGCATTCAGTGCAAGCTCTTCCGCGATTCACGCCAAAGGATGCCACTGGGGTTGTGCCAGCTTCCAGGCGACGGTGGCAGTGGCCATCAGAAATTGCTTTGCAAACAGGGGACTGTATCTCCCCCGGTAGCAGCGAGGCAGGTACTGGCTCATTGACGTTTCTTCAACCTTTTCCGGTGCCTCGAGGAGGGCCGCGACATCTTCACAGAACTCGTCGATTAGCTCGTGGACAGCCGCACGCAGCGCAGATGCGTGGTCCGGTGGCAACATTTCGTCCCCGAAGGCCTGACCAACGACACGGTCCTTCTGACTCATCCTGGGGCTCGCGATGCCGCGGTCTCGCGTTGGCTGCGACGTGGTCGACGAACATTGCCGACCAGCTCGAAAACTCGACCCTCCGTCAACTGCATGGTTTTTTCCTGGTAGTAGCTCAGATCTCGACCCTTCCCGCGCAACCGAAAACCCACTCTGACCAGGTCTTATGGGAGGTGGGCCGCCAGGGAATCGAACCCTGAACCTACGGATTAAGAGACCGTTGCGCGGAGGCTTTCGACTCTTCTCAAGGTCGTGCAAAACGATGCATCGTCGCAGGTCAAGGCATCTATCTGGATTTGCAAAGCTTGCCCTCGCTTTTCATTGTTTTGCGTCGCGCGCGTGTCGAAATCGTGTCGTCGGAGATTTCGCCCGGAGCCATGGCGGGCTCAAATCCTTGGCAAGATTACTTGGCACGATTACGCAACATGGGCACCGGCATCACTGCGATTCGCGGCAGCTAGTGATCGAGGGATTCTTAAGCGTGCCCATGAGCGCCAGGGCGAAGAGACAGCCAAAGCTCATGGCGACCACCTGATGGGCTCTCTCACCGAATCGTAGATTGGTTAAGCCGCGGCTCTGACTTGACTTGGTTCGATCGCGGTCCTTGCGACGGAGGCGGCCCTGACCGTCTTCCGCACAGAGACCCCCGCAGCGGGGCCGACACGCCGGGCTCGGTCTGCTTGACCTTCCATCCGACTGGAAGGTTTACGGTGTTCCCGGCGTTGATAACGACAGGGAAACAACAGAAAGCGAGGCACGGAGATGGAGCAGACGACCCTGCACGTTCCGGGGATGCACTGCGGGGGATGCGCCAATCGCATCGAGAGCGCGCTCAAGCAGCTTGAAGGCGTCAGGCGGGTCAAGGCCGACTTCATGGCCCAGAAAGTGGAGGTCTCGTTCGACCGAGGCAAGGTCGATGAAGACGCAGTGCGATCGCTCATTGAAAAGACCGGCTATGAGGTGGCGAAGTGAGCGCACAGACGACGACTGAGACTTCTGGTACGACCTATTGGGACGTCGAACCCTCGGCGACCGAAGGGCGGGAGCGCATCCGGGCCAGGATCGGAGGCCTTCACTGCTCACTGTGCACCGGCACTATCGAAAAGGCGATCGCGCAGCACGCTGGCGTCGACAAGGTCTCGGTGAGCCTCACCCACGAGCAGGCCCTCATCGAATACGACCCCACCCTGACGCGCCCCGAGGAGCTACTCCAGACCCTTAAGGAAATCGGCTACACGGTCTCAGACCCGAGAAAGACGCGCAGCTTCGAAGAAGAAGAAGCGGACCTCGTCAGGGAACGAAACCGACTCGTCGCCGCGAGCGGGCTGAGCGTCGTCACCATCACACTGATGCTGATCGAACTGTTCGGCCGCACCGGCTGGAAGTGGCTTTCGTGGGTCCTTGGAGCGTTCGCCGTGGTCACGGTCTTCGGGCTCGCGTGGCACATCTTCGTGATGGCCTTCCAGTCGCTGCGCCGCGGCATCCTCAACCAGCACGTCATGGTCGAGGCGACATCCTT